>CAKZOC010000001.1 GCA_937136025.1 uncultured Bacteroidota bacterium
AGAAGGATTATCACTCTTTCGGGCAATTTTATCAATCTCGTCGATAAATACGATGCCCCTTTCTGCCTTTTCCAGGTTGTAGTCCGCAGCCTGAAGCAGGCGCGTAAGAATACTCTCGACATCCTCACCCACATATCCGGCTTCGGTAAGCACCGTGGCATCTACAATGGCCAGGGGAACATTCAACATGCGCGCAATGGTCTTGGCCATCAGGGTTTTACCGGTTCCTGTCTGCCCGACCATGACAATATTACTCTTCTGAATTTCAATATCGTCCTCCTTGGACTGGGGTTGCAGCAATCGCTTGTAGTGATTGTAAACCGCCACGGACATTACTTTTTTGGTCCGTTCCTGTCCGATAATATAGGTGTCCAGGAAATCTTTGATTTCCATGGGCTTTTTTAAGACGAGTTCAGAGAAGAGATCTTCGTTTTTGGCCTGACGGGATTCTTCGGCTACAATTCCATGTGCCTGTTCAATACAACGGTCACAGATGTGGGCGTCCAGACCTGCAATCAGCAGATTGGTTTCCGGTTTCTTTCTTCCGCAAAACGAACATTCCAGGTTTTCTTTAGCCATGCCCTTTTAGACCTTATCTTAATTAAACGTCTGAACTCACAAAAATTGCCTTCTCTGGGGATTATCAGGATGTTTGGACTCAATCGGATTCCCGCTCCAGTATCTCGTCGATCATTCCGTATTCCAGGGCTTCTTTGGCTTTCATCCAGAAGTCCCGGTCGCTGTCTTCGTATATTTTGTCAAAACTCTGGCCTGTATGAGTGCCTATAATTTCGTAGAGTTCATCTCTCAATTTAACCACCTCTTTCGCCGCAATTTCGATATCGCTCGCCTGTCCCTGAGCTCCGGACATGGGTTGATGGATCATGACACGCGAATGCCGCAGCCCGCTGCGTTTTCCTTTATGGCCTGCGCACAGCAACACGGCTGCCATAGAGGCGGCAATACCCGTGCATATTGTGGCCACATCGGGTTTTATGAACTGCATAGTATCGTAAATTCCCAGACCGGCATACACACTACCCCCAGGGGAATTGATATAAATCTGAATGTCTTTGGAAGAATCAGCACTGGCCAGAAACAGCAGTTGGGCCTGAATGATATTGGCCACCTGATCGGTTACCGGAGTTCCCAAAAAGATAATGCGATCCATCATAAGACGTGAAAACACATCCATGGCAATGGCGTTGAGCTGCCGCTCTTCAATGATGTTTGGGGTCATTCCCACCGGGTACATACTCTGAAGCAGGGGCTCCAGATACAGGCTGTTGATCCCCTGGTCCTTAACGGCAAAATTTTTGAATTCCTTAGCGTAGTCCATGTAGTTTTACTAGCGATTTTATTTTAAAAAAAAGGTGCCGAAACAAAGTGATCCGGCACCGTAAAGATACTCAATTTGTCAACACTAAAAGCAGCGGACTGCGTTTAGGTATTGCTTCTCTATCCTTATCCGTATACCTCCTTGACGAAATCGTCATAGGTCACTTCTTTAGTTTTCAGGTTCGCTTTTTCCTTGTAAAGATCCAGCAACTTCTGACTCATCAACTGTTCGGAGAGCCGTTTGACTTCATCCTGGTTGCTCAATACTCTGGCGGCAATAGCATCCAAATCCTCTTCCTTGGGCTCGGACTGTCCGTATTGGGCCATTTGAGATCTGATAAAACCCTTGGCGAAGTCTCTGAGCTCTTCAAACTGTAATTCCAAACCGTGTTCCTTGATAAGCTTCCCTTCGATCAGCTGATATCTCAGGCCTTTTTCAGATTTTTCAAACTCATCCCGGGCTTCTTCCTCAGAGAGTACTTTTTCTCCGGTATTCTGCATCCATTTTTGCAGAAATTCGGTAGGCAAATCAAATTTTGTAGTTTCAATCAGTTTTTCGGTAACGTCGTTCAGCAACTTCTGGTCGGATTGTTGTTGAAACTGTGCTTCAGAGTCCTCCTTGATTTTGGTGCGCATCTCTTTTTCGGAATGCACGGTATCGGGCCCGAAGAGTTTGTCGAACAAATCCTGAGTGAGTTCGGCCGGTTCGCGTTTGTTGATTTCAGCTATGGTGAAATCTACTTCAATATCCAGGTTTTCGGCCTTTTCTCTTGGAATCCCAAGGGTGCCTGGCAACAGGAAGTCTTCTTTAAAGAGCCCCTTGGTCTTTAAGGTAACTGTATCCCCTGCTTTTTTTCCCTTTAGGGCGCCGAGAGCCTTCTTGCTTTTAATTTTATCGAGTTCCAGGGTCGTTTTATGATCAATTTCAGCTTCCTCATTAAAGAAGTTGCCGCTTACTTCATTTTCAGACCCAATCACTTCCTGTGAAACCAATTTGCCGTATTGTTTACGGATGCGATCTACCTGATCGTCGATCATCTTTTTGTCGGCAACTATTTTGTAATGGGGTATACCTTTTTTAGGACTTAGGGATACTTCAAAATCAGGCGCGAGACCCAACTCGAATTCAAAGGCGAGGTCATCGGCTTCCCAGTTGAAATTATCCTGTTGCTTGGGGAGCGGATTCCCAAGTACATCGAGTTTTTCCTCCGTCAGGTAATTGTTCAGGTTGTCCTGCAGCAATTTGTTCACCTCATCCACCAGAACGGCTTTCCCATATTGCTTCTTGATCAGGCCCATAGGAACCTGTCCTTTGCGAAAGCCCGGAATATTGGCGTTTTTACGGTAATCCTTAAGAATTGTATCTACTTTTTCCTGATAGTCTTCCCGTGAGAGTTCTACTTTGAGAACCGCATTCAGGGGGTCTATCTGCTCTTTGGTAATATTCATGAATCAGCTATTAAAGAAACCGTGCAAAAGTAGGGCATTTTAGCCAACACGACAAGTTTTCAACCGGCTGTATGTCAATCTTTAACTTCCTATTTAGAGTCTTCCTTCAGAAAGGCAAATAAAACGGACTCCAGGACGGATAGCAGCAGTGAGAAGAGCAAAGCCTGCCAGAAACCATCAACGCTGAAACCCGACACCAATGAACTGGCCAGAAGGATGATCAGGGCATTGATGACCAGCAGAAAGAGCCCGAGGGTGAGAATGGTCACCGGAAGCGTCAGGATCACTAACAGGGGTTTTACAATAAGATTGAGTAAACTCAGGACAAGGGCTACCAAAACGGCACTGCCAAAGGCGCTGACTTCCACTCCGGGAAGGATATTTGCCAGCAGGATGACGGCCAGGGCACTGAGCAGGAGTCGGAGGATGAATTTCATAAGTTATGTCATTTGCAAATGAAAAAAGGGTATTCCGAAACTTCGGAATACCCTTAAAGATAGTGTAAATTTTGGATCAGTTAATATATAATCCTTTATACTCCAGAGGATTTATTTTTGGCAAAACCGCCCCGAATTTGGCTTCGATGGCCTTGATGAATTCATTCGCTATCAAGGCACTGCCCCTGGGAGTGGGATGGATGCCGTCCAGAGAAAAGCCGCATCCAACAGCATAAGTATCCGTCACCACGCTTCCATCAGCCAGGGGAATACCTTCAGACTCCACAAGGTTGTAGAAGGCATTCATATCCACCAGGGCCAGGTCATAGGCCTGTGCCAGTGCGGCTATGGTCTGGTTATAGGCAGCTGTAGCTGTTAAAACGGCTTGTTGTTCTTCAGGTGTCAGGACCCACTGGTCGCCCAACGGAACGGCCACCCCGTTGATGCTGGTGGGGTCGTTCGGATCTGCAGGAGTGCCGATGATGGTTTGGGATGTGAATACCAGTAAGTCATCTGCAGTGGCCTGTCTCATATTGATAAGTGCAGGATTGAAGGCAGTCAGATCCGTCAGGTCCTCATCCAGGATTACCACAGCATTCCCGGGTCCGGCAGTAAAACTAATGGTACGACGGGTAACCTCTTCCGCCGAAATAAGCCCCAGTCCAAGAAGTTGCTGAAGGCCGGCGTTATAAGCACCATAGGCCAAAGGACTGTTAAGGAAATCAGTGGTGGCCTGATCCAGGGGAACCGGATTATGCGGAACGGTCGTAAAAAAGGGTATTTTAGTCACATCAGGAAGGTTAGCAACTACCCCATCCGCCCCGTTCGCGGTAAGGAATTGTAACAGCTGATCATAGGCCCCGGCGAAAACCATGGGATCCGTGATGTCATTAGAATTATAGGTAGACGGATCAAGGTTTCCTGTCTGATCCGTACCGGTACCCCCGGAAGTTGCGAATTGCAGCACGTCGTTGTTGCCAATCCACAGACTGAAGAAGGACGGGTTTTGTGCCAGGGCATCTCCAATGACCGTGGCAGAGGGTCCGGAAGCAAACCGGGCATAGAACGGATTGGCAAGCCCTGCCTGTACGCCGGCAACATTGCCGTAGCCGGCAGCCAGGAGGTGATAGCTCTTAGCAAGGGGGACTCCCATATTGTTAAAAGATCCCGAGAGGGTATTGGTAACTTCTGTGGTTGGCGATCCCGAAACCTCTGTGGGTAGGGGAGATCCTGTCGAAAAATCAAGAAAGAGCCTGTTGGGTGTTATCTGTACGCCTCCCAGGGTAAGTCCACCGAGGTTATCCGACATAAAGGGAATCGTGAAATCCCCGCCCCCCGCTTCGGAAAAACTTCCGGCCAGCATATTAG
>CAKZOC010000002.1 GCA_937136025.1 uncultured Bacteroidota bacterium
GTATATCCTGGCGGTAGCCGATAGCGCAATTGCGGAAGTCATGACGCACTACCCGGGGGCAGACGGGCTTTTTGTGCATACCTCAGGGGCCATGGATTTAAAGGTTTTACAGGGAGCTTCTCGCCCTGGGGTACTATATCCGTTGCAGACTTTTTCCAGAGAACGGGCAATTGACTTCCAAAAAGTGCCCTTGTGTATTGAAGCGGCCCTTGCCTCTGATACTGCACTGCTGACTGCCCTGGCGCGGGCGCTGAGTACTCAGGTCCTGGAACTACCAACTGCAAAAAGAAGAGCATTGCACCTGGCCGCAGTTTATATCAATAATTTTTCCAACCACATGATCTATCTGGGAGAAACGATTTGTGCGGAGGCCGGGCTTTCAAAAAGCCTTCTCGGCCCCCTGCTCGATGAAACGTGTGCAAAAGCCAAAGATCTCTCGGCCTATTCAGCACAAACAGGACCTGCCCGCAGGAATGACACTGAAACCCTCCAGGCCCATTTACGAATGCTGACCGGAGAAAAAGACAAAGAACTCTACACTAAAATCTCTGAATCCATATACCGCACTTATGAGCAGGAACTATAAAGAACTCCTCCAGAATGTGACCACCTTCGTTTTCGATGTCGACGGGGTCTTTACGGATAGTACCATAACGATCACCACAGAGGGCGAACTCCTCAGGACAATGAACGTCAGGGATGGCTATGCTGTTAAAACCGCCCTGAACAAGGGATACCGGATTTGCATTATCAGTGGAGGGTCTAACGAGGGGGTACGCGCTCGCCTGAAAGCCCTGGGTGTCACGGACATCTACCTCGGCGCTGCCTTTAAGGAGGAGTCCCTGCGGGAATACCTGCTGGATTACGAAATACGCGCTGAGGAAATCCTTTATATGGGAGATGATATTCCCGATATCCCGGCTATGCAAATGTCAGGTATGGTAGTCTGTCCGCAGGATGCCGTCCCGGAAGTCAAACGCATTTCCCACTATATTTCACATCTCAATGGTGGGAAGGGTTGTGTGCGAGACATTATCGAACAAGTACTCAAAGTCCGCGGGCACTGGCATACGCATTTCGATGCAGCGAACGATTGAACCCACCCATGGAGCAGTTTGGATTTGAAAAAATAATATTGGGGTCGGGCTCCCCGAGAAGAAAATTTCTTCTGGAGTCCATGGGTATGAGCGTTGAAGTCATCCGGTCGGATGTTCAGGAGGTATATCCCCAAACCCTGGAACACCATCACATTTCCGATTACCTGGCCCGCCAAAAAGCGGAGTCTCTGAAAAACTACGTGAAAGCAGGTACGATCCTCTTAACGGCCGATACCATCGTCTGGTTTGGCGGTAAGGTTATGGAGAAGCCTTCCAATACCCAGGAGGCCTTAGACACCTTACGGGCGCTCTCCGGCCAGCAACACGAGGTTATCACCTCCGTCTGTTTTAGTACGCCCGGACAACAGGTGGTCAAACATTCCACAACCCAGGTAAAATTCGCCCCCCTGACCGATCAGATGATACAACACTATGTAGACTCCGGTCAGGCGATGGACAAAGCGGGCGCCTATGGGATACAGGAGTGGATCGGCCTGGTGGGTGTGGAAAGTATTAGCGGGTCGTACACGAATGTGGTAGGCCTTCCTACTGAATTAGTTTACAAAACGTTAAGGGCGCTGGCTGAAACTGCTATTTAAAGTACTTTTGTGCCTGTTAAAAATCTCGCATTTTGAAAAAGACGCCATACAGGTCCATCCTTATTTTACTCCTGACAATAAGCCTGACAATAAGCTGCGGAGAATCTCCCGCTGTCGGGGCTGCTACCCCTGAAGGGAATGCTATCCAGAAGGCATCCGTTATTCCGGCAAAACCGTCGGCATCCAAATCCCTAACACCCGAATTTAAAGAATACTGGTACGGCGGGGTTGCGGAATTGAACAGCTACGAGTTGCAACAGGCCCGATACGGAGAACTCCGAAAAGGAGAGGCTGTTCTTATTTTTGTGACCGAACCTTTTAACACGGATAAACAGGTCAAAGCAGATCGGAAGAACCCCGGCACAACTTCAGTAATGAAGCTTAACCGGGTGCGCAAGTTTCTCACCGGGGTGTACCCCTATTCCATTATGAGCAGTATTTTTTATCCGGTGTCCGGGGACTCTCATGCCTTGAAAATTACGACTTCGGTTCAGGAATGGTGTGGTCATGTTTTTGCCCAACTCAATAATCGGGAAACTTTTGAAATCCAGTCCCATAGCTATTTTGAATCTGAAGCCGATCAGGCCTTCAGTATTGAGAAGGATGTCCTCGAAGATGAACTCTGGACGTTGATTCGCACCCATCCGGATGCTTTGCCGGAAGGTCAGTTACCTATTGTTCCCTCCCTGGAATACCTGAGGTTAAAACATCGGGAGATTAAAGCCTATAAGGCCGAGGTATCACTTACCCGGGAAGCAGGCAGTCGACAACTGACAGTCCGGTACCCCGAACTGGACCGAACCTTAAGCATTCAATTCCAGGACGGTTTTCCCTACCGAATAGAAGGATGGAGCGAATCGTACCCGTCGGGGCGCGGAGCGATCACTTCTACAGCCCGTCTGAACAAAACTATTTTAAGCCCGTACTGGCAGAAGAATGGGAACTCGGATCTATCTTTACGGGATAGTTTAGGATTGGAAATGCGATGAATGAACTTTTGACCACCTACCAGACCGAGGTGCTGACGACTGTGTTAGTCCTGGGCATCCTTGTTATAACGCGCTTTCTCTCCACAAAAGCCATTCGCAAAGTAGGGCAGATCAGCGACCTGAATGATGTTCGAACCCGTCTGATTCTAAAATACGTCGCAATCGGACACGGGGTATTGATGATTAGCGCCCTGTTGCTCATCTGGGGGGTAAACTTCCGTGAAGTCGGTTTAATTTTATCTTCGGTATTCGCCGTAATCGGGGTGGCTCTTTTTGCCAGCTGGTCTATTTTAAGCAATATCACGGCGGGAGTAATCCTGTTTTTTTCCTTCCCTTTTAAAATTGGAGATCATATACGGATTCTGGATAAGGAACTGGAAGGGGTGAACGAATTCTGGATTGAAGATATCCGGGCGTATCATGTGCACCTTCGCAACCCTGAAGGGGAGTTGGTGACCTACCCCAACAACCTCTTTCTTCAAAAAGCGGTGGCAGTTCTTCAACCTGAAGAGGCCGATACAGAAGGCAGCGATGCGCTTTAAGGTGTTAAAGAAGTTTTAAAGTACCCTGCCCACCCCTTTATCTTTCTATCTTTACCCGGCCGACTAAATCGCCGAATTATGCCATATTTACTGCGCTGGTTGACCCTGGGAATCCTCCTACTTCCAATGATTTGCGACGGACAGGGTAAGGCTCCGCCATCTTCTGTACAACTCTATAACGACCTTCAGAAACTAAACTTTTTAGGTTCTGCCCTTTACATCGCGGCCCACCCGGATGATGAAAACACCCGTTTAATTTCATACCTCTCCAATGAGGTGCACGCCCAAACCGCTTATTTGTCGTTAACGCGGGGGGATGGCGGCCAAAATCTTATCGGGACCGAGCTGCGGGAATTACTCGGTGTATTGAGAACTCAGGAACTCCTGGAGGCCAGAGGCGTAGATGGAGGCCAACAATTCTTTACCAGGGCGAACGACTTCGGGTATTCCAAACACCCGGACGAAACGCTCAGGATATGGGACCGGGATGCGGTGCTCTCCGATGTGGTCCGTGTAATCCGAACCTTTAAACCCGACGTTATCGTCAACCGCTTTGACCACCGCACACCCGGGAGCACCCATGGCCATCATACTTCTTCCGCAATTTTAAGCACCGAAGCCTTTGACCTTGCCGGGGATCGAAAGGCCTATCCAGAGCAGCTCACCACGCTGCAACCCTGGAGTCCGGAGCGCCTCTTTTACAATACATCCATGTGGTCCAGCGCAAGCCGTGAGCGTTTTGAAAAGACGGATAAATCGAAAATTGTGTCCCTGGATGTTGGTGTGTACTATCCGGAACGCGGCCTCTCCAATAATGAAATCGCCTCCATGGCCAGTAGTAAGCACCGATGTCAGGGCTTTGGCAGGCCCAACGTCCGGGGTTCTCAAAAAGAGTACGTAGAATTGCTCGAAGGAAGCATACCACAAAACGGAGATCTCTTTGAGGGCATCGATACGAGTTGGGGCCGTTTAAAAGGGGGTGACGCTGTCGGGGCTATTCTCGATCCTATGGAATCCGCTTTTAATTTCAGGAATCCCGCTTCCCATCTCCCCGAACTGCTCGAGGCGTATAAGCTGCTGACGCAATTGGAGGATTCGTACTGGAAGCGGCTTAAAAGCAGGCAACTTCTGGAACTGATTATCAACGTCTCAGGGCTGTATATTGAAGCTTCCTCGGTCGAATACGCGGCAAATCCCGGAGAAACGGCTCCGATTCGTATCGAAATGGTTAACCGATCTGAGTGGCCCGTGGAAGTGCGGGGCTTTCAACTGGATGCCGGGACTCAAAGCGACAGCCTCATCCCGCTGCCTGAGAATCAGCGGATACTCCTCGAAGGAGCTATTGCGGTTCCTGAAGACCATGAAGGCACCGACCCGTATTGGCTTCGGGAATCAGGAACTCAGGGGCTTTACACCGTTTCTGATCCGTCTCTTATCGGGAAACCACAAACCCCTCCCGCATTTTATTTACGGGTAAATGTAGATATTGACGGAGCCCTGCTAAATTATGTAACACCGGTCATTCACAGGTATTCCGAACCTGATAAAGGAGAATTGGTCCGGGCTTTTGAGGTGCTCCCCAAAGTGACGGCGAATTTTGAAGAACAAGTGAGTATATTCACCTCTGCACATTCCCGTTCCTTGAAAATGGTAGTGAAATCACATACGCAGAGTGCCAGAGGCCAGGTAAGGCTGAGGGTACCGGAAGGATGGCAGTCAGAACCCGCTTCCTATACCCTTGATCTCAACGGAAAAGGAGATGAGCAGGTCTTTCAGTTTACACTCTTGCCCCCTCCCGGGGATTCACAAGGTTTTGTAACCCCGGAAATTTCGTTAGGAGACAAGATCTACAACGAAGAACTCATCCCTATTGTCTATGAGCATATTCCGGCTCAAATCGTCTTAATGCCGGCGGCCGTAAAGGTCGTGCGCCTCAATGTTAAAAAGGCCGGGCAACATATCGGTTATGTGATGGGCGCCGGGGATCAGGTTCCGGAAAATCTGGAAGCGATTGGGTATACCGTGCATACGCTGAGTATGGACGCCCTCAGTGCGGAGGCCTTAAAGAAAATGGACGCTGTAGTCCTGGGTATTCGAGCCTATAATGTTCTGGATGAACTGCCTTTTAAAAATGACATCTTACTCAATTACGTCAAGGAAGGGGGCACCATGATCGTACAATACAATACCAGCGGGCGCGGCCCCCGGGACTTCAGCAATCTGGCCCCTTATCCGCTTCGCCTTTCCCGCGACCGGGTATCCGACGAGACGGCTTCTGTAGAAATTCTGGAACCCGATCACCCCATCCTGAACTTTCCGAATCCAATTAGTGCTCAGGATT
This sequence comes from uncultured Bacteroidota bacterium, assembly GCA_937136025.1. Lineage (GTDB taxonomy): Bacteria > Bacteroidota > Bacteroidia > Flavobacteriales > Flavobacteriaceae > Robiginitalea. Next base: position 5,569 of record CAKZOC010000002.1, read on the forward strand.
TTCAGGGCTGGGTACAGGAACGCGGACTGTATTTCCCCGATCAGTGGGATCCGTCTTATACTCCCCTCCTATCCATGAACGACCCGGGGGAATCCGGTAAAAAGGGTGGGTTACTGGTCGCACCTTATGGCTCGGGATACTATATTTACACCGGCCTGAGTTTTTTTCGGGAGCTTCCTGCAGGAGTGCCGGGTGCGTTTAAATTATTGTCTAATATGCTTTCCATTGGGAAGGCCCCAATACCTACGGAGCGTGGAGTTAAAGGATGAAATGAAAGCAAAGATGGTTTGGAAACGCATCTATACCCTGGTGCTTGTTTTAAACGCCATCTACATTCTGGTGTTCTACTTTATTATGACCTCGAACGCTTAGTATGGCAACTATAGATTGGATCATTCTGGCGGGAACCCTATTTTTTATCGTCTTTTTCGGCGTTTGGAAAACCAGGGGAAACAAAGATGTAAAGGAATACGTCCTCGGGGGTAACCGGGCCAAATGGTGGACTGTCGGACTTTCTGTAATGGCTACCCAGGCCAGTGCGATTACCTTTCTTTCCACACCCGGCCAGGCTTTTCACGATGGGATGGGGTTTGTACAGTTCTATTTTGGACTGCCCGTGGCGATGATCATCATCTGCATTGTTTTTATTCCTATCTATCACCATCTCAAGGTCTATACGGCTTATGAATTTCTGGAAAGAAGGTTCGATCTGAAAACGCGGACCCTGGCGGCTATCTTATTCCTGATCCAACGGGGATTGGCAGCGGGAATCACCATTTTCGCCCCTTCCATCATCTTGTCTGCCGTACTCGGGTGGGATTTAAAAACGCTGAACATCATTATCGGCATCCTCGTGATTATATATACGGTTTCCGGGGGTACCAAAGCTGTTAACGTCACTCAAAAGCAACAGATGTTCGTTATTATGCTGGGGATGTTTATGGCCTTTTTCTTTATTCTCGGATACCTGCCTGCCGACATTGACTTTGGCAAAGCCCTTAAAATTGCCGGGGCCAGTGAGAAACTGAATATTCTCAATTTCGACTTTGATACCACTAGCCGGTATACTTTCTGGAGCGGGATTACCGGAGGAATGTTTCTGATGCTCTCCTATTTTGGCACAGACCAGAGTCAGGTACAGCGCTACCTATCGGGAAAATCCGTAAGGGAAAGCCAGCTCGGACTTATTTTTAATGGTTTGCTGAAAATCCCGATGCAGTTTTTTATTCTGCTGGTCGGGGTTATGGTCTTTGTTTTTTACCAGTACAATCCTTCACCGCTGAACTTTAACCCCGCGGCTACCGCGGCGGTTCTTGAATCGGAATACGCCGAGGAGGACGAGGCACTGGAAATGGCACACGGGGCGTTGGAACAGGAGAAAAAGATGGCGCAAAACGCTTTTTCCAAAGCGCTGGATCTCAAGGAATACAACTCAACGGTTGTGGCCAAAGAGAATATTCTGAAAATCAACCAGAAGGAACGTTTTAACCGGGAAACGGCTAAAAACCTCATTAGCCAGGCAGACAGCAGCGTGGAGACCAATGACAAAGACTACGTCTTTATCCACTTTATCCTGAATTATCTGCCACGGGGCCTTATCGGCCTCTTACTGGCTGTGATCCTATCGGCTGCCATGTCTTCCACAGCTTCGGAATTGAATGCGTTGGGGACGATTACAGCCCTTGACCTCTACAAAAGAAATAAAAAGACCGAGATGGAACCCAAACACTACGTAAAGGTATCACGTCTGTTTACACTCATGTGGGGGGTAGTTGCCATTACCCTGGCCTGCCTGGCCAGCCTGGCGGAAAACCTCATCCAACTCGTGAATATCATCGGATCTATTTTTTACGGAAATGTACTGGGGATTTTCCTGCTCGCCTTCTTCGTGAAGCACGTAAGGGGCAACTCCGTATTTATCGCCGCCATCATTACGCAGGTTATGGTCATTATCGGGTTTAAATTCGACTGGATGTCTTTCCTCTGGCTCAACGCTTTCGGGTGTGCACTTGTAATGATACTTGCGGTATTGCTCGAAGGCTTTGACAGATTACTGAGGAACCCACCCATCCGCATATAAAAAGCCCGGCGGTGTTACCGCCGGGCCTGTATTGTACTGCCATGAAATGAATCAGGCAAGGAAATTCATCTCGTTTATGTCGAAATGAAAACCGGTATTACATGGCTCCCCATTCCTTGAGGGAATCCTTATTCATCTTCACATAATCCGCATTTCCTGCCTTTTCAGCCGCAGCAAGGGATTTTTTGGCCGCAGCAATAGCTCCGTCCTTGTCGCCCATTTTAGCATAGATAAGGGATTGCTGGCGCATCATCCAGAAAGCTTCCGGATTCATAGCCACTGCCTTATCTACATATTCTTTAGCCTTCTCCATCTCCATACCTTCCTGGAAATAGTACGATGCAGCGCCGTAGTAATCATTGGCGGTAGGTCCGCTCATGGCCGCTTCAATACTCTTCATGGCTTTTGCCTTGGTCGGTACTTCAAAAGGAACACCGGCATAAGTGTTTTCCCACCACATTCCCAGGGTCCCCCCGTTGTTATGCAGGTTGTCCAGGGTAATGGTAAAAGTTTCAGCTGTCGGAGATGCTTTTACAGAAGGCACGGTAATACGCGCCGCAACCTTTCCTTCTTCCCACTTCGCCGGAGTTCCCCAGTTGTTGGTGTCTGAATAAAACATTACTTCCCACTTATCCGCCATAGGTTTGGTATACACCGCGTAAGTGCCGGCTTTAAGGGCTTTACCCCCAACCATTACATCGTCACTAAAACTGACAGTGGTATTTGCATTCGCTCCTGTGCGCCAGAGTTTCCCATAAGGGACCAGGTTTCCAAAAACCGTTCGTCCTTTCATGGACGGGCGGGAGTACTTCACGGTAACCTCAGTAAGGCCAACCATCTGCTCCAGGGTTGAACCCGGGCTTGGGGCAGGGGTTTGCATTTGTGCAGCCCCCAAAAATCCTGCGCTTAGCGCCAGAATCAAAAGTGTTCTTTTTATCATGTTAATTGGAATTTTGTTTCAGCCAAAACTACTCAGAAAGACAGGCATGTTTTGTTAAATAAATCCTAAATACACGGGCTGAAACCATGCATTCCAACCCCTTATGCTTTGCGGTCCCAGAAACGATTTCAGGGGCACTTAGCATTGGAGAAAGCAGTGACCGCAAGTTCTCCTGTTAAGATCCGGGGTTATCGCTCGCCGACCTTTGTCTTGAGCGGGGGCGTCAATGCCTGGGAAGGGATGCGGTACAATGCCGATGGAAGGGATATGATCTTTCGGTCAAAGGCTTCAGAGCTTATAAACACATCCCCGTTCGGGCTTATTGCCAAACCTTCGGCCTGGGCAAAACCTATTGGAATAGGCGGTTCAGAAAGTGTAAGCGCCTCCACGCCCAATACGACGGCCTCCTCAGTCTTTACGACGATTCCTTTTTCCTTCACAAATCCTACAGTTAAAAGGTGCCGCTGTGTATGGACGGGAAAGCCATCGGCAGGAGATCCTGAAGGAACCTGCAGGAGGAAGGGTTGTAATTCGCCCGTATACCCCAGCAGATACCACATACCTCCTCTGGGATCTAAGGCCGCGTCGGTAACCATTCCCCGGACATTATAAGAAGGGCCTTTACGCGCTTTGTACTTCCCGGGGATTTTGGGAAGGCTGTAGACAGTTGTACCCTTCTTTTGCCATTGCTTGGTGAATACCCAAAGAGAGTCGGGTCCGGCAATAAGGGCTTCTGCATCCCAATCACTATTGCCTTTCCCGCTAAAATCCACCTGATCCTCATAGAAAAAAGAGATGACTTCGGCCTCGATTTCATCCTTTTTGGAATACTCCGCTCTGGGAACCCTCAGGATGCGAAGGTCCTTTCGTTTTCCGAGGTTGTTGCCAAAATCCCCGATATAGATGTAGGTGGCGTCTGCCGAAAGCGATTCCCAATCTGAATTTCCAGTATTGGTAATGGTTACCTCCCGGACCACCTCGAGGGAGGTAGTATCCAATTCGTAGAGTACCGGAGCATTGCCAGAGTCGTTTAGGGTAACCAAACGATTATCCAGAAGCAATAACCCGGAGCTTTCTTCAATATTTTCTGAAAGGGCACCCTTCCACGTGGCATGAAGCTGCCCGGTGAGGTTCAAAGGAAAGCCTATACTCCCTAACAGGAGCATCCATAAGCATACTTTTCGCATGGTCGAAAGATACGAATTCTGACTCCCATGACAGCCCGGGCCTGAAAAGATGTCCGGGAGCTGCTTTCCATTTGCAATCTTCCTGTTTTTATATTTTGTTTAACTCATTATCAATATGGCTTGAACAGAATGATCGTATATTTGTGTATTCAGTTATGAAACTATATCGATTACACGCGACGCAGCAGCTGCCCATTACTCCTGAGGATGCCTGGAATTTCCTGTCGAATCCGGAGAATCTCCAGAAGATTACCCCTGCCCACATGGGCTTCCAGATTCTCAGCGGAGCAGAGCGGCCGATGTATGCAGGACAGATCATTCAATACAACGTCTCCCCTTTTCCCGGGATTCGCACACGGTGGGTAAGTGAAATTACCCATGTGGAAGCAGGGTCCTATTTTGTGGACGAACAGCGCTTCGGACCCTACAGTCTATGGCATCATAAGCATTTTATCAAAAAAATAGACGGAGGGGTGTTGATGGAGGACATCGTCGATTACAAATTACCCCTGGGCTTACTGGGAAGCCTGGCGCACCCGATTTTTGTGCGCAAACAACTCTCAGGAATTTTCAGGCATCGGGAAAGGGCTTTAACGGACATGTTCGGATCCCTACCCGGCCGCCCCACAACATTTACTATAGAGACCCTATGAAATGAGCCATAACAGTTCTTGATACCAACCGAGATGGTTATTGGCGAATTACATCTGACCTATTAAAAACAATAAAAACAAACAGATGAAAAAAACTATTTTTATCGTGGGCGGTTCCTCAGGGATCGGCCAGGAACTCGTAAACCTCCTCAAACAAGAGTATAACATCATTACAGCCTCCCGCAACCCTGGGGAAGGAGACGCGGAAGGCATTACTTCTTTCTCCCTCGATGTTACGGCGGACTCCATGGATTTGTCGAACCTGCCGGAATCCCTGGACGGATTTGTGTACTGCCCGGGCAGTATCAACCTGAAACCCTTTAAAATGCTGAGTCCGGAGACCTTTGAAAAAGACATGGAACTCAATTTTATGGGGCTCGTTCGGGTGCTCAAAGAAATCATGCCTCGTTTTAATCCGGGAGCCAGCCTGGTCTTTTTCAGTACGGTAGCCGTGGGAAGCGGTATGCCATTTCACACCAGCGTCGCAGCAGCCAAAGGGGCTATTGAAGGCTTCGCCCGTGCCCTGGCGGCTGAATATGCCCCACAATTCCGGGTCAATGTCATTGCGCCCTCCCTGGTGGATACACCTTTGGCCAAACGGCTCTTAAACAATGAAAAAAAGCAGGAAATGATGGCCGACCGACATCCGCTTAAACGTGTGGGAACACCCGGGGATATAGCCCGAATGGCTGCTTTCCTGCTCAGCGAGGACAGCAGTTGGACAACAGGACAGGTGCTGGGCGTAGACGGGGGCATTTCCACTCTGAACATCGGATAATTGCAAAAAGAAGTTGCCCTTTTCTGGTTTCGCAGGGACCTCAGACTCGACGATAATACCGGGCTTTATAAAGCCCTAACCTCCGGGTATGCGGTGATTCCAATTTTCATTTTCGACCGGGAGATCTTAAAGGAATTGCCAGAAGCTGACCCCAGGTTATCTTTCATACACCAGAATATTGAGAATCTGAATAGAGTTCTTAAAGCAGAGCATAACAGTGGTGTCGGTATGTATTCCGGGACCCCTTTAGAAGTCTTTAAGACGTTGGACGCAACCTGGAACATCAAGGCCGTCTTTACCAACCGGGATTACGAACCCTATGCCCGCCAAAGAGATTCGGAAATCGAAGAATTCCTGAAGACCCGGGGTACTGAATTCCATACCTTTAAGGATCAGGTCATCTACGAAACCGATCAAATCACGAAAGAAGACGGAAGTCCTTATGTCGTTTACACTCCTTATAAAAATAAGTGGAAACAACGATTCGCCGCCGGTGCAGATCGCTCTTTGAACCCTTCTGAAAACCACTTGAAAAACCTTCTGCCGTCCGGGGATTTCCCTTCGCTCAGTCTGGGAGACCTTGGGTTTAGAAAATCAGAAATCAAAGTCCCGCCCTATCAATTGGAGGCCTCTCGTATTGAGGGTTATGAGCAAACCCGAAATTTTCCGGCCATGGAGGGTACGTCTCATTTGGGGCCTCATCTGAGATTTGGTACAATATCCATAAGACGTGTACTTGAAAAAGCGCTAAAGTCCCAAAACGAAACCTTTTGGAATGAACTCATCTGGCGGGAGTTTTTTATGCAAATACTCTGGCATTTCCCGCATACCACAACCCAGGCCTTTAAAAAACCCTATGACCGTATCGCCTGGCGAAATCGGGAAGATGAATTTGAGAAATGGAAAAAGGGGGAAACCGGATATGCCCTGGTCGATGCCGGGATGCGAGAACTCAACAGCACGGGATATATGCACAATAGGGTGCGGATGCTGGTCGCTAGTTTTTTATGCAAGCATTTATTGATAGACTGGCGCTGGGGAGAGGCTTACTTTGCCGAAAAACTCCTGGATTACGAGTGCTCCAGCAACGTTGGAAACTGGCAATGGGCCGCGGGCAGCGGTGTGGACGCCGCCCCTTACTTCAGGATCTTTAACCCCATGACCCAGGTCGATAAATTCGATAAAGACCGCACCTATATCCAGAGGTGGGTTCCCGAATACGGGACGGATACTTATGCAGAAAAAATGGTCGACCACAAACTGGCGAGAGAACGCTGCCTTCAGACCTACAAAGAAGCCCTGAACTGATCGTTGTCCTTCAGCGGTTCTGAAAATTCAGAAGCGGTTTTACACATATATTTTTTGGTATCTTTAGGGGATCATTAAACACCAACCCTATGACCAAAAAACTGCTCTTAGCCACATCTTTCATCCTTGTAGCTTCCTGTTTTACAGGACTATATTCACAAAAAATAAAAGGAAATAAGAAAACCGTAGAGGCTTCCATTGAACGTCACAGACAGGAATTAATCGCCGTCAGCGATTCCATTTGGGCTTTGGCTGAAACGGCCTTTCAGGAAACGGGCTCTTCCAAAATCCTCGCAGATTATGCGGAAAAAAACGGGTTCAAAGTAGAACGCGGTGTGGCTGGTATTCCAACGGCTTTTGTCGCTACCTATGGGAGTGGCAGCCCTGTGATCAGCATCCTTGGGGAATACGATGCACTTCCCGGAATATCCCAGAAGGCGCAACCCGAGAAAGAACCGCTCAATGCAGGGGCAGCCGGGCACGGTTGCGGTCATAACCTCTTCGGGACGGCTAGTTTAGCCGCTGCAATTTCCATTAAAGAGCTCCTGGAGGCGGGTAAGTTATCGGGAACCATAAAGTTTCTGGGAACCCCGGCTGAAGAAAAGTTTTTTGGTAAAATCTGGATGGTGCGCTCCGGGCTTTGGGACGATGTGGATGTCAATATCAGTTGGCACCCGGCGGCCCAAACTGAGGCAGATGTTCAAAGCACGCTGGCCCTTGTCGATTTTAAAGTGGAATTTTTCGGGCAGGCAGCCCATGCCTCGGCCGATCCCTGGAATGGACGAAGTGCTTCCGACGCCCTGGAACTCTACACCACCGGAATCAACTACTACAGGGAACATATTAAACCTACCGTTCGGGTCCACTATCACATACAGGATGGAGGGCAGGTGGTCAATGTGGTTCCCGACTACTCTAAAATATGGGTACGCGTTCGGGATACGAAACGGAGCGGCATGACACCCGTATACGAGCGTATCCGTGAGATGGCCGAAGGGGCTGCTATTATGGCGGATGTGGATTATAAGATTTCACTCATCTCCGGCATCTATGAAGTTCTGGTAAACCGCTCAGGAGGAGAAATTATGCAGAAAAATCTCGAATTATTAGGTCCTATCAGTTACACGGAAGCCGAAACGGCATTTGGAAAAAAAATTCAGGAAGCCACCGGAAAACCTCAGGTCGGTATGGATAGTGGCATTCTTCCTTTAAAGGAAACCGAGGAACATCCCGGGGGCGGTTCTACGGATGTAGGCGACGTGAGTTGGAACGTCCCGAACATCAACCTGGGGGTTACCGTAGCCCCTAAGGATACCCCCTGGCATTCCTGGGCTGTGGTCGCCTGCGGGGGTATGAGTATTGGCCACAAAGGGATGCTCTATGCCGCCAAGGCCATGGGGATGACCATGGTGGACCTCTTTGAGAATCCATCCCTGGTACAAAAAGTCAAAAATGAATATACAGAGCGCAAAGGCAGTACCGTTTACGAAGCTATGATCCCGGAAGGCCCCCCTCCTATTGAAGTCGAGAAGTGATGAAAGAGACTTGCGAACTGATCGACAATCCGGATAAATCCCAATATGAATTTCATCTGGAAGGTGAAACGCCCCGATTGGAATACATTAAAGCGAAGGATAAAATTTACCTAACCCACACGGAAGTCCCCCCGGTACTTTCCGGCAGAGGAATTGGCTCTGCCCTGATCGGAGCAGTCCTGGAGGATATAGATCGGCAGGAATTAACCCTGGTACCCCTATGTCCTTTTGTCGCCCTGTATCTCCAGCGACATCCCGAATGGAAACGACTGGTGCTCAAAGGAATAACTATTGCATAAATGGAACATAAAGAGATCGTTAAATACTATGAAAAGGATGACTTCCGAGTCATCTGGAAACCTGCAAAATGTATTCACTCTGAAGTTTGTGTAAAAACGCTTCCAGAGGTATACCTGCCCGATGAAAAACCGTGGATTCGACCTGAGGCAGCATCAATCCAGGATTTAAAGAATCAAATAAACCGATGTCCGTCCGGGGCCCTTACCTATGATACGAAGGCCCCCGATAAGGAGATAGGTCACCTCCCCGAAGCAACGGAGATCCAGGTACTTCCCGGCGGGCCACTGCTCGTTAAAGGAAAGATTAAACTCAGGGCTGCAGATGGAACGATTGAGGACGCAGAAGGAAATACCGCCCTATGCCGATGCGGGGGTTCCGGAAACAAACCCTTCTGCGACGGCTCCCATAAAACCTTAAATTTTGAATAAGATATTCCCCGATTTACAGCATAACCAAGATCGAAAAAGGCATTTTGTATACCTGCCACTTGTGATCCTGTTTTTTGCCCTTACGGCGCCCGTCAGAGGCCAGGAGTTCTCTTTTACTTATGATCATTTTGCCCTGGAAGTCCATGACCTGAAGTCTGTGGGAGAT
>CAKZOC010000003.1 GCA_937136025.1 uncultured Bacteroidota bacterium
AGGTGGAGACTCCGCGCCTGGATGCCATTTCAGGAACGGTTCTCTTATCCGCATCCGAAGCCACCTACCATGTTCTGCCCCATGTTCGGTCCGGGCTGTATCTGAAGGGGAACCTCAAGTCACTGCTCTCCTTTACAGACCAGGGAAATCAATGGATTCTGGGCGGACGAAATGACGCGCCCCCCCTGCTGTATCGATTTAAGGGGGTAAAAACGACGAGCGCTTCAAACCTATCCAAATAATACGTATTTTTGGCCAAATTCTATGATGATGAAAAACAGACTTTTAACACTCACACTCTCCGTAGCCATAAGCGGTTTGTCATACGGACAGTTTTCAGGACAGATTCAAACGAACATGGGCGGTGGCGGCGCAGCTCAGGGAGCTACAGCCGGAGCGATTGCCACCCTTTTAGGCCCGGTTTCGGAGGCCTCCCAAAAACGCACTTTGGAATGGGAGAGTTTTGCAGGATCTCCTTATACAAATAACGACTACAAACCTGCAGAACTCTTTTACAAGAACGAGAAAGTGGGGCCCGTTTATTATCGTTACAACGCACTGAACGAGGAAATTGAAATAAAAGAAAGTCTTGGTGAGGAAGGGCTTCGTGGGCTGAGCCGGGATAAGAACATCATCCTTAAGGTAGAAGGAAATCCCATGCGGTTTATGACCTTTATCGATAAAGAAGGAAAAACACTCAATGGCTATCTTACCCAATTGGTAGACGGTGAGAATTTTGACCTGTACAAGCGTACGCGGGTCAAATTTACCGAAGGATCCAAAGCGTCGAACTCTTTTGTAAAGGCTACGCCCAGTCGATTCAGTCAGTTTGAGGAATACTACATTCAAAAAACCGGTGTAGACCGTATCGACGAACTGGTTCCGAAAAAGGGAAAATTATACAACCAAATGGATGCCGATCAGAAGGCAGGTCTGAAAGAATTTATCAAAGAAAACGATCTGGATCTGGACAATGACAAGGATCTCATGAGTATTATTCTCTACATGGACCGGAATTCTTAATTCTGATTTCCAGGGATTAAATTAGGGGTACGACTACCCCGTATCATATCAGACCGACCGGCACCACCTGCCGGTCGGTTTTTTTTTGCGGTAACTTCCAGGTTACCTCGCCTTTGGTCACCCCCCCAACCCCTGGCCTTCTATATCTTCTGATTTGTTGCAATTGGCGT
>CAKZOC010000004.1 GCA_937136025.1 uncultured Bacteroidota bacterium
CGAAAGGAATTAAGAGCCCGCCGGAAATCTGAAGCAGATTCCGCTAAGGAGAAAGATGGAGCGTCCCGTTATGTCGCAATGAACGATCGGCTGGATCGTCAAATTGCCTTTCAGGAAAGCATAAAGGATATTCTTTCTGACTCCCAGTTCGAGCATTGGAGATCGCTCCGGGAAAATCAAAGAAAGGAACGCAACCGAAATAAGGGATCACGAGGCAGACAAAGGCACCACCCGCGACAGGAATAGGCTGCGGATGCCGATTGTTTAAGCACAACTTTAAAATAGCAGGACCTGGTCTTGCTATTTTCTTGTTTTATCGGGTTGCATTGCGGCTCATCGCTGCACCCGCAGAGGCAATGGCCAGGTCCAGATCTTCATAGGACAGGGCATCATTAAGGAAATAACTTTCAAAGGCACTTGGCGGCAGATAAATGCCCCGGTCCAGCATCCCGTGAAAATAAGTCTTGAAGTGGGGGTTGTTTCCGGTAGCTGCTGACTCAAAATCCCGAACAGGGATATCCGTAAAATGCACGGAGATCATCGAGCCAAAGCGATTGATCTGAAATGGGAGGTCTGAAGCTTCCAGTGCGCTCTGGAGTCCTTTATGGAGATAGGCTGTTTTTTGTTCCAGCCTTGAAAACACCTCAGGATCTGCCTCAATAGCGGTAAGCATAGCCAGACCGGCACCCATGGCCAGGGGATTTCCACTTAGTGTGCCCGCCTGATATACCGGACCTTCCGGGGCGAGATGTCTCATAATTTCCCCTGCCGCTGCAAAAGCCCCTACGGGAAGCCCGCCCCCCAGAACCTTTCCAAAGGTGGCGATATCTGCCCGAATACCCAGGGCCTCCTGAGCCCCACCGGGCGCCAGACGAAATCCGGTCATTACTTCATCGAAAATCAAAAGAATGCCATGACGGGTACAGAGTGCCCTCAGGCCTTCCAGAAATCCGGCTTCGGGAGGGATACACCCCATATTCCCGGCAACAGGCTCCAGAATGATCGCAGCAATGGCTCCGGGATTAGCTTTAATTAAAGTTTCGACACTCTCCAGGTCGTTGTAGTTTGCCAGCAGGGTATCCCGGGCGGTTCCCGGAGTAACCCCCGGGCTGTTCGGGCTCCCAAAGGTCACGGCTCCACTGCCGGCCTGTATTAGAAAGGCATCGGCATGTCCGTGATAGCAGCCCGCAAACTTTATAATTTTATCGCGTCCGGTATACCCTCGTGCCAAACGCACGGCACTCATGCAGGCCTCGGTACCGCTATTGACAAAACGGACTTTTTCAACATTGGGAACCATTGAGATAACCTTTTCCGCCAGTTCGGTTTCCAATGCCGTAGGCATCCCGAAAGAGGTTCCTTTCCGGGTCCGGGAAATCACAGCTTCCAAAACCGGCTCAAAAGCATGTCCAAAGAGCAGCGGGCCCCAGGAGGCGATAAAGTCGACAAAACGATTTCCGTCCTCATCAAAAAATAGGCGCCTTTGGCCTCTTTGACAAAAACCGGGGTACCCCCTACGGCCTTAAATGCCCGTACCGGGGAGTTGACCCCTCCGGGTAAAACCTTAAAGGCCGCCCGGAACAGGGCGCTGCTTCGTTCGTATCGCATGATGTTATTTTACTTTTTCTGATGGTACTCTTAAAACCTGCCCTACAGATATCTCATTGGTTTTTAATCCGTTGATACGCATTAATTCTTCAACAGACACCATGTGGCGGCGGGAAATCGCGTAGAGTGTATCGCCTTTTTGAACCCGGTAAGCGGCATACCCTTCCTGAGGAGTATGAGTGCGGGCGATGTAGCGTTTTCCCAGAACTTCAGCGTCATACTGATGCAGATCGTAACGCTCGATAAGTTCTATGATTTTTTGGGGATAATGACGGTCTGTGGCGTAACCCGCCTTTTTCAAACCCCGGGCCCAACCCTTGTAATTGTCCTGTTGCAACTCAAAAAGGGATGCATATCTGGATCGGGTCGTAAGAAACAAGCTGTGATCCCTGTAAGAATGCATCGGGTGATTGTACCTTCTAAAGCACTCATCCCTTTCATCGTCGTCATGGCGTTCATAATCCCCTTCCCAGCCCACATGGCATTTAATCCCAAAGTGGTTGTTGGTCTTCCGGGCAAGTTCCCCCTTCCCAAATCCGCTTTCGAGCAATCCCTGGGCCAATTTGATGCTCGCTGGAATGCCGTAGGTTCTCATTTCAGATTGGGCAACGGGAGCAAAGGTTTGAATGTATTCCTGGGGCGAATTGATCGTAAAAACAACAAAGGTATCCGCGGCTTCCTCAGCCGGCTCAGTCGACTTGTCCCTGGACCTGGATTTAGATTTTGCGTCCTTTCCCGAACGGTCGGCATAGGTCGTTTTCTTCTTGGAAATACAGCCGGTAAGTACCAGCATCGCAAGGCATGTTATCCCAAAAACCCTTTTCATAGATGCAACAAAGGTAAGTTCTTTTTCTTCAATTGCATATTCATTCCTGCAATTCCCTGAAGCCCTCCCGTATGGATGGCAAGGACCCGACTCCCCGCACTCAGGCGACCACGGCGTACATCCGCCAATATTCCAAAAAGCATTTTCCCCGTGTACACCGGATCGAGCGGAATCCCCGTTTCCACTTTAAAGTCGTTGATAAAGCCAATCAACTCCATGTTAATTTTGCCATAGCCCCCGAAATGATAGTCAGAGACAAGTTCCCAGTTCTCCCCGGAAATCCAAGACTCCAGTTCTTTCCGGAGTTCGGGCGCTTTGAGTGCCGGATATCCCAAAACACGCTGACCCGGTTGAGCCGAACGCGACAGTCCGGCAAGGGTGCCGCCGGTGCCCACCGGACAACAGATATGGGTAAATTCCTGGTCTGCCTGTACCAGAATTTCCGAGCACCCCCGAACGGCCAACTCATTCGTGCCGCCCTCGGGAAGCACGTATGCGGGGCCATACTGTTGTATGAGGGTCCGTACATAATCCGGATCTGCTTTTAACCTGTACTCCTCCCTGCTGATAAAAATGAGTTTCATCCCCCATTTACGGGCCTGTGCGAGGGTAGGATTTAAGGGTTTTTCCCCGAGTTCCTCCCCGCGAACCAGTCCTATGGTCTTAAAACCATATGGCTTTCCGGCGGCGGCGGTGGCGTGAAGATGATTGGAAAAAGCCCCTCCAAAAGTCATCAGGGTTTTATGGCCGCTCGCCGCCGCCGCTTCCAGGTTGTATTTGAGTTTTCTGTACTTATTTCCCGAGAGGTTCGGAAAAAGCAGGTCTTCCCGTTTGACCCACAGGGTTACATTATGCGCTTCCAGAACAGGCAGTTCAACACGTACCGAAGTCGCTTCCACCCTAGTGATCCATAGGGTTTACAATTATGTACTTCAACCCCTGATAAGGTTTACGATCCCTGAGGTAGTTCAGATTCTTTTCCTCCAGATAGGCCTCCCGTTCAAAACTGATATTTCGATAGGCCTTGTAGAAATCCAGATAATAGAGACTTTTCAACAGCCATTCAAGGAAATAGAGCAAATAGAAGAACACCAAAAAAAGTTCCGCTTGTTGTCTGAGGTGAATGCGCTCGTGATTGATCAGGGCCTTGTCTTGCTTCAATGCCTTATTCCTGAGAATGATAAATGGCCAAAGCCCGAGACCTACATAGCTGCGGTAAAAAAAATGTCGGATTACAAGGATCATCTGCTCTAAAACGTCTCCCTGCAAATATATTGCTTTATCCTTTTCGTATTCGATCAGCAGGAGCAGATGTGGGATAAACGGCCGGGATGGCCCGTTACCCTGGGCCGACATTCCGCGTATTTCCCTTATTTTTGCAAACGCAGTGACCGGCCTAAGCCTTTCCAGCTATGCGAGAACACATTCCCCTTGAAGAAGGAGATTACTACTGGACTCCTGAGGGGTATCGGGTATTTACTTCCAGGTACCTCCTTAAACGGGGTTACTGTTGTGAAAGCGGTTGCAGGCATTGTCCTTATGGCTTTGATCCCAAAACACAAAGGCGTCAGAAATAGAGGTTTCGGCATAGATTTTGCTGTATTATTTGGTACATTAGAGATCCTAATATCCCTGCTATGAAAACACTTTTTCGACTTGCTTTACTGCTATTACCCTTTGGGCTATTGACGAGTTGTTCCTCTGTCGATGTGATCACGGATTACGACCGCACGGCCACGTTTACCAACTACAAAACATACGCTTTCTACAAAACCGGAATCGATCGCGCCCAGATCTCAGATCTGGACAAACGCAGGATCCTCACAGCTATTGAAGATGAGATGGCCCGCAAAGGATTTGTAAAGTCTGAATCGCCCGATCTGTTGGTGAGTATTTTTACCACGGAGAAGGAACGGGTAGATGTCTACAACAATGTCGGCTGGGGCTGGGGTCCCGGTTGGGGTTGGGGTGGCTATGGCTATGGCTGGGGTGGTGCCTGGGGGCCGGGTTGGGGCGGTGCCTGGGGACCGAGTGTAAGCACCAGTACAGAAGGAGCCCTGTACATAGACCTGATTGACACTCAAAAAAAGGAACTCATATGGCAGGGACGCGGACAGGGTACCCTGGGAAATACCGGTGATATCGATAAGAAGGAGGCCAGAATCCGTGAATTCGTCTCAAAAATAATGGAAGCCTACCCCCCGGAAATCATCGCTTCGAGATAATTCGAAACTGCAAATTTAAACCCCGCCTGCCGCGGGGTTTTTTTTTGATCTGAAAGACAATCTGCATGCGAATGCGTATCTTTAGGTCACTGAAAAAGCGTGCTATGCAATACCAAAGCAATCCTATTTTGGACAGACTGCCCTCCCACCTGAGGCAGTATATTAAACCTCAGAACTACGAGGATTATTCTGCGGTAGACCAGGCCGTATGGCGGTATGTCATGCGTAAAAATGTGGCGTATTTGAGTCAGGTGGCTCATGAGTCATACCTGAGCGGCCTGCAAAAAACAGGCATCTCTATCGAACACATCCCCAATATGTACGGGATGAATCGTATTTTAAAAGAAATCGGCTGGGCGGCTGTGGCTGTGGATGGTTTCATTCCTCCCGCTGCCTTTATGGAGTTCCAGGCGTATAACGTCCTGGTGATCGCTTCTGATATCCGCCAGCTGGACCATATTGAATATACTCCGGCACCGGACATCATACACGAAGGCGCCGGACATGCGCCTATCATCGCCAATCCGGAATACGCCGAATACCTCAGGCGCTTCGGAGAAATAGGATGTAAAGCTATTTCCAGTGCCAAGGACTATGAGCTTTATGAGGCTGTGCGGCACCTCTCCATTATTAAAGAAGCGCCCGGAACGAGTGAGGAGGCCATTGCCGAAGCGGAAAAACACATTGACGAATTACAGGAAAACATGGGACCTCCCAGCGAGATGGCCCTCATCCGAAACCTGCATTGGTGGACCGTGGAATACGGCCTGATCGGTACCCCAGAAGCTCCTAAAATCTACGGGGCCGGTTTGTTATCCTCCATTGGGGAAAGCAGTTGGTGCATGACCGATAAAGTTTTGAAAATCCCCTATTCCAGTGAAGCGGCCCATACTTCTTTCGACATCACCAAACCCCAACCTCAGCTGTTTGTAACCCCGGACTTTGCTTTCTTAAGTCAGGTCCTGGAGGAATTCGCCAATACCATGGCCCTGCGCAAGGGTGGACTGGACGGATTGGAAAAACTCATCGCATCTCAGGCTTTGGGTACTGTAGAGCTCAGTACCGGTCTCCAGATTTCAGGCATTTTCACCAGAGCCATTGCCTTTGAGGGTAAAACCGCCTACCTCCAGACTTCCGGCCCTACCGCCCTGGCATATCGGGAAAAAGAATTGATCGGTCATAGTGCAGCGTTTCATCCGGATGGGTTTGGAGCGCCGATTGGGAAACTGAAAGGGATAAACCTGCCCATAGAAGATATGAGTCCGCGCGATTTAAAGGCGTACAAGATTTATGAGGGAGAGCAGGTAACCCTGGAATTTGAAGGTGGGATTCACCTTGAGGGGGATATCATCACCGGGACGCGGAATTTGAGGGGGGAAATCATCCTGATCACTTTCCAGAATTGCACGGTTCGCTATCAGGACGAGTATTTATTTCGTCCGGAATGGGGACATTACCATATGGCAGTAGGTGAAAATATCGTGTCTGCCTTTAATGGCCCCGCCGACCTGAGCAGCTTTGACCTGAACAGCCATGTTCCTGAAGAAACAACCATAAAGGTGCATAAAGACCCCAAGCGGGAGCAACTCGAAAAGCTTTATGGCCAGATTCGGGAATTCCGTGAAGGGACCAACACCACCATCTCGAGAAATAAGGTTTTTCAGGAACTAAAGGCCTCCCACCCGGAAGACTGGATGCTTTCCGTGGAGATTTACGAATTGGCCCGGGCAGAAGAAAATGAAGTATTTGCCGCCGAAATCCTGCACCATCTGGAGCAGGTTAAAGGCGAACGCCCCGAAGTAGGCCATCTGATCGATGGGGGAATAGCGTTGGTAGATCAGGCGAAAGTAGCCCTTTGATTTGGAAGGGGACTACTCCAACAGTAAATCGCGGGAAGGCATGGATTCCAATTTTTGATCCTTGTAGACCAGCGTCCAGCCCAGAGAACGCGTGAGCACATAAAATTCTGCGAGTTCACTCAGCAGGCGGTTCCGGGCATTGCTTTTCAGGGTGGATTTCTCAATTTTTTCCTCAATGGAAGCGATTACTTTCGATTTTACCCTATTGTAGTCCTCCGCTTCAAACGGATTGAAATAATCGGCACTTACATCGTAATATTCAATATCCGGATCAATGCGGATTTCCGGTTCCGGGATTTCCTCAATATACAGGGTTCGGGTTACACTATCCAGGCGATAGGTCATGGCACTCAGGTCATAACTCACTGTAGCCCGGGCATTGACAACCACCAGGGCTCGTTTATCTGCCGTAAAGAATGGTCCGAATAGTTCCCGGCTGTCCGCATAGCTAAAGACCTCCGCAAAGTGCCCTTCGGTAACCACCAATTTCGAAACCTGCTCAATCTGAGAGGCGATAAGTGCCGATTCGGATTCAACTTCAACCTGAGCCTTACCGGTCCACTCCCAGGATCTGTAAATCAGTACCAGGGCCAGACAGATTGCGAAACCCGCAAGAATTCGTTTCATCTGTTTATATTTTAATTTTTTTAAAGGTCAGATGTAATTCGCCATTAAACATTTCGATGGGTATCAAGAATTATCATGGCGCATTTCACAAGTCGAACTGTATAAAAGGATAATCGGCCGAAAGGGCTGCTGCTTTTTGCTTCAGGGGTTCATTGGCGTCCACCCCAAACGGGTCGGTTGCACGGACATCCCGGTGTGCCATTTGCTTTCGTATGGCATCTACCCGTTTCATTACGGGAATCGCCCCGGGATTTACCCAGGCCTCCATAAATTTTTCCCATACAAAATCCACAGCCTGCTCTGTCGGGTGAATTAAATCCCTTTTATAAAACCGGTAATCGCGTAATTCATCCATCAACAATTCGTAAGCTGGAAAGTAATGAATATTTGCGTTGTCGACCACGTGGTGGACCGCAGCGATCAGATGTGCCTTACTGCGCTGATTCTCCACCAGACCATCCCGAACATGACGCACGGGGGATACGGTTAAGAGGATTTTGCATTCCGGATTATTCCCCCTTATAACGGCCAGGGTATGGCTCAGGGAATGAATGAGCTCGGCAACAGGGGTCAGCTCCCTGTGAAATTGTTGCTGGGGAAGTTTGTGACAGTTCGCCACCAACAGATCTTTGTCTAAATTCCTGAATGCAAAAGCCGTGCCCAGGGTCAGGACCATATGAGAAGCCTGTGCCAGCGCTTTCTGAAAAACATTTAACGCCTGATTCATACGCTTCAGGGTGGCTTCTCCCGAAGTCCCTGCAATCCTGGAATGCACTTCCAGGCATCTCCAAAGCCCCTCGTGTTCAAAGAGGTCAGCTTCCTTAAAATGCCTCCCTTCTATCGCCCTTTCAATAAGATGGCCTAAAGGAATCGGGTGGAAGAGTACTCCGAATGGATTGGCGAGGTGTCTGAACTGGTAGTAGGCCAGTTTCTCCCCGAGATGATCGGCAAAACAGGATCCGAGAACCAGTATCTCATCCTGATAATCGATGGGATCTGCCCCCTGTGCAATTTCAACCTTTGTCCGCCATTTCATATGACTCCCCCCTGAAATATTATTTAAGGTACTCGGCTGCAGCTTCCAGTGCATTCGGGATACCTGAAGGATTCTTCCCTCCGGCCGTAGCAAAGAAGGGTTGTCCCCCACCGCCTCCCTGGATGTGCTTTCCGAGCTCCCGGACGATACGTCCGGCGTCCAGATCGCGGGCCTTGGCCAGCTCTTTGGAAATATAACAACTCAGAACTGCCTTTCCCCCCCGGCCCGATCCCAGAAGGAGAAACAGGTCGTCGAATTCCGACCCCAGTTGAAACGCAAGATCTTTTATGGCCGCGGGTTCCAGATCTACCTCATCCGCAAGGAACCTGACCCCGTGGACCTCCCTGATCTTTTCCCTGAGTTCTTCCCTGATGAATCGCGCTTTTTCCCGCACCAAAACTTCGATCTCCTTTTTCAGACTGGTATTCTCATCCTGCAAATTTGAAACTGCCGCTATGGGGTCTGTACTGTTCTTCAAAAGGCTTTTGATATTTTCCAGCGTTTTGTCATTCGAGGCAAAAAACTCCCGAACCGCGTCGGAGGTTATGGCCTCAATCCTTCGGATGCCCGCGGCAATGGCACTCTCGTTCATAATTTTGAAATGCCAGATCTCAGAGGTGTTCTTCACATGCGTTCCGCCGCACAACTCGATGGATTTACCAAAACGCACGGTGCGGACCTGATCTCCGTACTTTTCCCCGAAAAGCGCAATAGCCCCTTCATCCCGGGCCTGCTCCATAGAAATACTACGCTGCTCTTCAAAGGGCAATTGCTCCTGGATCCGGGCATTCACAAACTGTTCTACCTGACGGAGTTCCTCAGCGCTCATCTTTCCAAAATGGGAAAAGTCAAAACGCAGGTATTTGGAATGTACCGCAGATCCTTTTTGTTCTACATGGTCCCCCAGAATTCTTCGAAGTGCCTGATGTAATAAATGTGTGGCGGTGTGATTTCGCGCCGTTCGCAAACGTTGCTTCTCATCTACAGAAGCCGTAAAAACTCCTTCAGGAGGATTCGGCAGGGACTTTGCCAGATGCAGGATCTCATTATTCTCTTTCTTGGTATCCACGATGTAGGTCACATCTCCGTTGGCCGCTTCCAAATACCCCTTATCCCCCACCTGTCCGCCTCCTTCAGCATAGAAAGGGGTGCGATCAAAGACGAGTTGGTAATAGGTGCCCTCTTTTTTGGCCTCCACCCGGCGGTATTTGCGCAGGCGAATTTTTGCCTGAAGCTGATCATAACCCAGAAATTCTGTAGGCGCTCCTTCTTCAAGCACCACCCAGTCCTCCATGGAAACCTCCGAAGCGGCTCTGGAGCGTTTTTTCTGGGCGGCCATAGCCTGGTCAAAACCGGCTTCATCGAGCGTATATCCGCGCTCACCCAGGATCAGCGCCGTGAGATCAATCGGAAATCCAAAGGTGTCATAGAGCTCAAAGGCTTTCCCGCCGTCTACAGACTTTCCTTTGGACTGTCTGAGCATTTCCTCCAGGCGTATCAGTCCCTGTTCCAGGGTTTTAAGGAAGGACAGCTCCTCTTCCCGAACGACATTCTCGATAAGTTGTTTTTGATCCGCGAGTTCGGGGAAGGCATCCCCCATCTGCCGTACAAGCACTTTTACCAGGAGATACATAAAAGGCTCGCGGGCTTTGAGAAAGGTAAACCCATAGCGGATGGCCCGGCGAAGGATACGGCGAATTACATATCCGGCCCCCGTATTTCCGGGCAACTGCCCGTCCGCGATAGCAAAGGACACCGCGCGAATGTGATCTGCTATCACGCGAATGGCAATATCTGTTTCTTCAGTTTTTCCGTAACTACTCGCCGTAATAGTTTCAATCTCACGGATCAGGGGGGTGAAAAGGTCTGTATCATAATTAGATTGCACCCCCTGTAGGACCATACACAGGCGTTCAAAGCCCATACCGGTATCTATATGTCGTTCTGGCAAAGGCTCCAATGCCCCGCCAGCCTTCCGGTTGAATTGCATAAAGACGAGATTCCAGATTTCCACGACCTGTGGGTGGTCCTTATTCACCAGGTCGGCCCCGGGTACTTTCAGGCGATCCTCTTTGGAACGGATGTCGATGTGGATTTCGGAACAAGGGCCACAGGGTCCCTGGGCACCCATTTCCCAGAAATTATCCTTTTTGGATCCCATCAGGATGCGCTCCTCGGGCAAATGGGCTTTCCAGATGTCATAAGCTTCCTGATCCTTTTCCAGGGCATCTCCATCGGAACTACCTTCAAAAACGGTGGCGTACAAATCTCCGGGATCGATACCGCATACCCCTGTGAGAAATTCCCACGCCCAGGTGATGGTCTCCTGTTTGAAATAATCTCCAAAACTCCAGTTTCCCAGCATCTCAAACATGGTGTGATGGTAGGTATCCTTGCCCACTTCCTCAAGGTCGTTGTGTTTTCCACTAACCCTGAGGCACTTTTGAGTGTCGGCCACCCGCCGGAATTCGGGTGTGCTGATCCCGAGAAAAAACTCCTTAAACTGGTTCATCCCCGCATTGGTGAACAATAGTGTGGGATCGTCCTTCATGACCATGGGAGCGGAGGGGACAATCCGGTGATCTTTGTCCTTGAAAAAGGCTAAAAACTGATGACGTATTTCGCTGGAAGTCATTTGGAATACGGGCTTTCTTTAAAGTTAAGATTTTGTGCCAAACAATTTCTATATTTGTCTGAATCTGCTGCAATCGCACAAAAATAGGATAATTTACCTTTATGACTAAGGTTAAGTATTATTACGACCCGGATACGTTGTCATACCGGAAAATCGAACCTAAAAAATCGAAGAAGATCCGCAATATCCTTCTTTTCGGTGCGGGGTCTTTGCTGTCAGGTCTGCTCGGGTTGTTGTTGCTGCTCAACGTAAATGTGCTGAATACCCCTAAAGAGCTTTCACTGCAACGGGAAGTCAAGAACTATGAATTGCAGTTTGAAATCCTCAATCGCAAAATGGAACAGATGGATGAGGTCCTGGCCAATATAGAGGAGCGGGACAATAACATTTACCGCATCTATTTTGAAGCCAACCCGATTCCTGAAGAACAGCGAAGAGCAGGTTTTGGCGGGATTAACCGCTATAAGTCCCTTGAAGGATTTAATAATTCTGAAATGATTATCGGGGCCACCCGACGGATGGAGATCATTCAAAAACAAATGGTGATTCAGTCGAAGTCTTTGGATGAAATCACCAAGCTGGCGGCTGAAAAAGAAAAATTACTCGCCTCAATTCCGGCTATTCAGCCTGTAAACAATGAAGAATTAACCCGGATGGCTTCGGGTTTTGGATGGCGTTCAGACCCCTTTACCAAGGCGCGTAAAATGCACTGGGGAATGGATTTTACAGCCCCCAGGGGCACCCCCATCTACGCCAGCGGAGATGGTAAAATCACCCGGGCCGATAACAGGGCCTCCGGATATGGGAAGCACATTCGCCTGGAACATGGCTACGGATATATGACCATTTATGCGCACTTGAGCCGGTACAATGTGAAGGTGGGTCAGCAGGTGAAACGAGGGGATCTCATAGGGTTTGTGGGAAGTACAGGGCGTTCAGAAGCACCACACCTGCACTACGAGGTTTGGAAAGACGGAGACCGGATCAACCCGATCAATTTCTATTATGGCAGTTTAAGTGCCGAGGAATTTGAGAATATGCTCAAGTACGCCAATCAGGAAAATCAATCACTGGATTAATGCAAGTAGACCTTCCGGAAAAAAGGTATTATGGAATTGGCGAAGTCGCCAGGGCTTTTGATGTGAATACTTCCCTGATCCGATTCTGGGAGAAGGAGTTTGACGTGTTGCAGCCCAAGAAAAACGCCAAGGGTAATCGAAAATTTACCCCTTCGGACATTCAGAATCTGGAGTTGATATATCATTTGGTCAAGGAGCGTGGTTTTACCCTGGAGGGTGCCAAACTCCACCTGAAAGAGAACCGGCAGAAGAGTCTGGAAACCTATGAAATCATTCGTAAGATGGAGTGGGTTAAAGCTGAATTAATTAAAATAAAAGAACAACTATAAACTATAAACGATTAACTACTTAACTTTTTAATACTGAGCATTATGAAAAAATGGTTAATTCCTTTGATTATTATCCTTGTGATAGGTTTCGGAATCTATCAGTGGGCTGTAGGGTTCAACAACACGGCAGTGGAATACGAGGCCAATGCCAAAACGGCCTGGTCTAATGTGGAGAGTGCCTACCAAAGGCGTAATGACCTTATTGGAAACCTGGTTAAAACGGTTCAGGGCGCCGCAGACTTCGAGAGGGGAACCCTTACCGATGTCATTGAGGCACGTGCCAAAGCGAGTTCGACTACCATCAATCCTGAAAACCTTACCGCTGAGAACCTGGCCGCATTTCAGGAGGCTCAGGGCGGGCTTTCTTCAGCACTTTCGCGCCTGCTGGTCACTGTAGAACGGTATCCGGACCTCAAAGCCAACCAGAACTTCCTGGACTTGCAGGACGAGCTGTCCGTCATCGAAGACAAGATTGCCGCCGCACGACGTTTCTACAACTCTGCGGTTCAGGATTATAATACGGCGCGGGAACAATTCCCTGGATCGATCGTTGCCGGCAGCTTCAATTTCGAGCCTCGTGAATTCTTCGACCTTGGTGAAGATCGGGTCGCGATAAGCACGCCGCCTGA
>CAKZOC010000005.1 GCA_937136025.1 uncultured Bacteroidota bacterium
GTTGTTCCTTCATATAGGGAATAGCGGCCTGGGTACAGAGAAACACGCCTTTTAAATTCACCTCTATAACGGTATCCCATTCGTCTTCACTCATTTTTTCAAGGGTGCGGTCGCGGGTGATCCCGGCATTGTTGATCAGGATATCGATCCGCCCGTGGGTGTTGTGGATCTGCTGAAACAGCGCTTCTATTGCCGCTTTATCGGTAACCGATACGGTGTGAAATTCGGCCCTCCCTCCGGAGGCTTTTATTTTAGCGGCTACCTCCTTTCCTTCCGGCAAAAGGTCCAGCAGGATGACCACAGCCCCTTCCCGGGCAAAAAGCTCGGCGATGGCCTGTCCGATGCCCCGGGCGGCTCCCGTGATAATGGCAATTCTATTTTCAAGTCTCATAAGATGTAGTGTAAGGGGTTTTATTTCAAACCAGTTCGTGTTAAAAGTTATTTCATTTGAACCACAACCTTCCCTTTGACCTTTCGATAGAGCAAGGCTTCAATGGCTTTTGGGGCCTCTTCGAGGGCAAAGAGTTTATCGATATGGGGGACAAGTTTTCCTTCGGCATACCAGGTCATGAGTTCCCGGGTGTTTTGCATGTTCTCTTTGGGTTGTGCCATGGCAAATTGTCCCCAGAATACGCCCACCAGGGAAGCGCCTTTGAGCAAGGGCAGGTTGAGGGGGATACTCGGAATGGTGCCGGCGGCAAACCCAACGATCAGATACCGGCCTTCCCAGGCCATGGCCCGAAAGGCGGGCTCCGCATAGGCTCCGCCCACAGGATCCAGCACAACATCGACCCCTTTGCCTGCGGTGAGTGCTTTCAGGGTGGCCTTCAGATCCGTTTCGTTGTAATTCAACAGATGGTCGGCCCCGTATTCCCGGCAGAGTTCGAGTTTTTCGTCCGTGGAAGCCGCCGCGATGACCGTGGCGCCCATCCGTTTACCCAATTCTACGGCAGCCAGTCCCACCCCGCCTGAGGCTCCCAGGACCAGGAGGGTTTCCCCGGCCTGCAGTTTTCCCCGGTCTTTCAGGGCGTGGTAGGCCGTGCCATAAGCCATCATAAAGGAAGCGGCCACAGGGAAATCCATGGGCGCGGGTTTCGGGAAACACGCTTTGGCCGGGAGGATCACCTGCTCGGCAAGGCCCCCATAGGCCACAAAACCGATGACGGCATCCCCCACGGAGACATGTCGCACCCCATCTCCAATGGCCAGAACCACCCCGGCCACATCACTGCCCGGGGTAAAGGGAAGTTCAGGCCGGATTTGATATAAGCCCTGGATAATGAGGGTATCGGGGAAATTGATGCCACAGGCTTTAACCTGAACTAACACCTCGTTTTCCCCGGGGATCAGGTCTGGCACAGATTCCAGCACCAGGCTGGACGGAGGCCCGTATGTATTGCAGCGAATCGCTTTCATAAGGATTATTCTTCGAGGACTTTAAGGACCAGTTTGCCCATTTTATCTCCGGAAAAGAGGCGGTTAAAGGTTTCCGGGAAGTTTTCGATGCCCTCATACACAGATTCCCTGCTTTTGAGTTTTCCGGCGGCCATCCAGCCCCCCATGACCTGGGCCGCTTCCTGATAGCGGTCTGCCCAGTCAAAAACCACCATCCCCTGCATGGTGGCCCGGTTGACCAACAGGGAGAGATAGTTGCTCGGGCCTTTCACAGCCGTTTTGTTGTTGTACTGGGAGATCGCCCCGCAGATGACAATACGGGCGTGCTTGCGCAAACGCCCGAGGGCGTAATCTAAAATCGGGACGCCGACATTGTCAAAATAAACATCCAGTCCCTTCGGACAGGTTTCCTTCAGGCGCTGGCGCACGTCTTCATTTTTATAGTCGATGGCGTGGTCGAATCCGAGCTCATCGGTCAGGTAGGCACATTTGTCCGCCCCTCCGGCTATCCCGATGACAGTACAGCCTTTAATTTTCGCAATCTGGCCCACGACACTGCCCACCGCTCCGGCCGCCCCGGAAACAAGGACCACATCTCCTTCTTTTATTTTCCCAACCTCCAGAATGCCAAAGTACGCGGTCATTCCGGTCATGCCGAGGGTCCCGATATAAGTAGGAAGGGGCGCAAAGGAAGGATCCACAGGATACCAGCCCTTCCCATCGGTAACGGCATATTGTTGTACCCCACCGCCCCCGGCGACAAAATCTCCGACTTTAAAGCCCGGCACGCCTTGAACGGCCACGACTTCCCCGACGGAACCCGCCCGCATCACCGAGCCGAGTTCCATGGGTTCGATATAGGATTTGCCCTCGTTCATCCAGCCGCGCATGGCCGGGTCCAGGGAAACGTAATGTTGACGGATGAGCATTTGCCCATCGGTAATCTCGGGAATGGGATTCGTTTCCAAAGACCAGGTAGAGGCGTCTGCGGCCCCAACCGGGCGTTTTACAAATAAGAGTTGTTTATTCATTTTCTGATCTTTTTATTCGTTTTGTACATCCCAGGAGGATGATTTTATTTTCAATGGCCTCGTTCAATTTTTGAAGCTCTTTTAAAGGTGTGCTTCCGAGGGGGGGGTCATTAATTTACGTACACTTTTGTTATTTCATGGACCTTTTTCGCCCTTGTTTTCCTCAGGGGGATCATCAGTTTTCGCACAGTTTTGTCATTTTTTGGTGCTTTTTCGGCCTTGTTCTTCCCAGAGGAAATTCAGTATTTGCGTGTTTTTGTCACTTTTTGGTGTTTTTTAGACTTTTTCCCGCTTTTTTGAGCCCAAAATCGGGATTTTTCATCCAAAATGGCCAAAAACGTCAAAAAATAATTCAAGGCAGCAGCACCCCTGAATGCCTTATCGGGCTTTGGAGGTAAAACTGAGCACATAGGCCTCCATCTTCTTTCGGATCTCGGGCTTCCACCACAGGGTGGCGGCCTCTTTCAGGGACTGCTTTCCTTCCGGATCCAGGCGGTCGAGCCAGTGTTTTCGGACTTTCATTTTGGTGTTGGCCCAGATTTCAGGATCCGCTTTCAGATAGGTGAGCATTTGTTTTTCGGCCCGCTCCACGACCTCATCCAGAGGCACCAATTCATCGACCAGTCCGGCTACCAAAGCCTCGGGGCCCGACAGGAGTTTGCCCTCCAGAATATAGCGACTCGCCCGTCCGTCCCCCATCCAGAAAGCATAGGCTTCGGTCAGGTTCTGTGAAATCTGTATGTTGACGGCGACCTCATTGAGCCCGATGATATATTTGTCCCCTTCCGCCATATACCGATTATCACTGGTCACCGCCAGCACGCATCCCCCGGCGGGAGCATGGCCGGTGATGGCTGAAATGAAGGGTTTTGGGAATCGAACCAGCTGCTGGTACAGGGCTCCAAAGGCTTCAAAAAACGTTGAAATCTGTGTTTTGTCATATTGGAAAAGCTCGATCAAATCCAGGCCGGCAGAGAAATAATGGGGTTGCCCGGTGAGGATCACCCCTTTAACCGAAGGGTCGTTTTCCAACTCCTGAAAAACCTCCCGGAGTTCTTTCACCATTTCGGCGTTCATGGCATTTACCTTGCCCCGGTGGAGTTGGATAAGGGTATAATCTGCTTTTTCAATCCTTTTCAGTGTGTTCATGTATTCAAAAGTTTAAGGGCTACAAGAGGGAAGTGCCCCCGTCCAGCACCAGGGTCTGACCCGTTATAAATTTAGCGTGGTCCGAGGCGAGCCAGGCAATGGCCTCGGCAATTTCATCTACTTCCCCAAAGCGGTCCATGGGAATCAGTTTTCGCAGGGTTTCCTCCATTTCCGGACGAAAGTCGAGCAGTTTATCCAGGAGGGGGGTTTTGGTATATCCCGGGCAAACGGCGTTGATCCGGATATGGTCCTTCCCGTATTCCAGGGCGGCCGATTTGGTCATGCCCACTACCGCAAATTTACTGGCGCTGTATGAAAGGTTATAGCCCGAAGGTTTTAAGCCGGCCAGGGAGGCCACATTAACAATGGACCCGTGCCCCTGCCGCTTCATCTGTTTTAAAGCCGCCTGCATGGTGTAGAAAACACCCGTTTGGTTCACGGCAATCACATTGTGCCAGTCCTCGTGCGTATGTTCGGCTGTTTTGCGTTGTTCTTTGCCCCCGATTCCCGCATTGCACACGACAATATCCACGCTCCCATAGGTCTCTTTGGCGTGGGCCATCAATTCCCTGACCTGGGCGAAATCCGTGACATCGACCCGATGGGCCAAGGCGGTTCCCCCCGCTTTTTTTATTTGAGAAACGACGTCCTCCAAACCTTCGAGGTCAATATCGGAGGCGGCGATCTTCGCGCCTAAAGCGCCCATATGAAGGGCCGTGGCGGCGCCTATTCCGCTGGCCGCTCCGGTGATCACCACCGATTTGTCTTGTAAATCCATTAGTGTAAATCGTCTATTTGGTTCTTTTGTATCGCCCTCCAGGCGGCATCGCAGCAGAGGGCGGAAGCTTTATTCAACTCGGCAAACCGCGGATCGGTCGTATGCCCGTGTTTGTACCGGAAGTAGATCTGCTGCGCAATCACGGCTACTTTAAAAAGGCCGTAGACGTAATAGAAGACCAGGTTTGAAACATCCCGCTGGCTTTTGGCCGCATAGGATTCCACAATTTCAGATCGGGAGGGATTGCCCTCCATGACGGTGGGTGAGGGGAGCCCCAGTTTCATAAATTCCGGATCTGAAGCCGTCGTCCAATACCCCAGGGAGGTGCCCAAATCCATCAGGGGATCGCCCAGGGTGCACATCTCCCAGTCTAAAACAGCGGCTACCTCCTGCCAGCTGTCATCTGAAAAAACCAGGTTGTCGTATTTGTAGTCGTTGTGGATGAGGCTGTGCTGATAGGTTTTGGGCTGGTGGTCCTGCATCCAGGCCATCACTTTCTCTGCAGATTTTACGCGCTCTGTGGCGGCAGCCAGATATTGTTTGCCCCAGTTGGTCACCTGCCTTTCCACATACCCTTCCGGTCTCCCGAGGGATTCCAGTCCGGCCCCGGCGTAGTCCAGATTATGGAGTTCTACAAAGGTGTCGAGCCAGGCATTGGCTATGGTTTGAAAGGCTTCAGGGGAAGGGTGTCGCTTTTGGGCTTCACGGGCCGAGAGGATGATCCCGTCCACCTTCTCCATGATGTAGAAGGGGGCGCCGAGGATCTGCGGGTCCTCTGAATACACGAAGGCCTGTGGAGCCTTTGGAAAAACCCGGTGGAGCTTCTCCAATACCTTGAATTCCCGCCCCATATCGTGCCCTCTTTTGGGGGCCGCGAAAGGAGGCCGCCTCAGCACGTATTCTTTCTGCTCAAACCCGAGGAGGTAGGTCAGGTTGGAATACCCATTTTTGAATTGCTGCACTTGTAGTGGGCTGGCCGTATCTGCCAGCAGGCCCGAGGCGTGTAAAAATTTCCTGAGGGCGGGTTCCGGGAGTTCCTCCCCGGGCCGCACCGGACGTGTGGCAGCCGATTCACTCATGGGGCCGGGTATATTTTTTTATCGTTCCTTTTCCCAGTTGACTCATATGGACCTCGTCGGGCCCGTCGGCCAGGCGTAAACTCCGGGCGGCGGCGTAGAAATGGGCTAAAGGCGTATCCGAACTCATTCCCTTACCGCCCATAATCTGAATGGCCCGGTCAATGACGGTAGCCGCCATCGTAGGGACCACTATTTTTATCATGGAGATCAGGTCTTTCGCGGATTTACTGCCCACCCTGTCGATCTTGTCCGCGGCGGATAAAACTAAAAGTCGCGCCTGTTCGATCTCGCAGGCGGATCGCGCCACCTCCTGCCGGATGCTGGAATAAGTGTCCAGGCTCCTCCCGAAGGGGCTGCGCTGTGTTGCGCGCTCAGACATCAATTCCAGGGCGCGCTGGGCCATTCCAATGAGGCGCATACAATGGTGGATCCGCCCCGGTCCCAGGCGCCCCTGGGCGATTTCAAAACCCCGGCCTTCCCCGAGGATCAGGTTGGCTTTGGGCACTCGTACGGACTCCAGCACCACTTCGGCATGGCCTTCCGGGGAATCCAGGTAGCCAAACACCGACAAGGGGCGGATGATCTGTACGCCCGGCGTATCCAAAGGCACCAGGATCATGCTGTGTTGTTCATGCCGCGGGGCCTCAAAGTCCGTTTTTCCCATGACGATAGCGATCTTACAATCGGGGTCCATAGCTCCGGAAGACCACCACTTCCGTCCGGTAATCAGATAATCTCCCTGATCCGCAGTGATGGAGGTTTGCATATTGGTCGCATCCGAGGAAGCTACCTCAGGCTCCGTCATCAGGAAGGCAGAGCGGATTTTCCCCTCCATAAGGGGGGTCAACCATTGCTTTTGTTGGTCCGGACTGCCATAGCGGGCCAGGACTTCCATGTTCCCGGTATCGGGCGGGCTGCAATTAAAGACCTCCGAGGCCCAGCGCACGCGGCCCATAAGTTCGGCCAGGGGAGCGTATTCGAGATTCGTCAGTCCCGGGCTGAAGCCTTTATAGTCCGCAGGTAAAAACAGATTCCACAACCCGGCACTCCTGGCGGCCTCCTTCAGACTTTCCAGGCCCGGCCACTTTTTCCACAGATTGGCAGGGTCCCGATAAAAGGATTCCACCTGCTCGTCCATAGGCAGGATGTAATCCTCCATAAACAGGCGTACCCGGCTCTGAAGGGTTATCGATTTTTCATTGTATTGAAAATTCATCTTTCTTTTAATCTCAAAGTATTAAACCTATCCGGCCACCATGTACCCGCCATCGGCCACATAGACGCCTCCCGTCATATACGATCCGGCATCGGAGGCCAGCAGCATGACCAGGCCGGCCATTTCATCCGGTTGGGCGATCCGCCCCAAAGGCAGCTGTTTCGTAAGCCGGGTCACCAGGGCTTCATCCGACCAGAGCCCCTCGCTGAATTTGGTTTTGATCAGTCCCGGGCAGATGACGTTGGCCCGAACCCCGTACCGCCCCCATTCCTTGGCCTGGTTCTGGGTGAGCGTAATCAGGGCTGCTTTGGTCGCGCTGTAGAGCCCAAGGCCAAAACCGGGCCGCAGGCCCTCCACGGAGGAAATGTTGATAATGCTTCCGCCCCCGCCCTTTTTCATCAGCGGCAGGGCCAGATTGGAAAGCATCCAGGGCGCTTTGACATTGACGTCCATGATCTTGTCAAAAACGCTTTCTTCTGAACCTTCCAGAGGGCCGTAATACGGGTTTATGGCCGCATTGTTCACCAGGATGTCAATGCTACCAAAAGCCTCTGCCGTCTTGGAAATGAGGCTTTCCCGCTCCCCGGCATCCCCGATATGGCACTGGATTCCGATGGCTTTAAGCCCCGCCCCGGTAAATTCCCGGACCACTTCATCTACGGCTTCCTGCTTTCGGCTGCTGATCACGACCTGGGCCCCGGCCTCCGCCAGGCCCCGGGCAATCGATTTTCCGATGCCTTTACTGGATCCGGTGACGATGGCCACTTTTCCGTTTAAGTCAAATTTTGAGGTAATGGTATTCATGTTTATTTGTCTTCTGAGTATTTCGTTATCTCTGTTTTTTCAGCTTCTTCTACTGTCAATGGCCTACCGCTACTGCCACTGCCCACTGTCCTTTGAACTTTGAACCCTTTTTCACTGCCTACTGCCAACTGACAACCGCTACTGTCCACTTTCCTTTGAACCTTGAACTTTGAACCTTGAACCTTGAACCTTGAACCCTTTTTCACTGCCTACCGCCAACTGCCACTGCCAACTGCCTACTGCCACTGCCAACCGCCTATTGCCTACCGCTACTGCCCACTTTCCTTTGAACTTTGAACCTTGAACTTTGAACCTTTTTCACTGCCTACCGCCAACTGCCACTGCCAACTGCTAACT
>CAKZOC010000006.1 GCA_937136025.1 uncultured Bacteroidota bacterium
CATTTTTTCAGATTGGATGAGCTGGCTTTGGGTGGCCTTTAATTCTGCATAGGCCTTTTCAATTTCTTTGGCCTGTTCGAGTTCTTTTTCCCGGGCTCTTTCCCGTTCCTTGCGGATGGTCCGCTGTTTCTGGAAGAGGTGGAGGCGGTACCCGATAAAACCTGCCAGTAACAGGTATAGGAAATAGGCCCATCCGGTCTGCCACCAGGGAGGTCTTATGGTAATGGCCATGGAGGCCCCTTCCTCGTTCCACACCCCATCGGCATTGGATCCTCTTACCCTGAAAAGGTATGTGCCCGGAGAAAGGTTCTTATAGCTAACCCGGCGATCTAAGGAGGGTTCAGACCATTTGGTGTCGTAGTTTTCCAGTTTCCAGGAGTATAAATTGTCTTCGGGTTTCAGATAGTGCAGCGCCACAAATTCAAAGCTCAGATCTCGCTGGGAGAAATCCAGGGTTACCCCTTTCGTATACGGAACCGCCTTTTTAAACAAGACCCCATCGGCAGCAGCGTAGACGCTGTCCTGAATCCCCATTTTGGTTATGACCACGTTGGGAAGGGTACTGTCCTTCGCCGCCAGTTTTTCAGGGATGATGTGGTTGATGCCCTGATTCCCGCCAATCCAGAGACCCCCTTTTTTTGTCTTAAACAGACCGTGGACTCCTGTATACTGCTGGTACCCGTCAGCTTCGAAATAACCGGAATAGGTTTTTGTCGTAGTATTAAAAACAGACAATCCCCGCTGAGTGGGTAGCCATAGCTTCCCGAAGTCATCCATCAATAATTTACCTTCGCCCCAATTTTTCAGCACATCATTATGCAGTAACCCTTTGTCTTCCCCGAAGACTTCTACATCATTCACCCCGGGGCCAACCAGCGCCAGACCTTCACCGCTATAGGCGGTGAACCACATTTTTCCGTTTCCAGCCTGATGAAATCCCGGTACACTGGGCAGGGACATCAAATCGATGTTTCGATGGAAAATATCATTGTCCCGTTCATAAAGGTTCAGGCCTCCGTCTGTACCCACCCACATTCTACCCCGGTCATCCTCCGTTATGAAAAGAATTTCATTACTGCTTAGGGATAAGGTGTCCTGGGCATCAAAACGGTAATGTTCAAATTGTTCTTTTTCCGCCACATATTTAAATAACGCCTGATCATTATCACGCGGATCGCCCAGCCAGATCTGATTCTTAGAGTCTTTGAAGATTTTTACTATAACATTACTAGATAATAAGTGCGTGTCTGCACCCTCTGGCTCAAACCTTTTGATAACCCTGCCTGTATCCGGGTCCAGGATGTAAACCCCCTTCCTAATGGCAGAGAGCCAAAGGTTTCCATTACCATCCTCCGCCATTCGAATTACATTCACCTCCTTATCTTCAAGAAAAGGAATGCTTTCGTAGCTGAGGGTCTGTTCATTGAATCGGAGCAAGCCCTTATCAATGGCACATACCCAGATGCGCCCTTGAGAATCCTCATAGATTTGGTTAATATCACCCACCGAGTTTTTCCCGTCATTTCCTGGGCCTATAAAGTACTGGCGGAAAGTATTTTCCCCAATCTTTTGTGCAATACCATTCTGGGTGCCAATCCACAGGCGTTCCCGGCTATCTTCAAAAAATGTCCAAATAGTGTCATTGTGCAGGCTGCTGGGATCTTTTGGGTCGTTCCGGAAACTGGTTATTTGCCGTTTTTTTGGAGCCTGTTTATACATATTGGGACGGGTGCCCACCCAGAAAAGCCCGGATTTGTCCCTGAGCAAATTATATCGGAATCCATTTTTTGCAAATGCATTTTCCGCATCATTGAATCCGAGGTCATAGAGATGAAAGGCCCCATCAGAGAATGTATATCTTAAAAGGGCTACCAGGCCACGATCAGTACTATTGACATTGAATACTATAAAATCTAAATCTTGATAGGAAGGAATAATCGAACGTATATTTTTGAGGGTCTTATCGAAGGCCAGGACCCCCTGCCCGATTTTGTAATCTGATCTTTGAGCATTTTTCCTGTCGATCCTTGAAATTTCGTCATAGGATGAATTCCACAGGTTCCCGTGTAAATCCTCAAAAGCAGTTCCGGCCCATTCTACGGCTTCCCGGGACGGAAAATCGTATGTCTCAACTACTTTTCGCTCCAGCGGATCCCATAGGTAGAGATGCTGGTTATTGCCCATGGAGATCAGGCCGCTTTTGCCCGGGGGGGTGATATCCTGTATGGAATCGTTCCTATCCGTCCCCGGCAGGACTTCACCTTTCTTAAAAATGAGCTCAAAACTGTCCTTTTTACGGTTAAACCGCATTACATTACCTTTATCCTCCCTGAGCCAGAGACTGCTATCTTTTCGGGATTCAGCTAACTTAAAGTTCAGAACGATATCATTAATTCTTCCCTGCCTAACCGTTTGCGGATAGCGGGAAACGATCCCTGTTTCCGGGTTCAACCTGCAAAGGACCGGATCCTCTTCGCCATCGGAAATACTATTGAACCAAATATGATTGCTCAGATCTTCATATAACAAGAAACAGTTGTTATAGGGTGTTTTTGTAGGATCGTCATAATCAATAGGGTAAGTAGTGAATGTTTCGGTCTCCGGATTAAAAGAAAAGAGTCCGGTCCCTTCGCGAACCCCCCCGATCCACAACTTTCCATTTCTGCTCAAAAGGAGTCCCCCATTTAAGTTACGGATATGATAGGTTGTGTCTTTTTCCTGCCAACTTTTAATAACCTTCATTTGATACCCGTCAAATTTCACCAGACCATTTTGAGTAGTCGCCCAAATAAATCCATGCCTGTCCTGTACCAAATTGACTGCCATTTCTTCAGGGAGCCCCTCTGCCACCCCGTATTTCTCAAAGGCCACTTTGTCCGGCAGGGTTTGTGCAGAAAGGAGGGAGGGCAGCAGCCCTATACACATGAGTAGAACATGCACTGGTTTTATAAGTATCAGGGTTTTTTGCATGGATTCTGGTGTTTACCTGGTTTTCGCCCGTTCAGGGGCTTTCTAAAGTTAGAAGGATTTGCCCTCACTGCTCATGCCACAGGTAATTTAGTGATAAACTCGGTTCCTTTGCCTTCTTCGGATTTCACCTCCAATGTCCCTCCGTGGGCTTTGATAATGTCGTAACTCAGGCTGAGGCCCAGCCCGGTGCCTTGTCCGGTAGGCTTGGTGGTGAAAAAGGGCTGGAAGATCTTGTCCCGCACCTTTTCAGGGATGCCGTTTCCGTTATCCGTAACCCGGATTTCAATCCCTTTCCCAG
>CAKZOC010000007.1 GCA_937136025.1 uncultured Bacteroidota bacterium
AGGTGCGCAAATCCGGTTCGATCCCGAGGTTCATTTCGAAATCCTATATTATAATACACGGCCACTATGGCGGTGGGAGAAGTAGTATCTTCGGAGAGGATTACCTTTAATCCATTATCCAGGGTGTAATAGGTAACGGGAACCTCAAATTTTGAAGCCGTTGCCTCCTTGTTTTTTTCGACTTCACAACTGCTGATGAGCAGCAGGAAAGTCAAAAGTGTGCCAAGTCGCATTAGTCCTGATCGTGTGTTCATAAATCTGTATTTACAGGGGTTGTTTTAAAATTTAGGATAGGACGTTCCAATCTAAAGATTGTTACAGAACGTCCGGTTAAAAAATCAATAGGTTTCTGAGGGGTACCAATCCAAACGAACTACGCGAATGTCCGGGTTGGCCTTAGTGACCAGGCTCTCAAAACGGCCTATATCACTTACATCGGGTTTTCCCCTGTAATGATAGGGATAGACTTCGGCAGGGGCAAATTCAAGAACCGCATCTGCAGCACTTTCGACATCCATGGTATAGGGCAGATTCATGCAAACAAAGGCCTTGTCAATATTTTTAAGTGCCCGCATTTCCGGAATATCTTCGGTATCTCCTGAAAAATAAACCCGCATCCCGTTTTTCTCGAGAACATATCCATTTCCCCTCCCGGGGGTATGGAAGGTTTTGGCCTCGGGCCGGAGGTTGTACATGGGGATCGCCGTCACCGATATATCATAACGGGTTTTAGTGGCTCCATTGTCCAGGACATCTATTTGGGGGGTAAAGGCCTCGGGCATTTTTCCGGCTACGGCATTGGGAACGATGATTTTGGCTTTCCGGGTGTCCAGCCCTTGAAGGGTTTCCAGGCTGAAATGATCTCCGTGAATATCTGTGATCAAAATAAGATCGGGGGCGGGATACGACTTAAAGGCCTCCGGTCCGCCTACCGGATCGATATAAATGATGGTTTCGTTCCAATCCAGTACGGCTGAAGCATGAGCGACCGGATAAATTTTTAAATCTTTTTGATCCTGCCATACTTTGTCTTCGGGTATGGGCGTGGGGTTGGGCTGGGGTGTCAGCGATGGCATCTGCAGGAAACAAAACAAAAACAGGAGGGAAGATGCAGGGCGAAATAAGGAAATGTGTGTCATAGCAGCGGGTTTTACTGATTTATCAACCTTAAAGATACGACCATACCAGCCCCTAAGCCGATGGGTCGGAATAAATATTTTCGATACTAAAATCTAAAACTTCAATTTCTGCGTATATAGACAGTAAACAACTTAAAATTTAAGTTTTAGAAATTAATTTTCACACTTATGGCAGAAACACAAAACAACAACGGACTTAAAGTATTGGCCGGTATTCTGGGAGTAATTCTTTTAGGTACTATCATTTATGCGGTCAATCTGTATCAGGACTCAAAGAAAAATGAGGCCATCCTCGTAAAGGAAAAAGAGTTAGTTGTAGAAGATCTGACAAGCCTGAAGTCGGAATACGACAAGGCTATTATGGAGAGCAATCAAACCAATGAAGAATTGGTGGCCGCCCGTGACAATATCGCAAAATACATCGATTCGGTTAGCGGTATGAAGGCAGATCTGGCTACACTTTCCCGCTATCGTCGCCAGGTAGGCGTTCTGAAAAAAGAGCGTGAAGAGTTATTGCGTCAGGTAGATTCACTGAAACAATCCAATACGCTGATTGCGATGCAACGCGACAGTACCTTCGTGGAATTGGAGAAGCAAAACGTTTTCAATGATTCCCTGGTTGTACAGAACACGCAATTGGCCGATGCCGTCCAGCGGGGTTCAGCGCTTAACCTTACAGGTTTTGTGGTTGACGCCGTTCGCGAACGCAACAACGGAACCCTCCGTTCTACAAAGAGCGCAAAGAGAACAGACCGGTTAAAAGTTTGTTTTACCGTAGCTGATAACGTTATCGCTGAGGCCGGTGACCGCGAATTCTATATTGAAGTTCTGGATCCTAACGGAAATGTAATGGGAGGAACCAATTCCAAAACTATGGAGGAAGGCCCTTCGATCACTTATACCAAGAACACGAACTTCTTTTATGAAAACGCCGCTTTGGATGTTTGTGATTACATCAGTAATTACGCCGGGGAGTTCCAAAAGGGAAATTACATGGTCAACGTCTATGACGATGGTCTGAAATTGCTCGGAACCTCTAAGTTCGAATTGAACTAGGAAGAACGTATTGAATCTTTAGCTAAAAGGCCGCCTAATCACATTAGGCGGCCTTTTTCTATATAAGGTCTTTATTTGTTGAGATGGCCCACCATCTCCTCGGGCCGTACCCATGAATCATACTCTTCGGCGCTCACATATCCTAGCCTAATGGCCTCTTCTTTGAGGGTGGTTCCGTTTTCATGAGCGGCTCCGGCGATTTCCGCGGCTTTGTAATAGCCAATTTTGGTATTCAGGGCAGTGACCAGCATCAGGGAATTGTTCAGTAGTTTTTTAATGGTATCCCGGTTCGGTTCAATGCCCGAAGCGCAATGCGCCTCAAAACTTTGGCAGGCATCTCCCAATAGCCCTGCGGACTCCAGCGCATTGGCCGCCATAAGGGGTTTGAAGACATTGAGTTCATAGTGGCCTTGTGTTCCTCCTATAGTGATGGCTACATCGTTACCCATAACCTGAGCGCAGACCATAGTCAGCGCCTCGCATTGGGTAGGATTTACTTTACCGGGCATAATCGAGCTTCCAGGTTCATTGGCTGGAATGAGAATTTCTCCGATTCCCGATCGCGGTCCGGAAGCCATCATCCGGATGTCGTTTGCAATTTTATTGAGAGATACGGCGAGTTGTTTGAGAGCACCATGGGTTTCCACTATGGCGTCATGGGCCGCGAGAGCTTCAAATTTATTCGGTGCTGTGGTAAAGGGGAGTTCGGTAAAGGTGGCGATGTAACGGGCCACAATCTCGTCATAGCCGTCGGGCGTATTGAGTCCTGTGCCCACAGCAGTACCTCCGAGAGCGAGTTCCCCCAGATGATCCAGCGTATTACGCAATGCTTTAAGTCCGTGGTCCAGTTGTGCCACATAACCTGAAAACTCCTGTCCGAGGGTGAGGGGAGTGGCATCCATCAGATGTGTCCTTCCTATTTTTACAACGTCCATATACGCCTCTGATTTGGCCTTAAGGGTATCGCGTAGTGCAGTAACCCCCGGGATGGTCACTTCTACGATCTTTTTGTACACGGCAATATGCATTCCCGTTGGGAAAGTGTCATTCGAGGATTGAGACTTATTGACGTCATC
This sequence comes from uncultured Bacteroidota bacterium, assembly GCA_937136025.1. Taxonomy (GTDB): domain Bacteria; phylum Bacteroidota; class Bacteroidia; order Flavobacteriales; family Flavobacteriaceae; genus Robiginitalea. The sequence goes on from CAKZOC010000007.1 coordinate 3,272, forward strand.
ATTCGGCTGCAGCGTTTTCTCATCCTCCCCAATTTTCTTCCCGGCGAGTTCATGTGCCCGGTTGGCGATTACTTCGTTGACGTTCATATTGCTTTGAGTCCCCGATCCTGTTTGCCAAATGACCAGCGGAAACTGATTGTCGTGAGTCCCTTCCAGGATCTCATCACAAACCCTGCTAATGAGATCACGTTTGGCCTCAGGAAGCACACCCAGTTCACAGTTGGCATAGGCAGCAGCTTTCTTGAGATAGGCGAACCCGTAAATGATCTCTTTCGGCATTGAGGCCGGAGCCCCGATTTTAAAATTATTGCGCGAGCGCTCGGTTTGGGCGCCCCAGTACTTGTCGGCGGGTACTTTTACCTCGCCCATAGTATCTTTTTCGATGCGGAATTCCATATAAAACGATTTTATACAAAGGTACATATATCCGCTCCTGCGGGGCAAATGATGCCACTGGGTTCCAGATTTTTTTTTTCAGATGTTGGAGGATGTCACCAAAACCCGCTATCTTTGTGTCTCAAAAGCGGATTGCATGTTTGAATTTGATCAATACCTCGGATTTTTGGCCTTTCTAACCATATTGACCATTGGTTTCTGGCTCATGATGTTCCTGCTGCTTTTTGTAGTACCTTATTGGCTGGGAGGAAATCTCCTGGAACTCTGGAAAGAGCGGAGGGAAGCGAAGAGAGCAGAAAGAGAAGCATAAAAAAAGCGGGGATTCCCCGCTTTTTCATTTTCTGTATTTCGGGCTTAACTGCCGAATTCCCCATCATCTGAAAAATCATCCCCACCGCGTCCGCGGCCATTCCGCTTTTTGGCCTCATTGAAGCGGTATATAAAGGAAAAAGTAATAGATCGTACCCGCCACTGAAATTCGCTGTCCGAAGTAAAGGTTTCCGTTTCGGTGAAAGATCTCCGCTTTCTCGAATTAAACAAATCACTTACATTCAGCAGAATGGTGCCATTATCGTCCAGTATGTCTTTACTCAGCGCCAGATTCAGGGAGAAAATGCCTTCAGATCGGGTCTGTGCATTTTCAAAGGGCCCCCTGTAAAAGACATTGGTCTGCCAGTCCACTTCTCCCGGAAGGGTAACTTTAGAACTGAAACGGGCAAACCAACTATTGTTCTCAGCTCCGTAATCCACATCGTTGAATTCGCCTTCGGTCACGAACCTGAAAAAATTAAAACTGCTATTGATCCGCAACCACCGCGTTGGGTTGTACAGAATACCTGCTTCGGCCCCATATCGCTGGTTTGTCGACAGGTTGATGGGAATGGTCCGGATAATTTCAACGCCGTCTGGGGTAGTTGCACCGGTGCTTTCCTGTACCCGTTCAAAAGAACCGGTTTCCTTTTGGTAATATATCGAAGAGGTCAGGGTGAGTTTCTCCCATCGCTTCAGATATCCCAGATCGAAGGTATTTGAAAAGGCGGGGTCTAAATCGGGATTTCCCTGGAAGATATTCGTGCGGCTACTCCGGGAAGGGAAGGGGTTGATAAACCAGCCCCTGGGCCGATTGATCCGACGGCTATAGCCCAGGGTTACACTCTGGGTATCGGTAAACTCATAAATGAGGTTAACGGTGGGAAATAAGCCGAGATATTCCTTATTAAAATTGAAATCCACATCCTCCCCGAGAAAGTCCTGGAGATCGGAAAGATCAAATTCAGAATCCACCTGCCCTTTGAGTTGGGTGTACTCCAGACGCAATCCGGCCAGGTAGGAAAACTTCCCGTATTTATCCCCATATTGGGTGTACACGGCATGAACATTTTCATCGTAGGTGAAGATGTTGGTCAGCGTTTCATCGATGACAAAATCCCCGGAAGACTGATCGAGCGTATCCAGGCGGTAATCCGTAATCTGTTCCTCCATATTGGATCGAAAGCCCGCTTCGAACTGCGAATCCTCCATAGGCAGTACATAATCTGCCTGAATCAGCCACTCGGTCTGGTCCTGAGCTTCCAACACATTTTCCAGGGCAATTAAATCGGGGAAGGGACGGGTAACCTGCTCCTCGATTTCAGCTTCTACATCCTCCCGGTCTATGGAATACTGCACATCTGCCGTTAGGGTATGCCCTTCGTCGTTAAACCTGTTGATGTAATTCAGGGAAATCTGGTAACTGTTGTCTTTTTCCTTTTCAACCTCCTCCCGAAAGGTCCTGCTGTCCTCAGTACCGTCGGCGAAACGCGTGGTGGTGTTGCCCGTGGTGTCTTCATCATTGGCAAGGCGCCAGAAAAAACTACCCGTAATACTGGATTTATCGTTTAAAAAATACTCCAGGCCCAGGTTGGTATTAAAATTTCGATTGAGCCGATCGGTATTGCGATCTTCTGTGATCCGGTCAAAATTTCCGGACGTAAAGGTGTTGTCAAAAAACGCATTTCCGGGAGCGTTCCGATATCGAAAACCCGTGGTATTGAAAAGGTTGAATTTATCCGTACGCATATTCAAATTGGCCGTGATCCCGCTATTTGCAGGATATCCGATGAAGGTGTTGACAGAGCCGTTGAACCCCAGGGTCTTTTCCCGCTTCAGCACGATATTCAGTATTCCGGCGGTTCCCTCGGCGTCGTACCGGGCAGAGGGGCTGGTGATCACTTCTACTTTTTCTATGGCTTCAGCCGGTAATTGTTGAAGCGCATCTGTGGAACCAAAGCCGGCTATGGCAGAAGGGCGCCCGTTGATCAGTATCGTCACGTTGTCATTTCCCCTGAGACTGATGTTTCCTTCGACATCCACTCCTACAGAGGGCACGTTGTTCAGGGCATCTGAGACCGTGCCTCCGCTGGTGGTTATATCCTTTCCAATATTGTATATTTTTTTATCGAGCCTGACTTCAACCGTAGTCTTTTCTCCGACCACCTCCACCGCTTCGAGTTCGGTCGCATTCACAGCTATCCGTATTTCTCCCAGGTCCGTGGAGCGCTCCAGGGACTGATTTTCAAGGGAATAATTTTCATAGGAGATATATTCGACCCGAATGTTGTAAAGACCCCCCGGGGCTTCTATGGAGAATTTGCCTTTCAAATCGGTCATTCCTCCGGTAATTTTGGACGGATCATTGGCATTTTGGAGTACGACGGTGGCGTATTCCAGTGGAGTTCCCGTGTCTTTGTCCAGGACAGTTCCGGTTAAGGTAATGTTTCGTGTATTCGAATTTTGGGGACGTTGGGCCTGCAATCCGAGGCAAAACAGTGCCATAACAGGCACGAGAAATTTATTCATGAAGGATTTATGTTTTTTTCTTCTTTTTCCGATCCTTTTTTTCCTTTTTAGACTTCCCTCCATTTTCCATAAGATCCATAAAACCTTCAAACTTCTCCGGAGGCAATCCCTGCTTCAATTCAGCTTTCTGGTTTTCTGCAATCTTTTCATAAGCTTCTCTGGTTTTGTCCTTGGGTAACTCCAGAATTTGAAGCTCGATGCGCTGCTGCACATACTTATTGAGAATGGAACTCACTACGGCCTGTTCAAAATCGTTCAGATCGAGGGCTTCAGTGATTCTGGGCATTTGATCTGCCACAAGCTCTTCTGCTGTCTTCGGATCTTCTTTTTGAGCTTCAGGCCCCGGACCACGCGGCAAAGAAGAACGGTTGGAATCAAACGTCCCGTAGCGTCCCATTTGAGCGTGAGTGCCAAAAATCCCCATCAGGGAAAGGGTTAAAAAAAGAATCAATTTTTTCATTACTCAGTGAATTAGACCGGATTCGGTAAAAAGCGTTTAATCCGGTTTGGTTAAATGTTTGTTAAATGAATTATGATCATCTTTATCCTTTAATCCCGGGCGGGATCCCTGAGAAGACGATGGACGTTTTCAGGAGGCCTGCCGAGTACAGCGCGCTGGCCTCTTACAACTATGGGTCTTTCCATGAGCTTTGGATGCTCGGCCATGGCCCTCAAGATTTCATCCTCCCCCAAAGCCCTCCCTTTATATTTTTCTTTCCAGATAGATTCTCCCTTACGGAGAAGTTCGTCCGGCTGCATTTGTAATTTATGAAGCAATGCTCTGAACTGCTCTGGATTCAGGGGTGTTTTCAGGTATTCTACGATCTCGAATGCGACCCCACTCTCCTGAATCAAAGCGAGAGTTTCTCGGGATTTCCGACATCTGGGGTTGTGGTAAATTGTAATCATTGGCAATAATTCAGATCTCTTAAGCCGGGTTTTTCTGTCCCATCATCATCAGATAGGCCTTCAGGAATTGATCGATATCCCCATCCATAACAGCATCCACATTGCCGGTTTCCACAGAAGTGCGGACATCCTTTACCAGTTTATAGGGGTGCATCACATAGTTCCGAATCTGAGAACCCCACTCGATCTTCATTTTGGTCGCTTCTATGGCGTCGCGGGCTTCTTGCTTCTTTCTAAGCTCGATTTCGTACAACTGAGACTTCAGCATCTTCAATGCCGTGGCCCGGTTGTCGTGCTGGGATCTGGAATCTGAACAGGAGATTTGAATCCCGGTGGGCTTATGCACCAACTGCACTTTAGTCTCCACTTTGTTGACATTCTGGCCTCCGGCACCACTGGATCGGGCCGTAGTGATTTCGATGTCGGCCGGATTGATATCGATTTCAATGGAGTCATCGGCCAAAGGATAGACATAGACCGAGGCAAATGAGGTATGGCGCTTGGCATTACTGTCAAAAGGCGAAATCCGCACCAGGCGGTGGACCCCATTTTCGCCTTTCAGCCAACCGAAGGCAAAATCACCTTCAATTTCAAGGGTTACCGTTTTAATTCCCGCCACATCTCCTTCCTGGTAGTTGAGTTCGCGAACCTTAAACCCCTGTTTCTGAGCCCACATCATGTACATCCGCATCAACATAGCGGCCCAGTCACAACTCTCGGTACCTCCGGCACCTGCCGTGATCTGTAAGACAGCCGTCAGGTCGTCACCTTCATCTGAGAGCATATTGCGAAACTCCAGTTTTTCGATGCTCAGGGCGGCCTTGTCAATTTGCTCTATCAATTCGACCTCAGTCACTTCTTTCTGCTGATAGAATTCCAACAACACCTCCATATCTCCGACAAGCCGCTGTGCTTCTTCGAAGTCGCCAACCCAGTTTTTTTCGCTCTGGAGCCTTTTCATAACAACCTGCGCCTGCTGCGGATCATTCCAAAAATCGGGCTCAAGAGTTTTTTCTTCTTCATTCTGAATTTCAATGCGTTTGGCATCTATGTCAAAGATACCTCCTTAACGCACCCAGGCGATCTATAAGATCTTTTGTCCGATCTGTTGTGAGCATACAATTTTGTTTCTGCAAAAATAGGAGGATTCTGTTGGAGTAACATTAAAGTTAGGGGAATTTTCTGTCTCCTTGCTGAGATTCCGCGGCTTTTGAGGCCTTCGGAAACGAATTGAAACCTGAGGTTCTCTTTTCCTTTTTAACGGCACAGGAACAGACTTTCAGCAGATCGATCTTTGACCAATGCGGAGGTTTAGATATCTTTAGCCCCTAACACGTATCCAAACCGAAACACTATGCGAATATTTTTCAAAAGCCTGTGTCTGATCCTATTTTGCCTCCCCACTTTGAGTGCTCAGGAATCTTTTTCTGAAAAAAGCAAGGAATACAAGGCGTATGAAGGTTTTTTCGATTTTTATTATGACGCGTCTACCGATAAAGTATTTCTGAAGGTCGATGCGCTGGAGACCGAGTTTTTATACGTCTATTCCCTGAGTAGCGGTATGGGAAGTAACGATATCGGACTCGACCGGGGACAACTTGGGAATGAACAGGTGGTATATTTTAAAAAAGCAGGCAATAAATTGTTGCTGGTGCAACCCAACCTGGAGTACCGCGCCCTGACCGAAAACCCCCTTGAAAAGAAAGCCGTAGAACAGGCCTTTGCTAAATCTGTGATTTATGGCTTTCCTATTGTTGAGACGATAGGTACTTCCCATATCATAGATCTTTCCGGGTTCTTGATGCAGGACGCCCACGGGGTATCGGCCCGGTTGAAAAGGGCCGGTGAAGGGAGTTATACCGTGGATGCTTCCCGAAGCGCCTTAAATATGGAGCGAACCAAAGGTTTTCCGGAAAATGTTGAATTTGATGCCCTGCTGACCTTTAAAGGAGAGCCCAAAGGGCGCCTGGTGCGATCCGTGACGCCAAATCCGAATCTGATCACGGTAAATCAACATCACTCATTTATAAAATTGCCGGATGCTGGTTTTGAGATGCGTGAATTCCACCCCGGTTGTGGCAGTTATCCTTTTACGTACTACGACTATGCAACTCCTGTGGAGTCCTCCCTTGAAAAGCGGTATATCACAAGGCACAGGCTTGAGAAGAAAAATCCTGAGGCAGCCACCAGTGAGGCGGTAGAGCCTATTGTGTATTATCTGGATAATGGAACCCCCGAGCCCGTACGCTCAGCGCTATTGGAAGGAGGGCGCTGGTGGAACCAGGCTTTTGAAGCCATCGGATATACCAATGCTTTTCAACTGAAAATGCTACCGGATGACGCAGATCCACTGGATGTGCGTTACAATGTCATTCAATGGGTCCATCGCTCTACCCGGGGATGGAGTTACGGAAGTAGTATTACCGACCCGCGCACAGGCGAAATCATTAAAGGACATGTCAGTCTGGGAAGTCTGAGGATACGTCAGGATTTTATGATCGCTCAGGCTCTGGCCGATAAGCCTTTTGAAACTTCGGATACCAATCATCAGAAAATGCTCGATCTCGCCCTGGCGCGAATCCGGCAACTCTCAGCACATGAAATAGGACACACCCTGGGCTTTGCCCATAATTTTGCCGCCAGTAGTACAAATAAGACTTCTGTGATGGATTATCCGCACCCCGATTTTAAATTGACAGGGGGTAAAATTGACTTTTCAGGAGCGTACGAAACGGGTATCGGGGACTGGGATAAAGTCACAGTGGCCTACTCGTATTCGGACTTTCCAGGGGGAACCGATTCGCATAAGGCCTTGTGGGATATTTTAGACACGGCACGGGCGGCAGGTCTTATTTATATTTCAGACAGGGATGCCCGAGCTCAGGGAGGAGCTCATGCGAAGGCACACCTCTGGGATAATGGCAAGAGCGCCTCCGACGAATTAGATCGGGTGCTGGAGCTTCGAGAAACAGCCATGGACCAGTTTTCTCCTGCAAATATCCGATCTGAAGAACCCTATGCTGTTCTCGAAGATGTTTTTGTACCTCTTTATTTTTTACATCGCTACCAGACAGAAGCTGCTGTTAAAATGGTCGGTGGGATGGATTATTCTTACGCCACCCGCGATGAGAGTACCACTCCCTGGAACTTTCTTCCCAGAAAGGAGCAGGAACAAGCCCTGAACAGCGTGCTTGAAACCCTCGATGCCGAGCAACTCGCCATTCCACAGAATATTCTTAAATGGTTTCCCCCAAGACCTGTGGGCTATTCTCAGACAAGAGAATCATTCAGAGGCCGATCTGGTTTAAGTTTCGATCCTCTGGGAGCCGCTGAAACGGCTGCGGATATGACCCTTGGCCTCTTGCTGCATCCTGAACGCGCTTCCCGTCTTGTCAATCAAAAAGGACTGGAACCCGGACAGTTGGGGCTGGAAGAGGTGTTGAATACGCTGGTCAGTCAAACCTTAGAAAACCCTAAAAAGGATGCGTACCTCTCCGGGGTGCAGGAAGTAATCAATTTCCGGGTGTTAAAGCATCTTATGGTGCTTGCCACACATGCCGAAGTGCATCCCCAGGTGAATGCTGCGGCCCTTCAGGCCATAAATACTCAGAAAAGATCCCTATTAAAATCGGGGGATGGGGATGCCCTGGCTCGCGAAATGCTCCGAAGGATTGAAGCTTTTGAGAAATATCCCGAAAAATTTCAGCCGGGAGACGTACCGAAAATTCCCGATGGATCGCCCATTGGAATGGCGTGTTCACAAGAATAATATAGGTTATGGAGGTTAATTTAATCAGCGATACGGTTACCCGTCCGAATTCCGGAATGCTAAAGGCGATGATGGGGGCCGCCGTGGGAGACGATGTTTTTAAAGAAGATCCCACGGTAAATGAACTGGAGACCGAAGTCGCAAATCTCTTCGGGATGGAGTCTGCTCTTTTTTTTCCGAGTGGTACTATGGCCAACCAAACGGGCATAAAACTGCATACCGAACCCGGAGATCAGCTGATTTGCGATAAATATGCCCATGTGTACAATTACGAGGGCGGGGGTGTAAGCTTCAACAGTGGTGTTTCCTGCCGTCTGGTCGATGGAAATCGGGGAATGATGACAGCCGGGCAGGTAGAAAAAGCGATAAACCCGCCGGATTTTTACCACAGCCCGAAAACGGCCCTGGTGTGCATTGAAAACACGACAAATAAAGGCGGTGGCGCTTGCTGGGATTTTAAGGAACTGCAGGAGATCAAAAAAGTTTGCGACCGCCACGAACTCAAGTACCATCTGGATGGCGCCCGTATTTGGAATGCACTGGCTTCCAAACCCGAAGGGCCTGAGGCCTATGGAGCACTTTTCGATACCATCAGTGTGTGCCTCAGCAAGGGATTGGGATGTCCGGTGGGCTCTTTGCTTATCGGTTCCGGGGCTTCCCTGGAAAAAGCGCTGCGTATCCGCAAGGTGTTGGGCGGGGGTATGCGGCAGGCTGGATATCTGGCGGCTGCCGGCCTATATGCGCTGGAACACAATCGTGGACGCTTGGCGGAAGATCATCGCAGAGCAAAAGAGCTCGGTGAGGAGTTGCAAAACAGGGATTTTGTTACCTATGTGGCTCCGGTCGAGACCAATATTGTGATATTCGAAGTAGATACCTCCCTGACATCGGACACCCATGTGGTGGAGGCCCTCAACAAAAAAGGCATCCGCCTGATTGGAATGGGGGAAGGCAAACTTCGATTGGTCACCCATCTGGATTACACGGAGCAGATGCACCAATATGTACTCGACACCCTGAAACACCTTGAGCCTGCTAAGGCCTGAGCATTATTGGATTTTTTGACCTGGTCATAGCGCTTTCCGGCCCTTGGCTAACTTAGAAATGGTCTTAAAAGAGGGAATCCAGTCCGGGTATATTGGGCATGCCTTCTTTGGCAACTGCAGCGAGTTCGGTATCGTGGATCTCCCCGGCTTTTTCAAGCGCGCGGTTCAGGGTAATGATCAAATAATCCGTGAGTTGCTCTTTGTCATGATATAGGCTATCATCGATTTGAATTTCCCGGATTTCTCGGTTGGCAGAAACTACAACAGTGACCGCTCCGTCCTCACTGACTTCCTGAAGGGTGACCGTTTTGAGTCGCTCTTTGGTTTCCGCCACCCGTTCGCGCGCCTCCTTGAGTTTTCCCATCATTCCCATTAAGTCTCCTAACATAATCGCTATCTTTAAATTCTTTTAAACTGAAACGTAAATTTAAGACTAATTCAATGAATTGTCCTCCTAAACCGTTCATTGTTGCACTATGTGCTATTTTAGCGCTTTCTTGTAAAAAATCACAGCCTTCGATGTCTGAACTCATTCCTCCAACAGCCCGGGTGACCCCCCATGTCATGGAACTCCACGGGGATACACGTACAGATGATTACTATTGGCTTCGGGATCGGGAAAGCGAAGCGGTCCTTTCCTATCTCAAAGAAGAAAACGACTATTATTTCAGTAAGACGAATCACACGGAAGCCTTCCAGGAAACGCTCTTTCAGGAAATGAAATCGAGAATAAAGGAAGACGATTCATCCGTTCCCTACAAGCGGAATGGATACTGGTACGTGACCCGCTTTGCCATGGGGAAAGAGTATCCCATCTATACACGTCACAAAGACACCCTCAGCGGACCCGAAGAAGTCTTGTTTGACGGGAACCAAATGGCCGAGGGCTACGAATTTTTTGATTTAAGAGGAATTTCGATCAGTCCGGACAACCGGCTGGCCGCTTATGGTGTTGATACCTTATCGAGGAGACAATACAACATCCGAATTAAAAACCTCGAAACCGGAGAACGTTTTGAAGATCTGTTGGAAAACACCACAGGAAGTGCCGTTTGGGCTTCGGATAATAAAACCTTGTTTTATACCCGAAAAGATCCGGAAACGCTTCGTTCAAATCGTATTTACAAACATGTTTTAGGCACGGATGCCTCTGAGGATGAACTCGTTTTTGAGGAGAAGGATGAGACCTTTAACGCCTACGTGTACAAATCCAAATCCCGAAAATTCATCATAATTGGATCCATCAGTACGCTGACCACTGAATTCCGGATACTCCCGGCGGATACTCCTGAAGGAAGTTTTAAGGTTTTCGCCCCCCGGGCGCGCGGATTGGAATATTCGATTTACCACTATGCCGATCACTTTTATATCGTGACCAATAAAGACGGGGCACGGAATTTTAAAGTGATGCGTGTCCGGGAGGATCAAACAGATACGGTTCATTGGGAGGAGTTTATTCCCCATCGGGAAGAGGTGCTGATCGAAGACATCGAGATTTTTAAGGATTATTATGTCGTTTCAGAGCGGGACCGGGGACTGACGCGAATACAGGTGAACCGCTGGGATGGGAAGGAGCGCTATTACCTTCCTTTTGACAATGAAACCTATGTAGCGTATCCTTATGTCAATCTCGATTTTGACACTGAAGAGCTTCGATATGTCTATAACGCCATGACATCCCCCTATAGCGTCATCGACGTAAATATGCGGACGAAAGAGTCTGTTATTCAAAAACAACAAGAGGTCATGGATCCGGACTTCGATGCGCATAACTACCGCTCTGAACGCGTTTGGGCGACTGCACGGGATGGTGTAAAAATTCCCATTTCCCTGGTGTATCACAAGGATACTCCCAAGGACGGAACGAGTCCTTTACTGCAATACGCCTATGGGTCTTATGGAAGCACTATCGATCCTTTCTTTTCCTCTACCCGGCTCAGCCTGCTCGATAGGGGCTTTATTTACGCCATTGCACACGTCCGGGGCGGGGAATACCTTGGGCGTCCGTGGTATGAAGCGGGTAAATTGCTTCATAAAAAAAATAGTTTTACGGATTTCATCGACTGCTCTAAATTCCTGATTGAAGGAGCCTACACCAGTCCTCAACACCTCTATGCGATGGGAGGTTCCGCCGGAGGTCTTCTGATGGGAGTTGTTGTGAACCTGGAACCCCGGCTTTACCGGGGCGTCGTGGCCGCAGTTCCTTTTGTAGATGTGATCACTACAATGGGGGATCCGTCCATACCCCTGACTACCGGGGAATACGATGAGTGGGGGAATCCGGAGGATAAGCAGTATTACGATTATATGAAATCCTACTCCCCTTATGATAATGTACAGGCTCAGGAATACCCCAACATGCTTGTGACCGCAGGACTGCACGATTCTCAGGTGCAGTATTGGGAACCAGCAAAATGGGTGGCCAAACTAAGGGCCCTGAAAACGGATCAGAACCAGCTCTTTCTGCATACGAATATGGAAGCGGGTCATGGGGGTGCTTCGGGAAGGTTTAATGCCCTGAAAGAAACGGCTCGGGAGTACACTTTTATCCTGGACCTTGAAGGAAAAGCCCTATAAAGTAAAAAAATACTACTTTTGTAGGCAGAACCGGACCTTTTATCGGGTCCACCGCCTAACCCAGACAGTGCATGGATCCAGAAATAAAGGCCCACGCGAATCTCCTCGAACTTATAGGTAACACCCCTCTGGTTCACCTCAGCAAAATAGTTGAGGGGTATCCCGGGGAGTACTTTGCCAAACTCGAAAGTTTTAACCCCGGACATTCTGCCAAAGATCGGATTGCGTCCTACATCATTGAGCAGGCTGAGCAAAGGGGGATTTTAAAGCCAGGGAGTACCATTATTGAAACGACTTCAGGAAATACAGGCTTCAGCCTGGCCATGATCAGTATCATCAAGGGATATGATTGTATCCTGGCGGTGAGTTCTAAGTCCTCGAAAGATAAAATCGACATGTTGCGGACTATGGGAGCCCGGGTGTATGTTTGCCCCGCCCACGTGAGTGCAGATGACCCCAGGTCTTACTATGAAGTTGCTAAAAGACTACATAAGGAAACCCGGAATTCTGTATACATCAATCAGTATTTCAACGAATTGAATACTGAGGCACATTACGCGACCACAGGGCCTGAAATTTGGGATCAAACCGGCGGCAAAATCACCCATCTCGTGGCTTGCAGCGGTACGGGAGGGACTATTTCGGGTACGGCCAGATTTTTAAAAGAAAAGAATCCGGAAATTCGGATTCTGGGGGTAGATGCCTACGGCTCGGTACTCAAAAAGTATCATGAAACCGGACAGTTGGATCGCAAAGAGATCTATCCGTATCGTATCGAAGGTTTAGGAAAAAACCTGATCCCCGAGGCCACCGATTTCTCCAGGATCGATCAGTTTGTAAAAGTTACCGATGAGGCCAGTGCTCAGATGGCCCGCAAACTATGTAAAACCGAAGGTATTTTTGCCGGCTATACCTCAGGGGCGGCTATGCAGGCGGTAGCACAGTTTAACCAGGCAGGAGAATTCACACCCCAGAGCAGGGTGGTTGTGATTTTCCCGGATCACGGTTCGCGTTACATGAGTAAGATCTACAGCGATCAGTGGATGCAGGACCAGGGCTTTACCACAACCGGTGAAGGAGTAGAGGAGGAGCAAAAGGTTGAATTTATTAAGTAGACCGACTTTATCAGCCCCACCCTGGCGAGCACAACGTCACAGATCCCTTCCGGGACTATGATTCCTATTTAAAATTAACTACTTTTGCCCCTTAAAGGCATGCGCTTTATCGATGAAATAGTCGTTAGAGCCACATCTTATAGAATAAATGCATGAGAGATTTATTTGATCGAATTGTAGAAAATAAAGGGCCCCTCGGGAAATGGGCGGCTCAGGCTGAAGGCTATTTTGTATTCCCAAAACTGGAAGGGCCGATTTCCAACCGGATGAAGTTTCAGGGCAGAGAGGTAGTCACCTGGAGCATTAATGACTATCTGGGGATGGCAAATTTACCCGAGATCAAGAAAGTGGATGGGGATGCCGCCCTGGAGCATGGTGCGGCGTATCCTATGGGAGCGCGAATGATGAGCGGGCATACTGCGTTTCACGAAATCCTTGAAGAACAACTGGCTGATTTTGTAGGAAAGCAGTCGGCCTACTTATTGAATTTCGGATATCAGGGAATTATGTCAGCTATTGACGCCTTGGTTTCCAAAGACGACATCATTGTTTATGATGTGGATTCTCATGCGTGCATTATCGATGGTGTCCGGCTTCATGTCGGAAAACGCTTTACCTTCAAACACAACGATATTGAAGCACTGAAGAGTCAGTTAGAGAAAAATGAAGATATTGATGTTTATGTAATTCGGAGCAACTTGTTGTAATGTTGCTGATAAGTAGTACAAGCTCATAATTAAATAATAAAGATTAGATGTTTGTGGGTAATGGGGGTCATCCGTTTATTCAGCGACACTCTGCTTAATGGCATCCGCCGACAGTGACACAAAAAATAG
>CAKZOC010000008.1 GCA_937136025.1 uncultured Bacteroidota bacterium
CACCATGAAGACTTCGCCGTCCCTGTTGATGATGGCCGGCGTCATGCTCGAGAGCATGCGCTTGCTCGGTTCAGCCAGGTTCGCCGGAGTCCCGATCAGGCCGGTGCTGTCTGTGAGCCCCGGACCCGCATTGAAATCGCCCATCTCGTTGTTGAGCAACATGCCGGTACCCGGCACCGCGATGGCGGAGCCGAAGCTGGCATTGAGCGTATAGGTGTTGCTCACCATATTGCCCTTGTCGTCGGCTATCGAGTAGTGGGTGGTGTCCATGCTTTCGCGCAGTAGCGCACTGCCGGGGGCGATGGTGGTAGAAGGGGTGGCCTTGCCAGGGTCTATCATTTTGCGCTGCCGCGCCGCATAGGCCTTGTCTGTCAATTCGGCAACCGGTACGGGGGCGAAATCCGGATCTCCCAGGTATTCTGCCCTGTCGGCATAGGCCCGGCGCATGACTTCTGCCAGTAAATGTACATAGGCCGTGGAATTGAACTCAATGGCTTCCAAATCGGCCTGTTCCATCAGATTCATCATTTCGACCAGGGCTACTCCCCCGGAACTCGGAGGGGCCATAGCGTATATTTCATACTCCCGGAAGGTGCCTTTTATAGGGCTTCGTTCCACAGCTGTGTAGCGGTTGAGGTCCTCCAGGGTAATCAGGCCTCCGTTTGCCCGCATATACCGGGCAATCTCCTGAGCGACCACTCCTTTATAGAATCCGTCATGGCCATGATCGCGGATTTCAGTGAGTGTTCTGGCGAGTTCGGGTTGTTTCCAGACGGCTCCGAATGCCGTGAGTTCACCGGCTTCGTTTTTAAAATAGTCCTGTAAAAAGGGAATAGGGGAATTGGCCTCAAAAAAGGCTCCGGCCTGTGCGAGATTAAAGGGAAGTTCAAACCCTTTTGCGGCCAAATCAATAGCGGGTTGCACCAAATCTGCCCAGGGGAGTACCCCGTGCTTCTGATGGGCCATGTACAGTCCGGCCACTGTGCCGGGAACGCCCACGGACTTGAGCCCGATATGATTCTCAGTGGATGGCATCCCATAGAGATTGGTGCTTTCTGGAAGTTCCCCCTCTGCGTCCAGGAACATGTCCGCCGTAGCATTCAGGGGTGCTTTTTCGCGAAAATCAAACGTGGTAACCGCACTGGTGGAATCCATTAAGACCAAAAAACCGCCCCCGCCAATATTGCCTGCCGTCGGGTGGGTAACTGCCAGGGCAAATGCCGTCGCCACGGAAGCGTCAATGGCATTCCCGCCTTTTTTCAGTGTTTCAATGCCCACTTCAGAAGCTATTTTATTGCTCGAGACCACCATGCCGTTTCTGGCAACTACCTGGGCGGCAGTCTCCACGGCGGTGAGAGAAAAGCAAAGTAATAGGATGAGACAGATCCGATTTAATGTCATAGTCTTGTGTTTATTTTATTTTCTCACATCTATCCAACGTTCCTACCCATACGCCAAAGTGCGCTTAGGGGACGGATGCTTTACCTCTGGAAAAATAGTAAAATTAATGGTAGCCGTAATGCTCATAGGGAGGATTCCCCTTTATACATAAGCGATTGTTTTGTAGAAATTAAAGCCTGTCTAAATCCGACCGGGTTAAATCATTTTTAACTTCTCCGGTATTTAAGGTTGAAACGGGTTCGAAAAGCAAAACACTGGCTTCTTCGGGAGCGTAAGGCTTGTGCCTTGTGCCTTTGGGGATAATGACGAATTCCCCTGCTTTAAGATGCAGGGTGCTGTCTTTTAACTCGATAAATATTTCACCATGAAGTACATAAAAAAGTTCGTCTTCCTTCTCGTGGGAATGCATGATAAATTCCCCTTTAAACTTTGCGATTTTTACGAATTGACCGTTGAGCTCCCCGATGATCTTAGGGGACCAGTGCGCACTGAACAGGTTTAGTTTCTCCTCCAGATTAACTTTCTTAATTTCCATTTTTTGAGACTTTAACATTAGCGCTTTTGGGGTTGTGTATGAACCCTGGCGATTCCCGGGAAGATAGTAAATCGGTCAGCACCTTGGAAGCCTTAACGGATTCCATGAATTGAATCCCGCTTCTGCTTTAAATATTTTATTACATTTGCCGCCTGTTTTGTAATTTTACAGGCCCAATGCAGGTGTGGTGGAATTGGTAGACACGCTAGTTTCAGGTACTAGTGCCGCAAGGCTTGGGAGTTCGAGTCTCCCCACCTGTACTTATGAAAAACCCGTCCCAAAGACGGGTTTTTTCATTCCCGCCGGATGTTGAGCAGACCGGGCGCAGTACCCAGGGAAGCCCGCCCCCCTTTGCATTGCAAAAAACGGTAAGGAGGACCCGGAGTTGGATGGGGTCTTATGGAGTGTAAAGTGAACGCCCCTGCCATACCCAATAAAGACCTATTTTTACCTAAAATTCCAGATTCTATGACGGCTTTGGAAATTGCAGCAAAGACCATAACTGAGGGAGGCGTAGTTGCCTTTCCGACCGAAACAGTTTACGGCCTGGGCGCCAACGCCCTGGATCCTATGGCGGTGGCCCGGATTTTTGAAGTGAAAGAGCGGCCTTCGTTTGACCCCCTCATTGTCCATATCGCCGATCTGGAGCAGCTTCAGGTACTTTCGACGTCTGAAGACCCCCGAATAGGAAAACTCGCCGAAGCGTTTTGGCCCGGACCGCTAACCCTGATTTTGCCGAAGACAGATCGGGTCCCGGACATTGTCACATCGGGTTTGCCTACGGTGGGTATTCGTATGCCAGATCACCCGATGGCTCTGGGACTGATTCGGGAATCCGGGTGTCCTTTGGCCGCTCCCAGCGCCAATAAGTTTGGGAAGCTCAGCCCCACCCGGGCTGCCCATGTGGAACGCCACCTGCCGGAGGCGGACTATATTTTGGATGGGGGAACTAGCCGGGTAGGTCTTGAATCGACCATAGTCCGTCTGGAGTCGGACGGCTTTCTTATTTTGAGACCCGGTGGGATCACACGGGAAGAACTGGCGGCTGTCCTGCCCGAATCTGCAAAAACTGTTGAAGCGGGAAGCCCCGAGGCGCCTGGCATGCTCGATTCCCACTACAGTCCTTCAAAGCCTTTTTATTTGTATCGACCGGAAATCCTCAATACTATCGAACCCACCAAGGCGGGATTCATCAGTTTTAAGGGGGAATTACCCGGGGATTTTTTGGAGACGCGAACGCTTTCTCCCAATGGTGACCTTAAGGAATATGCAACAAAAATATTTTCAACCCTCCACGAACTGCAGGAATCGGAGGTGGAAGTTATACTCGCAGAACCCTTACCGGAAACCGGAATAGGCATTGCCATTATGGACCGCCTCAGGAAGGCGGCACATCCGTGGCGCTGAGAATGCCCGGTTTTCTTCTGGATTTTCCTGAGATCCCTTTTTGAATCGACCGGCACGGTTTATACCGCAAGGCACCGCTCTTCGGGGGCGGACTTTACCCTTGAAATAAAAAACCCTCCAAAAGGAGGGCGTTTTATTTTAGGGCATGCTGCCCGTGTTAATCGTTTTTAGTCACAGTCTAAAAGAAGGATCTAAACCACTCCCAGGAGTGCCAGTAACATGGTGATCAGGACGGCTCCAAGAATCAGAACCAAGATCACAACCATTACACTGAGGAAGCCGTTGAGTAAACGGGTCCCCATTGAGAAATTGTGTTCCATTTTTCATATAGTTTCCAACAAGGTACTAAAAAACAGCACATTGAAGGGTTCTGCCCCTTTGAAATCGACCAAGGGCGGGTTTCCTCCTATTATCCGCGTTTCCCGTAGCCATGTTGTTCGATTTCAGGAGGTGAGAACCGGTAAGAATCCTTTGCGTCAAAGGATGCTATTTTTTTGTGCCGCTGAGTTTTTCACTCAGTGCTTCGAGGGAAATACCCTTGGTTTCCGGCATCATAAAATGGACGAAAAGCAGTTGGAGGACCATCATAAAGGCAAAGAAAGCAAAAACCGGCCCGGGGCCAATCCAACTGAAGAGCACAGGGATGGAGGAGGGGATAAGCCAGGCGAGGATCCAGTGGACTGAGGTTCCGAAGGATTGGCCCGAACCCCTGAGGTGATTCGGAAAGATTTCAGAGATAAACACCCAGATCACCGCACCCTGCCCGATCGCGTGGGCGGCGATAAAAACGAAGAGGAACACGGGGACCATGATGCCCGACCACTCCAGGATAAAGGCTGCAGCTACCAGGCCCAAAGAGATGATATAACCTACCGACCCGATGTACATGAGCTGTCTTCTTCCCAGACGATCGATCAGGTAGATACCCAACAAGGTAAAGACCAAATTTGTAAACCCGATACCGATACTGCTCAAAAGGGCCGTATTCTCCCCGAGGCCAGCCTCTTCGAAGATTCTTGGGGCATAGTATAGAAAGGCATTGATTCCTGAAAACTGGTTGAAAAGAGCAATCAGAAATGCCAGGGCAAGCGGGAAGCGATATTTCCCCATAAAAATGTGTTCGTGTTTACCGGCAGACTTTGCGGATTGGGCCATGTCCTGCTGCAGTCGATCCACGGTCAATTCAGAGCCGATGCGTTTCAGGACTACAGCTGCCTGGTCCACGGCTCACCGTGTGAGCAACCACCTCGGGCTCTTGGGCAGTCCCAAAGCAAAAAGGGTATAAATCACGGCCGGAATGGCTTCCACCCCAACCATCCATCGCCAGTCGTTTTCGCCAATCCCGTTCAGGAGGTAGTTGGAAAAAAAGGCGATCAGGATCCCAAATACAATATTAAACTGGTAGAGGCCTACCAGGCGTCCACGCTGCCTGGCCGGGGCAATTTCTGAAATATAGGTGGGTGCTGCTACCGTAGAGGCGCCAATTCCAAGCCCGCCCAGAAAACGAAATATCCCAAAGGATATCGGGTCATTGGCCAGGGCCGAGCCCAGGGCCGAGAGCGTATAGAGCACCCCGATCCAAAAGAGTGTCTTTTTCCGGCCTATTTTATTGGTAGGGATACCTCCGAACATAGCTCCCAAGACGGTCCCGAATAATGCCATACCTATGACCACGGTACCGTGAAAGGCATCTGAAGTCTCCCACAGGGCCTGAAGCTTTTTTTCTGCACCGCTGATCACGACAGTATCAAAACCGAAGAGGAATCCCGCCAGCGCAGCGATAAGGGAAATTCGAAGTATTTTGGGATTCATTGGGTTAGAGGTGTTGGATTGGCGCCCTAAATCTAGCTAAAAAAACTTTGGGGGTTACAAGGGTTTCATCCCAATAGGGACCGGACACCGCGAACAATGGTATCACTGGCCCCCTGATGCTCCTGAATATACGCTGAATTGATACCGCCCATTTCGGACCTCAGTTCAGGGGATTCACACAATCCCTGCATGGCAGTTGCAAAATCGGTTGTATTGTGGACCACCTGAATACCTCCTGCGCGCACCAGGGCTTCTGCCTCGAGAAAACCGTGAAAACCTGGGCCGATGAGAATGGGCATGCCATAAACGGCTGGTTCAAGGGTGTTGTGAAGGCCGGTGGCAAATCCGCCTCCCACATAGGCAATTTCTGCATACGGGTAGGTTCGGGAAAGCAAGCCTATGGTATCGAGAATGAGCACGGAGGCTTCTTCCAGCCCTCCGGCGTTGCGATTGGAATAGCGTATGGTTTTCTTCTCCAGGAGTTGCTCCAGCTCTTCGATAGTCCTGGGATCAATTTTGTGAGGGGCCACAACAAAGCACTGACCTTCCCCGGCCTGGTTGATATAGGGGGCCATCAGGCGATGATCTACAGGCCAGCTGCTACCGGCCACAAAACAGTTCCGGTTGCCTTTAAAACGATCCATAAATGGAAGGGGTGTGGCCGTGTTGCTTATTTCAAGGACCCTGTCAAAACGCGTGTCTCCACTAACCGTGATTCTTTTTATTCCCAGGGATTGGAGTCTTTTTTTGGAACGGGAATCCTGTACATAAAAATGACTCACACGCCGGAGTGCTCCCCGAAGCAGTCCTCCATACCATTTAAAATATGCTTGTCGCTTGCGAAAAATAGCTGAAATCAGGAGGATGGGAATTTTTTGACGGGCCATTTGCCTGTAGAGCCCGGGCCAGACTTCGTATTTTACAAAAAGCGCAATTTCAGGGCGCACCACGGAGAGAAAAGTGGCTGTGTTCCAACTGCTGTCCATGGGCAGATAAGCCACCAGATGGGGGGCTAAGGCGTCCTTTTTTACCTCATAGCCTGAGGGTGAAAAAAAGGTGACCAGAAATTGATAGTTCGGATAAACTTCGCTCAGTTTGTCCAGGACCGGTGACCCTTGTTCGAATTCGCCCAGAGAGGCTGTATGGATCCAGATGAGCGGTTTCCCCGGATCTCGCATGCGTTTAAGATAGGGTAGGGTGTTTTTCCGGCCAAGGACAAATTTCCGGATTCCCGGATTGACGAGGGCTATCAGCTTGAGGATATTCCAAACAAAAAATACTGCTAAATCGTATAGGAAATACACGTGCCGCCTGGTTTCATTCAAAAATACGCTTCTTAAATGAATTCGTTGTCTACCGCCCCTATTTTCGTAAGTTTGTGAGAACAAATCACCTTCGATGCGAAAAATTCAAATGGTGGATCTGGTCGCCCAGTATCAGGACATCAAATCAGAGATTCAGGAGTCGTTTTCGCAAATTCTCGAAAACGCCTCTTTTATAAACGGACCGGAAGTGTCCGGATTTCAGAAAGACCTTGAAACTTATTTAGGAGTAAAACACGTCATTCCCTGTGCCAATGGAACGGATGCCCTTCAAATTGCCATGATGGGGCTGGACCTCAAGCCCGGCGATGAAGTAATTACAGCGGATTTTACCTTTGCTGCCACGGCAGAAGTGATCGCGCTGCTGCAACTGACTCCTGTTTTGGTCGATGTAGATCCACAGACCTTTAATATCGATCCCCACGCGATTCGCGATGCCATTACCCCCAAGACCAGGGCTATTGTGCCTGTCCACCTTTTCGGGCAGTGCGCGCCCATGGAAGAAATTCTGGAGATTGGCCGGGAGCACAATATCTATGTCATCGAAGACAATGCGCAGGCTATCGGGGCCAATTACAAGTTCGCGGACGGACGGCTTCAAAAAGCGGGCACTTTGGGCGATGTAGGGGCCACGTCTTTTTTTCCTTCCAAAAATCTGGGATGTTACGGGGATGGAGGGGCCATTTTCACGAATGATGATGATCTTGCCCATACCATTCGGGGTATAGTCAATCACGGAATGTACAAAAGGTACTATCACGACGTGGTGGGGGTGAATTCCCGTCTCGATTCGCTCCAGGCCGCGGTACTGCGTGCCAAACTTCCTCGTTTAGATCGATATTGTGATCAGCGCAGAGAGGCTGCCCGATTTTACAACGCGGCTTTCGCGAACCATGCCCAACTGACCGTTCCTGTAACCATGAGGGGTTGTGAGGGGATCTGCGACACCTGTGATTGCCATGTTTTCCACCAGTACACTTTAAAAGTGGGCGGGGGGAAGCGCGACGGTCTGGCCGATCATTTAGCCGCCAGCGGAATTCCATTTGGCATTTACTATCCCATTCCATTGCATCGTCAAAAGGCATATCTGGACAGCCGGTATGCCGAAGATGATTTTCCGGTAACCAATGCGCTCTGCAAGGAAGTGATTTCCCTGCCCATGCATACCGAACTGGACGAAGAACAACTGCGGTTTATTACCGATGCAGTTCTGGAATTTATGAATCGATAAAGAAAGAAGCATTTATTACATCCAAAAATTTTCAAGGAATTTGAAGACTGAATTAAAGCGCGTTTTATGCAAATAGCCGTAACCGGGGGTCTCGGTTTTATAGGATCCCACACCACCGTAGAACTTCAACAGGCCGGGTATGAGGTTGTTATTATCGACAACTGTTCCAACGCTTCCCAAAGCGTTCTTGACGGTATTGAGCGGATTACGGGAATCCGACCGCTTTTTGAAAATTTCGATCTGAGAGAGCGGGAGAAGGTTAAAGATTTTTTCAGGAAATATCCCGATCTGAGTGGGATTATCCATTTTGCGGCTTCCAAAGCGGTAGGGGAGAGTGTAGAGGAACCTTTGTTGTACTATGAAAACAATCTGGCCACCCTGGTGTATTTGTTGCAGGGACTTACCGGAAAGGAGCGGGCCCATTTTATCTTCAGTTCTTCCTGCACGGTTTACGGACAGGCCGAGACCATGCCCATAACTGAAAACGCCCCCGTACAACCTGCGGAATCCCCTTATGGGAATACCAAACAAATCGGGGAGGAGATCATCCGGGACACTTGTAACGTCCGTCCCGGCTTACAGGCAATTTCCCTTCGGTATTTCAATCCCATAGGAGCACATCCCTCAGCGGAAATCGGAGAACTTCCCCTTGGGGTGCCTCAAAACCTGGTTCCTTTCATCACCCAGACGGCCATTGGAATGCGGGATCACCTTTCGGTATTCGGGGACGATTACCCCACGCCGGATGGCACCTGTATCCGGGATTATATTCACGTGGTGGACTTGGCCAAGGCTCATGTCATAGCGATGGAGCGGCTTTTGAAGGGTAAGAATTCGGCGAATTACGAGGTTTTCAATGTGGGAACCGGTACGGGAAGCTCTGTAATGGAGGTCATTCAGAGTTTTGAGAGGGTCAGTGGTAAATCCCTGAATTATAAAATTGTAGACCGTCGGGCGGGAGATATAATCAGCGCCTATGCCGATACTCAAAAGGCTAATGATCAGCTGGGATGGCTAGCGGAATCTTCCCTCGATGATGCCATGCGATCTGCCTGGGCCTGGGAGCAGAAAGTGCGAAAAGAATAACCTGTAATAACAACCAACCACCATGAAAAACCTGCTTACTTTTATTTTGCTGGGCCTGGTATCTACCGGCCTGGCGCAGAAAAAATTTATACAATGCGGGCAAATGCTCGACGTCGCTTCAGGAAAACTCATAAAAGAGAAAACCCTTGTAATCGAAGGAAATCGGATCCTGGAAGTCCGGGATGGATATGCGGCGGGAACGTCAGACGATTCCGTGATCGACTTGCGCACGGCTACGGTACTCCCGGGTTTGATCGATATGCACGTGCATATTGAAAGTGAATTCAACCCCCGCACTTATATCAAAAGGTTTACGATGAATCCTGCAGATGTGGCTTTTGAGTCTGCTGTATATGCCCGACGCACCCTGATGGCCGGTTTTACCACGGTACGCGACCTGGGCGGGTCCGGGGTCAATATCGCTTTGAGCAAGGCCATTTCATCCGGACTCACTCCGGGCCCTCGTTTGTTTACTTGTGGAAAAGCTATTGCCACCACTGGAGGGCACGCCGACCCTACAAACGGCCGAAGTATGGAACTTATGGGAGATCCCGGACCGGCAGATGGAGTGGTTAATTCACCTGAAGACGGGCGTAAGGCAGTGCGTCAGCGCTACAAGGAAGGTGCTGATGTCATTAAGATTACAGCTACAGGCGGGGTACTCAGCGTGGCCAAGAATGGTCAGAACCCTCAGTTTACCGTAGAAGAAATACGGGCCATAACCAGCACGGCTAAAGACTACGGCATGCTTACCGCCGCGCATGCCCATGGAGACGAAGGGATGCGTCGTGCGATTGAGGGCGGCATTCAGACTATTGAACACGGCACCCTGATGAGTGAAGCCACCATGGATCTGATGAAGGAAAAAGGAGTGTACATGGTTCCGACTATTTCCGCCGGGAAAGAAGCGGCGAAGAATGCAGAGATCCCCGGCTTTTTCCCCCCTGTTGTGGCTCAGAAGGCAAGGGAGATCGGGCCTCAGATACAGAATACATTTGCCAGGGCGTATAAGCGTGGCGTTCCCATCGCCTTTGGCACAGATGCCGGGGTTTTTCCCCATGGGACAAACGCTCAGGAATTTGGATATATGGTAGAGGCGGGCATGCCGGCTGAAGAGGCCTTGCGCGCTGCGACCATTACCAACGCTTCCCTCTTGGGAATGGGCTCAGAACTCGGCCAGCTCAAGGCGGGATACCTGGCTGACATCATCGCGGTTGAAGGCGACCCGCTTCGGGACGTCAGCGTGCTGAAGTCGGTTCGTTTTGTGATGAAGGATGGGGTAATCCACAAAAACTAAAACCTTTAGAAGTTGTCGAACACCCGGGGACATGGGGCGGAAGCCAGTGCAGAGGGCCTGCAGGTGCTCAGCAAAGCGAAGGCTTCGGGTTTGTTGTCCCCCCTGATGCTTCAACTCCAAAAAGATTACCTAAGGGCCGGTCTGGACTTTCCGATACCGGAAGGGCACCTGCTCGCAGAGGATCTCACCGTAATATTTTCAACCCTGAAAGAAGCTATTTACCTGCTTCTGATGGAGCATTTTGACCAATATCTCAATCTGATGTATGCTGTGGACCTGCCTGAACGAAACTTTCAGGGCATTGATCCCACGGACGCTGTGGAGGCCGCTCATCAGATCAGCGGTCTGATATTGAAACGCGAGTGGCAGAAAATACAATGGCGCCGGGGTTATCCGGGTTCCGATTCAAATTAGAAATACACCCGGACAAAAGGGAGCCAGGGGTCTGAAAAAAGACTTTTGTTATCGTCGTAGAGTACATCGTAACGGATCCCAACCGTGACCGGCCCAATACCATAACCAACACCCAAATAAAGTGCCGGGACCCAATACGAATCGCTGAAGGGGCCAAATTTCCGGTCGATGTAGAGCTCTTCAAATTCGGCGGAGAGCTGAAGGGCTGCTACCGGATTCGCAAAAGCCAGGAGGCTTCCCCCCACGGCGTTTGTTTTGCTTTCGCCCACTTTGGAATAGGTGTAGTTGAGACCCGCTCCCAGGGCGAGAAAATCATTCACCTGGTAAATGGCCTGTGGCGAAACGCCGATTAGAAAGGCGTCATTTCCGAATGACAGACTGAGGCCTCCCCCATATCGAACATTGGACCAGAAAGAGGAATCGCTATTGCCGTTTTGGGCCATACTCACCGAACAAATACTGAAAAAAAACAGGAATAAGAGCCATTTAGCAGATTTGGAAATAAATGTATGGTTCATAAATTTCATGTTTTTGTTCTTTTGGAGTGTGTAATTCATATGTCCATATTTTAGAAATTAGCATTTAAGCCAAAGGAAGGCCCCTTAAATATCATATCAAAACTACCATTCCAATTGTTTTGATTAACATTTGCGTAATAATTGATATAATGGTATTTGACACTAAAACCAATAGTCTTAAAAGGCTGGAAAGTAACCCCGGGGCTTAGATTCCATAAGCCCCCGGAATATTCGCCAATTTTTATACCGAACCAGTCAACCTCGGCAGAAAATGCCCATTTCGGTACGGGCGCCCACAAGTACCAAATCCCAATGTTTGGCAGGGGAAGAAATGCGCTCACGTTTTCTCTTCTGAATCCAACTGAGGTATCGTCGACAAAAGCCTCCCCTTCGATGAAAGCATTGGTATTGAGTCCGTGAACACCCAGGCCTCCGCCCAGTTCATGCTTTTGCCCGGTACTTATAGCTCTCCCAAAAAAGATCCGGTATAAACTCAGCCCATAACCTGCTTTAACTCTTGCTCCCGCCTGGTAAGTGACATCCTCCCATTCAATCTCCCTGTCTAATGTACTTTCTTTTTCTGCGCCAACTCTGAAATACTGCCCGCGTACAGACCATAATTTAGATTTGGAGAATCTCCACATAAAATCCAGATTTAGGGTGTTTTCAGACCCGCCCAGGCCAAAGGTTTCATCAAAATCTATATCCTCAGTATTTTCAGTGCTAATATTTCCGCTTGCACCAACCTGGACCGTTCTTGAAGGCACAAACAGTGCTGCCCGGGCTAAAAACCTATCCGTGAGCATGGGGTTTTTATCGCCAACTGTCTGGGCATACGATGACCAATAAGCGACTGATAAAAGAAATACAAAAAGTATATTTTTCATTTTCATTAATATTTCCATGCCAAGTTAAAAAATTAGAAATGGAATAGGGTTTGACCCAATCTTCAGGATATTTAAATCAATATGGATTGATTTCTATCTAAATTAAGGTAATAAGTCTTGAATGTTGTATTTTTAATCACTTAATTTTGTAGCGCCAAAGCAAAACTTTTAATGGATAGGTATTCCTTTTTAAATGCGGCTCACACCGCTTTTTTTTCAGACCTGTACGATCAGTATCTCGAAAATCCCGACAGGGTAGAACCCAGTTGGCGGGCATTTTTCCAGGGATTTGATTTTGGTATGGAGAGCGCTCTTGGGGAAATCGGTATTGATTCTGAGCAGGGATTGGTTCACACCGGGGGTGGCACTTCCCTGGCGATGCCCCAATCCATGCAAAAGGAATTTGAGGTCATCCGGCTTATTGACGGCTATCGCTCCAGAGGGCATTTGTTTACTGAGACCAATCCGGTTCGCGACCGAAGAAAATATTCGCCGAAACTCGGCATTGAAAACTTTAACCTGGAGCCCTCGGACCTGAACACGGTCTTTAACGCAGGGTCGGTCTTGGGTATTGGTCCCAATACACTTGCCGAAATTATCCGGCATTTACAACGGATCTATTGCGATGCTATTGGCGTGGAGTATATGTACATCCGCAAACCTGAGCGGGTCGCCTGGATACAGGACTGGCTCAACGTGAATGACAACCACCCCAATTTTACGGCTGACCAAAAAAAGCACATCCTTTTTAAGCTCAATGAGGCGGTGTCTTTTGAGAATTTTTTACACACCAAATACGTAGGGCAGAAGCGCTTCTCCCTCGAAGGGAACGAAAGCCTTATCCCAGCCCTGGACGCCATTGTCGAACGGGCTGCCGAGCTCGGTGTTCGCCAATTTACCATGGGGATGGCTCACCGGGGCCGACTCAACGTGTTAACGAATATATTTGGAAAAGCGGCCCGGGATATTTTTAGCGAATTCGATGGGAAAGACTACGAACAGGAAATCTTCGATGGGGATGTAAAATACCATCTCGGGTGGACCTCTGAACGCCGGACGGACTCGGGCGCTCTTGTCAATATGAATATCGCCCCAAACCCGTCTCATCTGGAAGCTGTAGGTCCCGTTGTCGAGGGGATAGCCCGGGCGAAACAGGACGTGTATTTTCCTGAAGACTTTTCCAAAGTACTTCCCATACTAGTCCACGGGGATGCCGCTATTGCCGGCCAGGGTGTGGTATACGAAGTCGTGCAAATGGCAGGGCTCGATGGGTATCGCACAGACGGAACCATCCACATTGTGGTGAACAATCAAATCGGTTTTACCACGAATTATCTCGACGGGCGCACCTCTACCTATTGCACCGATGTAGGGAAGGTTACCTTGTCTCCGGTATTGCATATAAATGCGGATGATGCGGAATCTGTAGTACATGCCTCCCTGTTTGCCCTGGAATATCGGATGCGTTTTCGCAGTGATGTATTTCTGGACTTGCTCGGGTATCGGAAGTATGGCCACAATGAAGGCGATGAGCCCCGGTTTACGCAGCCCAAACTCTATAAAATGATCGCTACGCATAAGAATCCCAGGGATATCTATGCGGAAAAACTGATTGCTGAGGGCGTTATTGACGACGGTTATGTGCAGCAGTTGGAGAAACAGTATAAAGAGAGCCTCGAAGTAGAACTGGAGGATAGTCGGAAAGTCGAACGGACGGTCATTAAGCCGTTTATGCAGGATGAGTGGAGTGGTTTTGAACGCGTTCGGGAAGAAGAAATGATGAACCGCGTGGATACAACAGTTCCCCGGGAACGTCTTGAGGTCATAGCCAAAGCTATTTCGGAACTTCCCAAAGGCAAAAAATTCCTGAGAAAAATAGAACGGCTTATTGGCGATCGGCGCAAAATGTTTTTCGAAACTGATACCCTGGACTGGGCCATGGGTGAGCTTTTAGCCTATGGGACTTTACTGGACGAGGGATATGACGTGCGTATGTCTGGCCAGGACGTGGAACGCGGCACCTTTTCGCACCGGCATGCCGTGGTCAAAGTTGAGGACAGCGAAGAGGAAATCCTGTTGCTCAATCAGATTAAAGAAAAACAGGGCCGCTTCCAGATTTATAATTCCCTCCTCTCGGAATACGGAGTCCTTGGGTTCGATTACGGATATGCCATGGCAAGTCCGAACACCCTTACCATCTGGGAAGCCCAGTTCGGGGATTTCAGCAATGGGGCTCAGATAATGATCGATCAGTACATCTCCTCAGCTGAGGACAAATGGAAGTTGCAAAATGGCCTGGTGATGCTGCTTCCCCATGGATATGAGGGACAAGGTGCGGAGCACTCCTCAGCGCGTATGGAACGCTACCTGCAACTCTGTGCCCGCGATAATATGTTTGTGGCCGATTGCAGTACACCTGCCAGTTTATTTCACCTGCTGAGGCGCCAGATGCTTGTTACCTATCGCAAGCCCCTGATTGTCTTTACCCCAAAAAGTTTGTTGCGACATCCTAAATGCGTTTCCACTGTAGCCGATTTTGCAGAGGGAAGTTTTCAGGAAGTTATCGATGATGCTGAGGCCCGTAAAGATCGGGTCAAAACACTGGTTTTCTGCACCGGGAAGTTCTATTACGATCTGCTGGCTGCCCGGGAAGAACTCCAAAGAGATGATGTCGCCCTGGTGCGACTGGAACAGCTTTTTCCTGTACCCAGTGAAAAGATGCGGGCTATTCTTTCCAAATATAAAAAGGCGGATGATATTGTCTGGGCTCAGGAAGAACCCAGAAATATGGGAGCCTGGAGTCATTTATTGATGCATTTCCCGGATGCCCGCCAGTTTCGTGTGGCCTCCCGCAGATTTTACGCCTCTCCTGCTGCCGGGAGTGCGGTTCGTTCCAAATTGCGGCATCAGCAGGTCATCGATTACGTCTTTGACAAGGAAAAGGACAACCAGTCTCTGACGACGTTGAAAACGACAACGGCCAAATGAGACACCTGCCCCTTCTTTTGGTTGTTTTTACCTTTGTATCTGTAAAGGCGCAGAAGGAAGAACAGCTGCAGAACACCCGTGATATTCACCAGGCCACAGGAGGCAGGCTGGTGTTCCGTCGTATTTTGGTCAATGGAGTGCCCCGGGAAGAGTACATACCTGTAAAAGAAGACTATATAAAACGTATCGATTAATATACTAAATACTGCACTGCATGATTTTAGAAATGAAAGTCCCCTCACCCGGGGAATCTATTACAGAGGTTGAGATTGCCGAATGGCTGGTCAGTGATGGAGACTACGTAGAAAAGGACCAGGCCATTGCGGAGGTGGACTCCGATAAAGCGACCCTGGAACTCCCTGCTGAGGCTAGCGGGACTATTACCCTGAAGGCTGAAGAAGGCGATGCTGTTGGTGTGGGCGAGGTGGTCTGTATTATCGATACCAGTGCGCCAAAACCTGAGGGAGATGCAGCACCTGCTATGGAGAAGGCTGCCGAAAAACCGGCTGAAACTCCTAAGGCCCCTGAGGAAAAGAAATCTCAACCGGCGACACATGCCACCGGGACGCCCTCTCCGGCAGCCCGTAAAATTCTCGAAGAAAAAGGCATTGACCCTGCACAGGTTCAGGGCACAGGCAAAGATGGTCGCATCCTTAAGGAAGATGCTGTCAGTGCAGTCCCATCAATGGGTACTCCCGGTGGTGGATCCAGGGGCGAGAGCCGCAGCAAACTTTCCATGCTCCGAAGAAAGGTTGCCGAACGCCTGGTCTCTGCCAAAAACGAAACTGCCATGTTAACGACGTTTAACGAGGTGGATATGTCTGCTGTTTTTGAATTACGGGCAAAATATAAGGAAGCGTTTAAGGAAAAGCACGGCGTAGGCCTGGGCTTTATGTCCTTTTTTACCAAAGCGGTCATACGCGGGCTTCAAATGTATCCGGCTGTAAATTCCATGATCGACGGGAAGGAGATGATTACCTATGATTTTTGTGATATCAGTATTGCAGTCTCCGGACCCAAAGGCCTGATGGTGCCGGTCATACGCAATGCCGAGAATCTTACTTTCCGGGGTGTGGAAGCCGAAGTAAAGCGGCTGGCCATCCGGGCCCGGGACGGTGAGATCACCGTAGATGAAATGACCGGCGGTACGTTTACGATTTCCAATGGGGGTGTATTCGGATCCATGTTATCGACTCCGATTATCAATCCCCCTCAAAGCGGTATCCTGGGCATGCACAACATCGTGGAACGCCCGATAGTTAAGGAAGGAGCCATAGTAGTGGCCCCGGTAATGTATGTGGCATTGTCCTATGATCACCGCATTATCGACGGCAAGGAATCGGTCGGTTTCCTGGTCGCCGTGAAGGAAGCTATAGAAAACCCTGTGGAACATCTTATGGATGGGGCCGTTGAAAAAGCCCTTGAGCTTGGCGGCACCTGCACGGGTGAACATGGCGTCGGCATCGGCAAACAAAGATACATGGCCGAAGAGCATGGCGAAGGCTGGTCCGTGATGGCGGATATCAAGCGCGCGCTTGATCCGAACAACATCCTGAACCCCGGCAAAATCGTCGCGGTGTAAAACGTCGCGCGATTTCCGCCCCAAAACATTTCCATTGGCCTGACACCTGCTGAACAGAGTTCGCGCGTAACCTTGCCCACATTCAATCCTAGGATGTCCGTAATTCAGAAAGAAATTCGGAGATCGAGCGTGTTTAATTGGAGTTTTGTGGGCTTTGCCACCGTGGCTGCGTTGGGCTTGGTGACGATGGATTACTATGTGAAATCCGAGCG
>CAKZOC010000009.1 GCA_937136025.1 uncultured Bacteroidota bacterium
CCCCGCTGGCACAGGTATCGCAGCCATCAGGGACTCCGTCTCCATCCGAATCTAAGGAGTCATCGGATCCCTGGCAGATATCACAACTGTCGGGCACGCCGTCTGCATCAGTATCGATAGCATCGCTACCGCCGCTGCAGGTATCACAACCATTGGGTATCCCATCGCCATCCGTATCTACGGAGTCATCGGAACCTTCACAGAGGTCACAACTGTCGGGAACGCCATCGGCATCGGTATCGATGGAGTCATCTCCGCTGGCACAGATATCACAGCCGTCAGGCACTCCATCGCTATCCGTATCTACGGAGTCATCCGATCCTTCGCAGAGATCACAGAAGTCAGGTATTCCATCGCCATCGGAATCGATAGTGTCATCCCCGCCTTCACAGATGTCGCACCCATCGGGCACGCCGTCTGCATCGGCATCGAGGTTATCGTCAAAGCCCTCGCAGGCATCCTGCGCATCGCAGACTCCATCCCCATCCGTGTCGGTACAGTTCTGATCCTCTGTAATGGTCAGGAATTGATTGGGGCTGGGATTCAGGACCTCACTGACGATTCCGGAAGGCCATTTTACGACCACCCGGTCAATTTGTGTGCTGGCTCCCAACCCGAAGTGCTGAGTCAGGGAGTTCATAACCCCGTATCCTTCTCCTGCTTTCACATCGCGGATCTGGATACCCCAGGGGCCGTATAGTTCTACCCTGGCCCCAATACCATTGATATTGCTCTGGGTGCCTACGAGCTGTACATTGAAGTAGTTGTTTCCATTGCCCTGGTTGAGCCAGAGTCTGTCTTTTACAGTAGTCGGGGTATTCAGCCCTGTGGCATAACCGGCATAGATATCCAAAAAGCCATCGTGGTTCAAGTCCCCCACAGTAAAGGATTGAATGGTGTTGGAATTAAACGGGTTGGGTGCCGGGTCAAAGGTGCCGTTCCCGTTGTTGTAGAATAGGAAGTGTGCATCTCCGGATACCATCAGGTCCAGGAAGCCGTCATTATTAAAGTCTTTAAAGAATCCCTGTACCCCATAGATATTTTCGGCATTCAGGGTAGGTAACAGGCCGCTTGTTGCGGTGATTTCGGTAAAGGTACCGTTACCATTATTGCGCATCAGATTGGGTCCACTGCCGTGGTTGATGATAATGGCGTCTAAATCCCCGTCATTGTCGATATCTCCAAAATCAGTAAGCCAGGTTTGCTCGCCATTTTTAAGGTTGGCCTGTTCCGCAGCTTCCGTGAAGTTGTTGTTCCCGTCATTCTGCATGAGCATATTGATCCTTCTGGGGTCTGTCGGGTCTGTCACGCCCCCCCGGCACTTGGAAATGTACAGGTCCAGATCTCCATCGTTGTCATAATCGATCCAGGTACTGGCGTAGTTCCCTGAGTTATCACTTGAAGGAACCGTTTCGGTATTCAGAATGGCTTCATTGACTGATAGAGAGCCATCTTGATTATTTGTAAGGGCTATAGATTCAGCATCGTCATTGGCCAGAAAAGCATCGATCCAACCATCGTTATTGATGTCTGCAAATACACTTCCCTGAATAAAAAACACTCCTCCGGGAAGGAAT
>CAKZOC010000010.1 GCA_937136025.1 uncultured Bacteroidota bacterium
CCAAAACCGCGAACGTATTCAGCGCGCACTTCTGAACCCGGACATTTCGGACACATCATCACAACGGTAATGTCCTTGTTGACCTGCATGCCTTCTTCGACAATATTAAATCCGTGGGAATACGACAGGGTTGCCCCTTTTTTCATCAACGGCATAACCGCTCCCACAACAGCGGTGTGCTGCTTGTCCGGAGTCAGGTTAATCACCAGATCTGCCTGAGGAATCAAGTCTTCGTAAGTGCCCACCGTAAAGCCATTCTCAGTGGCATTTAAAAAAGAGGCTCTCTTTTCTGAAATAGCCGCAGGCCGCAGCGCATAGGCGATATCCAGGCCGGAATCCCGCATATTCAATCCCTGATTGAGCCCCTGGGCTCCGCAGCCCACAATTACAATCTTTTTACCCTTAAGGGCCTTCACCCCATCTGAGAATTCGGCCGCCTCCATAAAACGGCATTTCCCGAGTTGCTCGAGCTTTTCTCTTAATGAAAGGGTATTGAAGTAATTCATCATAGTCTGTATTTTAGGTATAAGGTGTTTCTTTATAATTCGTGTTGAAATTTTTCCAGCAATGAGGAAATCGGCATTTCGGCTTTGGTTACTGCTATTCTTCCGCTGCGGACAAACTGCATGATTCCGTAGGGTTCTAACTCGTCGTGCATCTGATCAATCTCGTGTCTCCTTCCGGTCTTTGCGAGTACGAAATAGTCCCGGCTTACCGTCACGATCTGGCCATTGCTCTCCTTAATGATATTCTGAATCTGACGCTCGTCGAACAGGAGATGAGATGCAATTTTAAACAGGGCGGACTCCTGATAAATGATCTCCTCATCCGTATGGTAAAATGCCTTTATGACCTCTACCTGTTTTTCAATTTGAGAAACAATACGACGTGTCCATTCGAGGGTGGTGTAAATGACAATCGTAAATTTTGAAACCCCTTCAATTTCTGATTTAGAAACATTTAAGCCTTCAATATTAATGTGTCGCTTTAAGAATATTCCAGATATTCTATTCAGCAATCCTACGTTGTTTTCTGAATAAACAGATATGGTAAACCAGGTTTTTTCCATTGCGCTTTGACGTCTGAATACTTTATTAATTTTAAAGTAAATTGCTATTTAAGGCGGATCTGTGAAACTGATGCTCCCGAAGGAATCATCGGAAAAACATTGTCTTCCTTCTCCACGCGAACCTCGAGAAAATACGCTTCCTCAGAGGCCATCATTTCGGCTACTGCCTCCGCGAGTTCTTCCCGCTTGTCCACCCGTCGGGCATTCAGATAATAACCCTCTGCTATTTTGACAAAATCCGGATTAACCATGACCGTGGAGGCATACCGGCTCTCAAAAAAGAGCTCTTGCCATTGGCGTACCATCCCGAGAAAATCATTGTTGAGAACCACAATTTTAACCGGCAATTTATTCTGATGAATGGTCGCGAGTTCCTGAATCGTCATCTGATAGCCCCCATCTCCGATCACTGCGACGACTTCCCGGTTCATGGCCCCCATCTTGGCTCCTATGGCCGCAGGAAGCGCAAAGCCCATGGTGCCCAGTCCCCCTGAAGTGATGTTGCTTTTCGACTCTTTGAACTTGGCATACCGGCAAGTGACCATTTGATGTTGCCCCACATCTGTAACTATGACCGCCTTGTGGGCCGAAGCCTGATTGATTTGCTCAATGACCTCCCCCATGGTCAGACCGGGTTTCGAGGGGTGAATATCGTTTTCAATAACCGCTTCAAACTCTTGTTGATACTTTTTGTGAAACTCCTCCAACCAGGCGGGGTGACTGTTTTCACGGATCTTAGGCAACAAAAGGGCCAGGGTTTCCCGGGCATTTCCCAGAACCGCGATATCCGTCTGCACATTTTTGTCGATCTCCGCAGGATCAATCTCAAAGTGAATGATCTTTGCCTGTTTGGCATAGGTGTCGAGACTCCCGGTTACCCGGTCGTCAAAGCGCATCCCAATGGCGATGAGTACATCGCATTCATTGGTGAGCATATTCGGGCCATAATTGCCGTGCATTCCCACCATTCCCACATTGAGGGGATGTTCTGAATCTAAAGCGGATAAGCCCAGGATGGTCCATGCCGCTGGAATTCCCGATTTTTCAATCAGGGCTTTCAACTCGTTCTCAGCACTGCCTAAAATGACACCCTGTCCGAAGACGATAAATGGCTTTTGGGCCGCATTGATCATAGCTGCAGCTGCCTCAATGGCATTCAGATCGGGTTTTGGAACAGGCACATAACTGCGAACTCCTTTACAGGGGGTGTACTCAAAATCGAGTTCATCGAACTGAGCATTCTTGGTAATATCTACAAGCACCGGTCCGGGCCTTCCGGAGCGCGCAATGTAAAAGGCTTTTGCCAGAATTTCCGGGATTTCTGAAGCTTTTGTAATCTGATAGTTCCACTTGGTTACAGGAGTGGAAATACCTATGATATCCGTCTCCTGAAAGGCGTCCGATCCGAGAAGGTGACGCGCTACCTGCCCCGTAATACAAACCATAGGTGTAGAATCGATTTGGGCGTCTGCCAGACCTGTAACGAGGTTGGTGGCCCCGGGTCCTGAGGTTGCCATGGCGACGCCCACTCTACCACTCACCCGGGCATAACCCTGGGCCGCATGGGTAGCTCCCTGTTCATGCCTTGTGAGCACGTGCTGCAGGCGATCCCTGAATTTATATAATTCGTCATAGACAGGCATTATGGCGCCTCCGGGATATCCGTAAATCAGGTCCACCCCTTCCGCCAGGAGGCAGTGAATAATAGCTTCAGCCCCACTGATCCGGAGTTTTGGTTTCGCGGATTTGGCCTTCATTGCAGTTTTTACATTTTCCATAATGAGTACATGGATTGACTTTAAATTTCATCCGTCACGCATCCCTTCGAGGCCGAGGAAACCGTTTTGGCATATTTATATAAACTCCCCCGCGACACTTTAAGCTTCGGTGGGGTCCACGTCTTGCGACGCTCCTCCAGTTCTGAATCCGAAACCCGGACCGATAAGGTATTTTTCTCGGCGTCGATCGCGATGATATCCCCATCCCGAATCAGGGCAATAGCCCCACCGCTTTGTGCCTCAGGTGTTACATGGCCGACTACAAAGCCATGGGTGCCACCGGAAAACCTGCCGTCGGTAATCAGGGCGACTTCTTTTCCAAGGCCCGCCCCCATAATAGCACTGGTTGGTTTCAACATTTCCGGCATACCCGGCCCGCCCTTAGGTCCTTCATACCGAATGACGACTACATCTCCCGCCTTTACTTTTCCCTCCCCAATACCTTTGTTGGCTTCAAATTCACCTTCAAAGACCCGGGCAGGTCCTTCAAATTTCAAGCCTTCCTTTCCTGTGATTTTGGCCACAGAACCTTCTGGGGAGAGATTCCCATAGAGGATCCTCAGATGCCCTGTTGGCTTAATGGGATTATCCAGGGGATGGATCACCTGCTGACCCGGGGTGAGTTCGGGAACATCGGCTAAATTTTCTTCCAGGGTCTTCCCCGTTACCGTCATACACTTCCCGTGAAGCATCCCGTGCTTCAGCATAAATTTCAGTACTGCCGGCACACCTCCAACCCGGTGGACATCCTCCATTAAGAATTTGCCACTGGGTTTAAGATCTGCCAGAAACGGAGTCTCATCGCTGATCCGCTGAAAATCGTCGAGCGAAAACGGAATGTCCGCAGACCGCGCTATAGCCAGAAAATGAAGGACGGCATTCGTGGAGCCTCCCATCAGGACGATTAATCGAACTGCATTTTCCAGAGATTCCCGGGTAATAATGTCCAGTGGTTTCAGATCTTTTTCCAGCAAGGACCTCAAGGCACTCCCGGCTCTGAAAGCATCTTTTTCTTTTTCCCCACCTACAGCAGGGTTGGATGAGCTATACGGCAATGACATCCCCAGGGCTTCAATGGCCGAGGCCATCGTATTTGCGGTATACATTCCACCGCAGGCTCCTGCACCCGGACAGGCATGCTGAATTACTTGTTTATAGGAGGCTTCATCCATGGTCCCCGCTACTTTTTGGCCCCAGGCTTCAAAAGCGGAAACCACGTCGAGTTTTTGATCATTCCAGCATCCTGAGGCTATGGTACCCCCATAGACCATAATAGAGGGGCGATTGAGACGTATCATAGCCATAAGTGCTCCGGGCATGTTCTTATCGCAACCTACCACCGTCACCAGGCCATCGTAGTTCATCGCCTGTACCACAGTTTCCATAGAATCGGCAATGATATCACGGGAGGGCAGCGAATACCGCATACCATAGGTGCCCATCGATATACCATCACTCACCCCTATGGTGTTGAAGACAAGACCGACCAGGTCTCCCTGGGCGGTTCCCCTTTTCACATGGAGGGCCAAATCATTGAGGTGCATATTACACGGATTTCCCTCATATCCGGTACTGGCGATTCCCACCAGGGGTTTTGCAAGATCGCCTTCTGATAATCCCAGGGCATAGAGCATGGCCTGTGAAGCGGGCTGAGTGGGATCCTGGGTAACGTTTTTACTGAATTTGTTGAGCATATATACGGGGCAGAAAGTCTATTTAATAAGCAATTGTGTCAAAGATATAAGTTTGAAAAACGCCTATTTCCTCATATTCCGGAGGTTTAGAGGCTCATTTCATACTATAAAACCCTAATAATATGATATTGTGAGGGTTACATCTGATAAAATACCATATTCAACCTGCTGCAGTCCCTGAAACTCCCCAATCAAACCACGGCCCTGATGGCTATTCGAGGGGGTTTTCCCTTCTTCAGAGGCCGGATATCTGTTTTGCGTATCTTGCGGATCGAACCGAAATCTGTTTATGGAAAAAACAGTTACTGAAGCTATTGCCCACAGAAGGGCGGTACGTGTATTTGAGAACACTCCCCTGGACCCTGCTCAGGTACGGGATTGCATCCGCAACGGGGCCCTCGCGCCCACCAGCAGTAATCTACAACTCTGGGAATTTATTCACATCACCGATCCGCAGACCCTGGGGGCCTTATCCAAGTGCTGTTTTGATCAGAATGCCGCGAAAA
Source organism: uncultured Bacteroidota bacterium (assembly GCA_937136025.1). Lineage (GTDB taxonomy): Bacteria > Bacteroidota > Bacteroidia > Flavobacteriales > Flavobacteriaceae > Robiginitalea. Next base: position 5,048 of record CAKZOC010000010.1, read on the forward strand.
CGGCTCAACAGGTTGTGGTCGTAGTGGCCCGGCGGGATTTGTGGCGGAGACGGGCCAAGGCCAATCTCGGGTTTCTGGATTCCCAGTTTGAAGGGAATACCGATGAGAAATGGCAACGGCGGCGTAAAATGGCTCTGAATTATTACAGAAAACTCATCCCCACCCTGTACACCGAGTTCCTTGGATTCCTCGGGGTTATCCGGTATGTTTTCTTTTGGCTCGTAGGGCTGTTCAGGCCCATATACAGGCAGGTCCGGAAATCTGATCTCAGGATCGTGGCTCATAAGAGTGCTGCCCTGGCGGCAGAGAATTTTATGATCTCTATGGCAGCCATCGGTTATGACACCTGCCCGATGGAAGGTTTTGATTCTCTTCGGGTAAAAAAATTACTGAAACTCCCCATGGGTGCAGAGATCAATATGGTTATCGGATGTGGAATCCGGAATGAAAAAGGCGTATACGGCCCGCGTTTCCGGGTCCCCTTTGAACAGGTTTACCGTCATATTTAAAGATTACCCTATTTTTTCAAAACGTACAACATCTCCAAATTGCTTTTGCCCGAGACGATCCTGAGAATTTGCGTCGAGCTGCAATATTCTGGGGTATCCTCCAGTAGTCTGCCCATCCCTCAAAAGGATAATCAACCGCCCTGAAGGGGTAATTTGCACAGTCCCGGGTAAGGTAGCGGATGTAATGATTCGAATTGGGTGAGCAGGAAGGCTGGGTTCGAGCTGGCAGGCCATCCGATTATGATTTTTAGATATTTGAAATGACTTAACGAACAAATGATTTAAATAATCAGCGTCAAATAACTCATATTCAGGACCTGGAGATACATGTATGTCTATATCCGCGGATGATTCTTCCGGTATTATTTTAAGCAATTTAGGAGTAAAATCCCCAATGGGATTATAAGGAATCTGCATGCCCTTTTTAAGAGTATTCGAGGAAGTTATCGGGTAAAATTGGGAGCGGGATCCCAGTTTTATGTCGGATTGGAAACCTCCTTTCACGGACAGGTATGTACGCAAACCTTCCTGTACATGTCCGGAAGTAAAAACAGCTCCTGCCCCAACCTGGTACACCTGATTCATCTCCAAAGGGTCCCCGTCCAGAAACGCCTCCAGCGGTGCTCCGCAAAGCACAATATACGTAGGCTCCGTAAACTCCAAACCCGGGCCATTCATCGTAATCTCCAAAACAGCGTCGTTGGGATCGTTTTCCAACAAAGCATTGGACCGCTTTGCTGCCCTCTGGTCTGTGACTCCGGATACGGGCACGCCCAGATGGCGAAATCCGAATCGTCCCAGATCCTGGATGCTCGTATAAAACCCGGGATGGTGAACTTTAAGCATTACTGTGCCCGGTTTTATATTTGTAAATACCGATCTCACTCTCGAGCTTGTGCAGATCGTACTCCGCTTTTTCGATAGCTCTGAACCGGATTTGATCTCCCGGGGCCACTACGCAGGGTGGGGTCTTGTCCGGGGTAAACAAAGGTACCGGGCAGCTGCCTATAATATGCCACCCTCCGGGAGAGACCTGAGGATAAATTCCTGTCTGGGCGCCCGCCAGCCCAACCGAACCCTTTTCAACATGGAGACGGGGTTCCGCCCTGCGCTCCAATTTCAGTGCTTCCGGAACACCTCCCAGATACAGGAACCCGGGCAGGAATCCAATGCCATAAACCCGATAAGGCTGTGCGGTATGGGCCTCAATCACTTTTTGCGGATCCATTCCCAATTTTTCAGATACCTCTAAAAGATCCGGGGCCAGGGACACATCATAGCAGACCGGGATTTCCCAATACTGGGTTTCGGGCTTGTGTTGCGAGGGCAGACAGGAATGCCATTGCGGCAATTGTCGTATCAGGTCCTTGATGGCAGCGGGATCAGTCCGATTAATTATGGTAAGGGAATGATATACAGGAATCAGTTCCCAGTCCGGCCCCAAAAGATGATGCTTTAAAAGAGACTCCCGAAACCCCAGAATATCCATTAAAATATCTTCGTCCACGCGGTTAGGCCATTCCAGCAATAGCGCTACAGGGCCAAAGGGTTTGATTGTAAAAGGGGGGGCGCTCATTTCAGCACAGGTATTGAGGCCTCAGAAAGGCATTTGGTAAGGTACTCTAAAATTGCATTTGCTTTGGGATTATCTCCATGCACACATAGGGTCCCTGGGGTCATGGCATAGAAGGACCCGTCTGAACATTTCACGCGATTCTTGCGGACCATTTCCAAAACCTGTTGAGCTACGGCCGCCGGATCGGTAAGCACCGCGCCCGACTGAGATCTTGAGACGAGACTTCCATCAGGCTCATAAGCCCTGTCCGCAAAAGCCTCTTCCCATATAGCGTACCCACGCTCCGCAGCTACTCGGGCGAATTCTGAACCACACGGCGCATAGAGTATGCACAATTTGCGAAACGGTTGCAGCACTTCCAGATACTCCAGGGCCATACGTCCACCCCGGGCAAGATCATTGTAAAGCGCGCCGTGCGCTTTAATATGGTGCATGGAAAGATTTAAGGAGGCCAGAACTTCCAGGAGTCCGTCCACCTGAGCCTCGATACTGGCCTGGAACTCTTTCTTTTCCATGACCCGGGACACCCTTCCAAAATGTCTGCGATCCGGATAAGAAGGATGGGCTCCGATTCGGATCTGGTGTTCGGCTGCCAGAGAAGCGACTTCGAACATGGAACGGGCGTCCCCGGCGTGCCCCCCGGTAGCAATATTACAGGACGATATATATGGGAAGAGCAAGTGTTCATTGCCCATTCCCTCCCCTACATCGCAGTTCAGATCGATACCTGTTCTCATTGACGCCCTCAGATAAATATCTTAAATATACTCCAAATCCCCAGCCCTGTAACAAGAACCAGTACAGTAAGGCCGAGAATATTTTGAACCCTGTTATTTTTAACCTCCCCCATCAAGGGAGCCCGGTTTACGGCCCAAAGCAGAAAAATCCCAACCACGGGCAGGAGGATTCCGTTGGCCACCTGAGCAAAATAGATGATTTCCAGAGGTCGTATTTCAAAACTAAGGGCGAATACACCCATCAGCAGCACCCCGATCCAGACAACCCGGAATTTCCAATCCGTCCGCACCGCTTCCCATCCGAAACACTGGCGGGCTACAAAAGCCGCTGCCAAAGGTGCCGTAATGGCGGAAGTGATTCCCGCGGCCATCAAACCAATACCCATACCATAACGCGCCGCCTTGCCGTACACAGGCTCGAGTCCTGCAGCCAGGTCCATAACTGTGGAAACTATTTCGGCGCCACTTCCCGCCCCTGTAATCAAAATGGACATAGAAACGATACCCCCAACCAGGACGGAGAGGATGATATCCCTACGCATGGGCCGCAAAGCGTCTATGGACCCCCACTTTTCACTGACCAGAGAGGTATATAGGAAAAGATTATAGGGCACCACTGTCGTTCCCACCAGGGCGACAACCGTAAGCACATTTTCACTGTGGATATCCGGTACGAAAAGTCCCTGAATTAACTCTGATAAATCCGGACGCGTCAAAATAGCTGTGATCAGAAAGGAAAGGCTCATAATAAGCACCAGGGTCGTAAAAACACGCTCCAGACCGCGATAATTCCCAAACCACAGGAGCCCGAAGGCTGCGATCCCAACCAAAAAAGGAAAATAGGAAGCCCCGGCAGAACCAAATACGGCTTCAAGGCCGAGGACAGCGCCTGAAATATTGCCGGCCTCGTACGCGGCATTTCCAATGACAATACCGGAAAGTACTATACCCAGAAGAAGGATACGCAACAGAGGTCTGCCGATAGCGTTCCGAATGAAACCAGGGATGCCACCGGGGGCACTCAGGCCGAGGCGTCCGGCCATTTCCTGTAAAACCAGCGTCGCCCCTATAGAAAGAAGCAAAGCCCAGAGCAGTCCAAGTTTCCAGTCCACACCAGCCCGTATACAGGTCGTAACTGTTCCGGGGCCCACAAAAGCCGCGGCTATTAACATTCCCGGGCCGGCATTCTTAAACATAGGCAAACACAATTCCGTTCAGGTTAAAGATAGGAATTCTCCTTTGCCAAAAGTTGGGAAGGTCAAATCGGCATTTTTGTGCATTTCATCTAAAAGTCAGAGGTAGATCCCTCCTAAGTGTGTCGTACATCGAATTGTATATACTATTTTTTTTTCCACGGGGTTATTAAAACCATTATCGTGCTTAAAACCCATTTTGAATGACATGTCTGGAGTGTAAAAAAAAGTTGAGTTATCTGGACCATCGGGAATCGATTGAACTATTCCAAACGGAGCTGTGCTCCGTGCATCGAAAACGTCTCGAACGCCTCGTAAACACAAATCAAATCCCGCGGGAAGCTGCCATCCTCTACTACGGGCTTATTCAGGCCGGAGTAAAGCCCATGCTGGCGTGGTGGGATGGAAAAAACACTGTAGACCTGTCTATTTCAAGAGTGAAGCTAAATATTGAAGTGGACTCCGGGTATGAATCCCTATCCCATGAGCAAGCCTTAAACGACCTCGAGGCCGCCATGCACTCCTTTAAGAATGGGTTTACCACGATTCGCATTCCGAACTTTCTGATTCGCAATCACCTTCAGGAAAGTGTTATGAATATTATAGGGATCATCGAGGGGCTTAAACTCAATGTACGGGTCATCTAACCAAAACCTATGAATCATGCAACAGGATTTCAATTATACAGATCGATCTTATAAAATGAGCATGTGGATTTTGATCCTATTAGGCGTTGCGGTTGTCACGATCAGCCTGAATATTCAACCCGTGATTTCAAAAGTTCTCTTTGGCCTTCCGATTATCGGTTCCGGCCTACTCGGGGTTGCAGGCACCTATTTCATCCTCAAAGGTATTCACGAGCCCCTCACTGAAAAAAAAGTTATCGCCCTTACCGTAAATCTCACTATGGTGATTCTGATTTTGGCGATCCTGCTGAGTAATACCTTCTATAATTAGCAGCGCCTTGAGCGCTACTCATATATTCACTTAGCTCCATCTGATTTTTGAAATTGAAGAGCCGAGCGTCGCTTTAGAGTCCATTGGAGTTCCGGATTAATTTGTACCTTTTGCTCAAAAGGAACATCCATGAACACTACCGATAGAAGAAACTGGCTGAAAACAATTGCCCTTGGGGGTGGATTTACGCTTTTAGGAGGAATTCAGAGCTACGCCTCGCTCATCCCGGATCGCCAATTCCCATGGGCAGGGCCTGCCAAACTCAATTCCAATGAAAATCCCTACGGGCCTTCTGATTCTGTACGAAAGGTCATTCAGGAAAACTTTGATGCGGGGTGTCGCTACCCGTTCCAGTATATAAAGGAACTGGTCCGCGATATCGCCAAAAAGGAGGAAGTTTCTGAGGATTGTATTGTAATTACCGGAGGTTCTACCGAAGGGCTTAAGGCTGCAGGACTGGTATACGGCCTTGAAGGGGGCGAAATCGTTGCGGCCGACCCCACTTTTCAGGCCTTGTTGCGCTACGCGGAGTATTTTGGAGGGTATGTACATCGGGTTCCCCTGGATGAAACCCTTACCCACGATCTGGACGCCATGGACCGCAGGGTTACCGGAAAAACCCGTCTGATCTTTATCTGTAACCCGAACAACCCTTCGGGCACGCTTCTCGACGCCGGTCGACTGCGCGATTTTTGCAGTTCCACCGCCTCTAAAGCGGTTGTTTTCAGCGATGAAGCCTATTACGACTATATCACCGAACCCGACTATCCGTCCATGACAGGTCTTGTACGTGAAGGGTATAATGTTATAGTTTCCAAGACATTTTCCAAGGTTTATGGCCTGGCCGGACTCCGTATCGGGTATTTAGTGGCGCGTCCCGATATCGCCAGAAGACTTCAGGATTCCCTCATGGCCAACACCAATACGCTCGCCATAATGGCGGCCCGACAAGCTCTGGCAGATACAGATTTTTATAAATTTAGTTTGGCTCAAAACGAGAAATGCAAAAACTTGATTTACAGCCAGCTCGATCAAATGAATATCGAATACATCCGTTCGCACACCAACTTTGTGTTTTTTAAAAGCGGGATGCCTATCAATAATCTCATTAAAAAAATGGGGGCTGAAGGGGTGCAGATCGGACGCCCCTTCCCGCCCCTGCTCGATTGGGCACGCATCAGTACCGGGAGAATAGAGGAAGTAGAGGCCTTCAATGCGGGCTTGAAGCGCGTCCTGACGTAATGCACGCACTGGCCTTTGGCAAAAATCTTACCCCCGAGTCTTTTAGCAGCGGCTTGACCTATTAGACTTAAGGGCACCTATAGCGTGTTATTAATCCCTGCTGTCCTGGCCTAAGGGAGGAAAAAGCAGGCAGCCTAAAAGAAAAAGGCAGGCTTGACCTATGTTTACGAAACTTCAACTTATCTAACCTTTAAAAAGAGAACTCTATGGGAATTTTTTGGGATTTACTGCAACAAGACGAACTGGACAAACAAGAAAAGAAGGCCGAAAATCTTGAAGAACGTGTAGCGCAACTAGAAAAACAACAGGAACACACCCGAGCCCAACTCCGAAAAACCCTTGAGGCTCTGGAAGAGCATTTATCCAGGGATATTGATGGAGACGGAATTACGGGCAGCACCACTTAACTTTTTATACGCTCATTTTTTTTGGAAGCGATTGATATTATCTCCCTGATTGCCATAATCCTCTTTGCACGACTGGGGATCCGCCTGTATATACGCTACCGGCAAACCTTCCGAAAAGAGGATCCGGAAAAGGATGCCGAGTCCTGAGGCGAATACCAGAGCAGATCTGCATGGCCTGCCCTGAATGAAAGCGTAGTATGTGCATGCCATTTGTGAAACTAACCATCGACATCCGCCCTTCCTTTGGCCTTTGTTCCATAGACGGAGGTTTATCTTCCATCTGAAGATGGAAAAAAAATAACGTTAACTTTAGGCACGCAAATTTTTCGGTGTGTTTAATCCTTCAGGGCAGCAAAGCCCTTGTTTTTTTAAATGCCGGGATTACCCTAACCCCTGATACATGTCGTCTGGTAAAAAACAAAATGCCCCCTGGTACTTCCTGGTTCTGCTGATCCTTGCCGGGGAATCCGTTTTTATTCTGCCCTTTGTTTTGGCCCGTGTGTTTCGGCCTACCGTTTTGGAGTCCTTCA
>CAKZOC010000011.1 GCA_937136025.1 uncultured Bacteroidota bacterium
AGTATACCCAGGCGGTTTTCCCCAAGTACAGCTTCTCCACAAGCCATTACTTTAAGGGGGAGAAATTCGGAATTTTTGCCAACTATGCCATAAGTCCCCGCAAGGCGCTTTTGGAACTCGAGAACGACGTCAATTTTATCAATGATCAGAACACCGTGTTTTCCCGCTGGCAGTCCGATACGGAGCGGGTGAGCCGGACTCAGGCCCAGCAGCTGAACCTCATTCTGGATTATGACCTTTCCGAGCGCGATCAGCTCAACCTCACCTCCAATGTGACGTATTCTCCGAACAAAAGCGATGCCTATACGCTGCAAACGATCATGCGAAATGGGGTCGGAGCGGTGGATTCAACCCTGCAGACGCTTCAGCAAACCGAGGCCGACCAGCTCAACACCTCCCTGGACCTGAATTATACCCGCAAACTCAAAAAAGACGGGGCCACCCTTAAAGCGAACGGCCACTATACCTACTATGAGGTAAGCAGCGGTCAGGACGGACTCAGCACGTACTTTGATCCGTCCGGAGCCTTCCTTCGGGATTTCCCCTTTTCCACAGACGCCGAACAGTACATCGACATTTTCACGGGACAGCTGGATTGGTATACCCCCATCACTTCGGGAAGTTTCGAGGCCGGGGTGAAAGGCTCTTTTATACGATCGCGGAACACCATTGAATATTTCACAGGGGAGGACAACCAGCGTTCCTTTGATATCGCCCTCTCAGACCGGTTTAATTACGACGAAGAGGTGTATGCGGCCTATGCGACCCTGAACAAAAACTGGGATCCCTGGACGCTCAAGCTCGGGCTGCGTGCGGAACAAACGGAAGTGAAAGCAGAGTCCCTGACCCTGTCTGAGATCAACCGGCAGAGTTACCTGGAGTTCTTTCCGTCTGTTTTTCTGTCCCGGGACCTCACGGAGCGGCAAAGCCTGTCTTTTTCGTATGCCCGCAGGCTCACACGACCGAATTACGCCGATTTAAACCCGTTTCGTTTTTTCCTCAACGAGAATGAATTTCAGCAGGGAAACCCGAATCTCGTGCCCGCCTTCAGCCATCATTTCAATTTGAACTGGTCGCTGAACGACACTTTTTTTGTAGATCTCTATTACCGGGATAACGGGAATTATCTGGCCACGGTCAGCTTTCAGGACAACGAGAACCTCACCCTCAGGCAGACCGAACAAAATGTGGCGGGCAGCCTCTCGTACGGGCTCGATTTTACGGTGTCCACCCCGATTACCTCCTTTTGGTATCTGTACTCCTACAGCTCCCTTTTTTACGAGGAGAATACCATTTTCGCCGAAGAGAGCGACATTGAAACCTACGTGAATAAAGTCACCGGCTTTTACGGCTATTTGGGCAATTCCTTTACGCTCTCCAACGATGGAAACCTCACCGGGGAGGCCAACCTGCTTTACCTGAGTGGTTTTTTGGACGGGGCTTTCCTTATTTCTGAAGCCATTACCCTCAATCTGGGGCTCCGAAAGACCCTTTGGGACGACCGGGCGGTGATTTCACTGACGGTAGAAGATGTTTTGGGCCGTACGAATGCCCCTAAAGCCGCCCGGTATGCCAACCAGGACATCTCCTTTTTCTGGCGTCAGGAAACCCGTTTTGTGCGCCTGGGCTTTACCTATAATTTTGGAAACTTCCGCCTGCAAAACCGGAATGCGGATCTGGATAAGGACGAGCTCCAACGCATTGAAAATGAGTAATCCCACGGGAGTTTCGGGGTAATTTGTAATTTTGCACTTCCAAAACGTCAGCCATGCCCAAAATAGGCCGTATTGAACTTCCGGAATTTCCCCTGCTGCTCGCGCCCATGGAGGATGTGAGCGACCCCCCTTTTCGCACCCTGTGTAAGGAGCAGGGCGCCGATGTCATGTACACGGAGTTCATCTCTTCCGAAGGCCTGATCCGCGATGCCGCCAAGAGCGTGATAAAGCTCGACATCTACGAAAAGGAACGCCCGGTGGGCATTCAGATTTTCGGGGCCGAACTCGACTCCATGCTGCAGGCCATCGATATCGTCACCGAAACCAATCCGGACATCATCGACATCAATTTTGGCTGCCCGGTGAAAAAAGTAGTGTGTAAAAACGCCGGGGCGGGGATTCTCAGGGACATCCCCTTGATGGTGAAGCTCACGGAGGCCATGGTCAAACGCACCCACCTGCCGGTAACGGTAAAGACCCGACTGGGCTGGGACAGCGATTCCATTAAAATCGTCGAGGTCGCCGAGCGGCTGCAGGATGTGGGCATACAGGCCATTTCCATCCACGGGCGCACCCGGGTACAGATGTACAAAGGGCAGGCGGACTGGAAACCCATTGCCCAGGTAAAAAATAACCCGAGGATGCATATCCCCGTTTTTGGCAATGGGGATGTGGACACTCCGGAAGCGGCCATGCGCATGCGCGATGACTACGGCCTGGACGGGGCGATGATCGGGCGCGCCTCTATTGGATACCCGTGGTTTTTTAAGGAAGTGAAACACTTTTTTAAAACAGGCACGCATTTGCCGCCCCCGACCATGGAACAACGGGTGACGGCCGCGCGGAGGCATCTGCAGATGTCTATCGACTGGAAAGGGGAGACCCTGGGGGTCTTAGAAACCCGCCGGCACTATTCCAATTACTTCAAGGGGATTCCGAATTTCAAACCCTACCGGATGAAGATGGTGACCAGTGATGACGCCTCGGATGTTTTTGAAGCCTTTGACGAGGCCATGGAAGCCTTTGCGGGCCATGTGTTCGCCTAGGGAAACTTACCCGCCTTTCAGCAGTTTGTAGTTGATCCGGTTGCTGGCAATCTTCGCCGCCAGTACGCCCAGGACCGTAATGGTCACCAATACCAAAAGCACATTCAGGAGTTCATAGGAGACCGGATAGGCCAGGGAAGGGGTGATTTTCAGCCAGCCGAAATACTGTTGGGAGAGGATGAGGATGCTGCCGATCACCAGGCCGATAAGGCCTCCGGCCGCGGTGACCAGAACCCCCTGAATAAAGTAAATCCGCCTCAGGTCTTTCAGGGTTAACCCCAGAGAATAGAGGGTGCGGGAGTGCCCTTGTTTGTCGAGGATCATCATGATGATGGCCCCCACCACATTAAAGAGCGCGATGATCAGGACCAGGGTAAAGATGAGGTAGGTGGCCAGGTTCTCCGTGTTGAGCATGCGGTAGAGCGTCTGGTTGAGCTGCCGCCGGTTTTTAAGTTCAATGCCGGCCCCCATGACATTGGCGATAGCCGCCCGGGCCGTTTTTTCGTCTATGTCGGGGGCCAGTTTAAAGTTTACGGCAGAAACCTGATCGTAATCGCGTTCCAGCAGGGACTGGACCAGGGGGAGTTCGGCAAAAAGGTATTTCTGATCGAGGTTCTTTTCCAGTTGATAGACCCCGCTGAGCACCAAAGACACCTGATTGTAGGGTTTTTCTGATAAGCCGCCGCTGCCCAAACCGCCTTTCCCCGGTTTCGGGGTCAGCACGATGAGCGGGCTGCGGTAGTCCTGAACGCTCAGGTTTAAAAGATTGGCCAACCCAATACCGGTCACGGTTTGCTGGCCGATCAGGTCCCACTGGCCCGTGAAGAGGGCACTGTCAATACCCGTGGTACGGGAATAGGCGCTGTCCACCCCCCGGATGTAGGCGATACTGCTTTTCTGATTGTGGGTGAGGTACACGCGCTCCTCCAATTCGGCAGAAAAAGAGGCCACCTCCGGGAGGGCCCGGAGCGCTTCGGCCGTAGTGGGGTCCAGGACAAAAGTCTTGCCACTGACCGGAAAGGCTTTCAGGTCCGGATCGAAGGTATTGCTAAAGGAAACGCTGAAGGATTTTAAGCCGGAGAACCCGGAAAGCACGATAAACAGGGCTGCCGAACCGATGACGATGACGGCAAAAGTCACGGCATTGATAATGTTGACGGCGTTCTGACTGCTTTTGGAGCGGAGGTATCGTTTGGCGATGTAGAGTGGAAATCTCACCCTCAGGATTTTTTACGGCGATCCAGCAAGTCCGGATTTTCTATGGGGTCTTCCCCGTCTTTCAGGGATTTCTCAATATTCTCGATATAGTCCAGGGAATCGTCCAGGTAAAAGTGGAGTTCCGGCACCCGTCTCAGCTGGTTTTTGGTCCGCTGGGCGAGTTCGTGCCGAATGGCGACCTTATCGGCCTGTATGCCTTTCAGGAGCGGCCCTGCCTCCTTGGTGGGGAAAATACTGACGTATACCCGGGCATTGGAGAGGTCCGGGGCCACGTGCACTTTGGAAACGGAGAGGATGATCCCCTTCAGCCCGGCATCAATCGCCATGCGTTGCAGGATTTCAGCCAGATCCTGTTGCAGCAATCCGCCAATTTTTTTCTGTCGTTGACTCTCCATGGGGCAAAAATACAGACAAAGTGCGTAATTTTACAGTACAAAGCCGGAGAATGCGAAAAATAGAACACATCGGGATTGCCGTCAAAGATTTGAACGCCTCCAACGCGGTATTCGAAAAACTCTTCGGAGCCCCTGCCTATAAAATGGAAGAGGTGGGCAGCGAAGGGGTGCGCACCTCCTTTTTTAAGTCGGGCCCCAACAAGATCGAACTCCTGGAAGCCACCCGGGAAGACAGCCCCATTGCGAAGTACCTGGAGAAGAAAGGAGAGGGCATTCACCACATCGCTTTTGAGGTGGAAGACATCCACAGCGAAATCGCCCGCCTGAAAGGCGAAGGCTTTATCGTCCTGAACGAAACCCCCAAAAAGGGAGCCGACAACAAACTCGTCGCCTTCCTGCACACCGTGGCGTTTGCCCAGGTTGATGGTGATGGAGTTGCCTGCCAGCTGAACAATGCGCCCGCGTGTTGGTTGGCACATCATGTTCTCGTCAATATCCATGGTAATGTCATCAAGCGTTTGGTTGATAATATTACCGTATTCGCTGTTCCAGAAAGTGTCGCTATTTAGGTCAAGCTGTGCGCGTTTGGTGAATGTCCAGGGCGCCGAATTTTGGTATTCCTGGTTGAATATCAGCTCGCCATTAGTGCCGTTATAGATATAAAGAGCAATGTTAAAGTGGCGATCAAAGATGTCTTCCTGCCAGAATTGCCAGCTGTTATTCTCTTGTCGGGCAAAGGAAATGTCGGAAATTTCAGAATACATCACATATTGGGTATCGGTCAGATCGGACAAGTTCATGGTCAGGCTTTTGATCGCCTCGGCATTGAGGCTTTCATTTAACCGTGAAAATTCTGTTCTGCTTTTCAGTGCCAATTTAGTATCCAGATAACGCCCTTCGTTGTTAAGCTTGGCGGCAAGTTTTTGCATCATAACTTTATCTAACGCATAAATACCGCCAATGTTGGCTTGCTCGCGGTTTAATAAATTGCTGCGAGTTAATAGTAGGGTTTTACGATAGTCAGAGGAAAAACATTGCTTTTCTTGCGGAAAAATATCGGCCCTTATGGTGATGGTCACTAGATCATTGGTATAGTTTTCGCTGATCAATTCCAACGAGTTGACGCTGCCGCTGGCGCGAACACGGATCTCGTCCTGGGTAATGAGACCATTAACCACTTGCTGGACACTGGATACGGATGCCCCGGCAACCAGCAGGGCTTTTTTTAATGCATTTTCCATGGCCTGGGTCTTGGCTCTGGTGGTGTTACCATTTTTAATCAATAATTATCAATCATCCCTAGAATCATTATTATTCCAACAACGTATTTTTATCATATCTAGCCCTGTCCAGGAGACTTCTTACTGGTATTTGTCAGTTTCCATGTCTCTGCTTTCAAAATCACTT
>CAKZOC010000012.1 GCA_937136025.1 uncultured Bacteroidota bacterium
TTACGGGTCAGGAAGCGGGTTGCTACCTATTTGTTTAGCAGATACAGGCCCAAGCCAGGACGATGTGTAGTCATGTGTGGATGTTGTGAAACAACGAAAGGAGCGGTGAATACAACGCACAGTTGAAATTGTGAATACCGATATGTATTAGGTTGCTAGTTTGCTAGCTAGGTTACGCATACTGCATCAAGACTAGAAAGGCCTGCGGCCACGGAATCTGAAAATTCCGGCACGACCTTCTAAATCATCTGGCCATTCATCGCCATAGCCAACTGATCCTGTTGCCATTTTGAACCCACTACTGGAGAGCGAAACTCTATCAAGGTCAGCGCCAAGATACTCCCCTTCGATTTCCTGACCGAGCTGCACCCAGGTGCGACCAAGTCGAACATATACCCTGGCCTTCCCTCTCCGCACTTTATGATTTGCAGCGACGGCCAACACTCTTCCGTTGTCAGACAAAGAGATGCCGGACCCAAGTTCCTCTGCCGTTCCATTGATAGTGACGCCGAGAATAGGATCTCCCAGGGGCTTCCACACATCGTCTTTTCGAAAGTAGCGATAAACTACCACAGCTCCTTCCCCGCCATTGCGCGCAGCTTCTGACACAGCTAGCCCTCGTCCGCTTCGGGACAAGGCAATTCCAAAACCAGCGGAGGCATTGGCTACTGTCGCCGGGGCAAAGGCCTTTACCGATCGACTCACTTGATCAGCCCCTTCTTCACCAACAGCTCAGCTGAGAGAATGGTCCTGCTTTCCGGCAAAAGGGAAGTGACCTACAAAGGAGAAGAAACTTCAACCAGGAAGCGGGGCAATTACGCTGTCGGTCCGGCGAAAAAGCCGCATACAGCCAAATGCGTCAGCAAGGATCCATGCGTGTTGTATATAGGGTTCAATGAGCCGGTCGATGCGTTTGCCGTAGAGGAATAGATTCTTTTAAGGCACCACAAACTCCCATTTGAGCTTTCCGAGGAGTTCGATTACGCGATCCTTTTCATCCAGTCTGCAAACCAGGTAGTCAAAATGGTAGTTGTAGATCAAAATGACCAGGTTTTTTCTTGCCAGCAAGGAATTGTTGCGGTGTAGGTAGTCATAAGCGTATTCGTCCGGGCGAGGAGCATAGAAGTTCAAATGCTTGATCACTACGAGCTCGTGTATGGCTTTCTGGGCGACTTTGGCTTTTTCACTGTAAGCCATCAGCCCTTCATAAGTCAAAATCTGTGTGATCGCCCACTGGAAGTATAAGAATTCATCACCTGTAACAGTCCATTTGGCCAGGTAGGGGTTAGGTTCGAAATTGGGATCCTCAAATTTGATCTTGACTCCCCAGTTCTTAATAGTATTCAGGGAATAATCCTTATAGACGAAGTCGAATTTTTGAGGATCGGAAACTGCTAACCACAACTTATTGGCCAACAAGGCCTTTTCCTTGTCGTCATAGGCATCCATGGTGAGCTTGTCGGCCAATTCGTCAAATAGCGCTTTGTTAATGCCAAATTCTTTTGTTTTGGGCTTGACTTTGGTGTAATGCCGCAGCTTGCTCTTGAACTTGATCTCAGTGTAATCCTTTTGTTGAGAAAAAGCGCCAATTCCACAGAGCAGGAAGAAAATCAGAAAAGCGACCTTTTTCACCGTTGATAGTGTTTAACGTTCGAATTCGTTTGGTTTTTTAACGAAATGAACCCCCTTTTATTGGCTAAATTAGTAAAAAAAAATCTGCTTTTATTTCTAAAAGCAGATACAATGAGGGGAACTTCAGCAGGAATTAGGGTTGAACCAATTCCCACTTGAATTTTTCAAATAGGCCTGTGAGCTTTTCCTTGCTCTCCAGGTCACAAACAATAATGTTATAATATCCTTTGGTAACCAGGGCCACCAATCCTTGTTGTGCCAGGTCCTGGTTAATGGTTTCGAGATAGGAGTAGGCCCAGTCGTCATCCCTGGGTTCCTTAAGTTCAAAATCTCTGGTAATCAGAAGATTGTTAAACGAACTGGCTACACTTTCAGCGTCGTCTCCATAAGTCATGAGTTGGAAATGCTCCAGGATCTTGTTGAGCGCCAATTGAAAATAGGGATACTCGTCATCACTTACAGTCCAGTCGGTCAGATAGGGGTTGGGCTCCAGCACGATTTCTCCATTTTCATTCTCACTTCCCCAGTTCTTGTTTGAAGAAACGGCAAAATCCTTGTATACATAATCAAAAACCTTGGGGTTTTCCATAGCCAGCCAGGTCTTGTATACGATTTCTTCCAGTTCCTGACGGGTATAGATATCCTTGCCCAAAAGGAAGACAATCTCTTCGAGGAATTCTTTTTCAATGCCTATCTCTGAGGTTCGCGGCTGATTTTCCTTGTATTTGTAGATGTAACTCCTGAATTGCACTTCAGAATAGTCCATTTGCCCATAGGACAAAGAAAATGTAACCAATAAAATTAGTAGGAGGAGTAGTCTTTTTTTCATAGGCATTTATTTCCGTTCCACTTCCTTGTAAAAAAACAAGAGACTGAAAACCAGCGTTAAAGCTCGTAGAAAGTCCTTAAGTTTCACTAAAAAATAAATTGAATACTTGGGGGATTCAACTATTTTCTGTGGTGCAAGATAAGCATATGCACCCAAAATTCCAAATTTAGGGTAAGACTAAGGTCAAGAAATACAAGAAATTAGCCCTGTTGACCTGATCAATTACTCAGCATAACGGGCATGACAAGCATAGTGATTTCTTCACCTTCTTCCAGCCCATCCACAGGGGTTAGAATGCCTGCACGATTTGGCAAAGACATCTCCAAAAGAATCTCGTTTGAGTTCAAATGGTTCAGCATTTCCATCAAAAACCGCGAGTTGAAACCAATTTGCATGTCATCTCCCTCATAGCTGCATTGAAGTCTTTCGTCGGCTTTGTTTGAAAAGTCCAGGTCTTCAGCCGAAATCTTCAACTCAGTTCCAGCCATTTTCAAACGGATCTGGTGAGTTGTTTTGCTGGAAAATATCGAAACCCTGCGCACTGAGTTGTAAAAGGAGCTCCTGTCCAGGGTGAGTTTATTAGGGTTTTCTCTGGGAATAACCGCTTCGTAATTCGGATATTTCCCATCTATCAGTCGGCAGATAAGAACGCTGTTGCCGAAAGTGAATCGGGCGTTCGTGTCATTGTATTCAATCTTCACTTCATCATCGCTGCCCGAAAGAATGTTTTTGAGCAGGTTCAAGGGCTTTTTACGCATGATGAATTCTGCCGCCTCATTCGCTTTGATGTCCTTTCTTTCGTATTTGACCAATTTGTGTGCGTCTGTAGCGACGAAAATCAGGCTCTCAGGATTCAATTGAAAGAATACGCCACTCATAACCGGTCTCAGGTCATCATTTCCTGCTGCAAAGAGGGTCTTATTAATCGCTGTCGCCAGGATATCCCCCATGATATTCGTGGTACTCGGATCGGATAACTCAACGGCCTTGGGGAATTCAGCCCCATCGGCATAGGCGAGGGCATATTTCCCGTGGCTGGAACTAATTTCAACCGTATTGTTGTCCTCAACCACAAAGGTCAGGGGTTGTTCCGGAAAGGTTTTAAGGGTATCTAACAGCAGTCGCGCCGGTACGGCTATCGTTCCCGTATCCGTAGAATCCACTTCCAGGACCGAGCTCATGGTGCTTTCCAGGTCAGAGGCTGAAACGGCCAGTTGGTTTTCTTTCAGATCGAAGAGAAAGTTATCCAGAATGGGCAGGGTGTTGCTGTTGCTGATTACACCACCGAGTACCTGTAATTGCTTTAAAAGGTAAGTGCTGGATACGATAAATTTCATAAGTGATAGGCTTTCAACGTGTCATTAACGAATCAAGGACCCCGAAAACAGGTCCGAAGACAAATATATCTTAAATGATGTTTGAGGGAAAACAAACTTATCAACAAGGATCAGGCATATGCCCGGCGTCGCAGCCAATTCACAAGACCCCCGAGCAGTAAAATCAATATCAGCGGTATTCCGATATTCAGGAGCTGCCACCGGGTCCTGCCCGCTGAGATCTTTTCGGGATCCAGCAGGGGTACGGATACTTGTTTGGTGCGGATGTTTATAAGTCCGGTATCTGCCAGGAGATAATTCATCGCATTGATCAGAAAATCCTTATTGCCGTAGAAATTGTTCGTCCATTTATCATAGCCCAGTTCCAGGGGCCGTCCATTTCTGACCTGATTGGCGATCAGGTCTCCATCGCTAATAAACAGTGCCTTGTTCTCCGCTCCGCTTTCTCTGAAATCCGGAAGTTCCACAGATCTAACGCGATTGCGAAATGCCGACTCAAAAGCCCCTTCCACCAGAACCGCCAGTGGGAATCCACCGGGCCCGTAAGCGCTTCGATCCGGCGCTTGCTGAATGGACTCCAGGCTTACGATTTTTGGGGTCCCTTCCACCCTTGAAAGGGGGGAGGACCTGAAGAGTACGGTTTTTGCGTAGGCGTTTTCCAGAGTGTCAATGCTCCCGGCAAATTGCATACGCAGCGCTTCCATATTGGTATTCACCGGATGGTTTTCAGAGGAAAATACCATGGGATGGTACACCCAGGGCAGTGGATCGTATTGGGAGGCATTGCCTTCCCCGGTCGCCAGGACGATTTGGGTGGCATACAGATCACTCACCAAATTGGGATTCATCCGTATGCCGTAGCGGAATAGAAGGTCGTTGAGGTTCAGGTCCCGCGGCAGGGCCACAGCCTCTCCTTCTTCATTCAGAAGGCTGTCCAGGTCCATCCCCACCGCATCCAGGAGCCAAAGTGTTTTGCCGCCCTTGACCATATACTGGTCGAGAATCAGTTTTTCGGCTTCGCTGAAGGGTTCTGTGGGTTTGGCGATCACCAGGGCATCAAACCCGCTGAGCTCTTCGAGTACCTGCTGGGGCGTCCCGGCCACAGAATCCAGCGTAAAGGGGGCTATATCGTAATAATCCCTGAGGGAGGTGATAAAGTCGGCGAGAAAAATATCTTCGAGTTCCCCGTTCCCTTTGAGGATGGCGACTTGCTTTTTATCTGCAATTCCGAGTTTCGCAAAGGCATTGGAGAAGGCGTATTCCAGGTTTTGAATTGAATTGTTCACCCGGGCTTCCATGTCGGCACCCAGTTGGTTTCGGAGGAGGGATACTTTCTCGGTCCGATTTTCATAGGTGACCAGGGCCCATGGAAAGACCACTTCCTGAGATACCTTATTGTTTTCTTCCACGGTCACGCTGGCGGGCTTGAGCCCCATGGCCTGAAGTTGCTGTGCCATTTCCGGGTTGGATTCCGCTCCGGCTACCGGGTCCTGAAAAGTGTATTTTATGACGGGATTAACCTGACTGTACTGTTCTAAGAGCAAGCGGGTTTCTTGCTGAAGGCGTGCAAATTCTGACGGAAGCTCCCCGTCCAGGAGCACTTCAACGATCACAGCGCTTTGGAGCGACTGGGCGGCCTCTTTACTCGGGGGGGAGAGTGTAAATCTCTGGTCCTCTGTCAGGTCCCAACGGGCATATACAGTTTGGGCGATCCAATTCACGGCCAGAACCACAATCAGGCCTGCTAAACCCACTAAAAGAAACGACTGCCTTTTCATTTTTTGAGATGATTTAGCCGGTGGATACTCAGAAAAATAAAGAATGCAATAAGAGACAGGAAGTACACTACATCCCGGCTATCGACAATTCCCAGGCTGATGCGTTCATAGTGCGCTTTCATACCTAAACGCTGGATACTAAGGGCTGAATTTCCGTCAGCAAAGAGGGTAGACAGACTCTCAAAACCATAATACATTAGAAAACACAACAGGATTGCGCCGAGAAAAGCGACGATCTGATTCTCCGTTAGGGTGGAGCACAGCAGGCCGATTGAAACATAGAGCGCCATCAGCAGTACCAGGCCACCATAGGACCCCCAGATCAGGCCGGCATCCATATTCCCGGCGGTGGTGCCCAAGTTGTATATGGTGGCCACATAGAGCAGGGTAGGGAGGATAGCGATCAGCACGAGCACCAGGGCTCCGAAATACTTCCCGAGGACAAGCGCGGTCGTGGAAATAGGCTTACTGAGCAGGAGTTCCAGGGTCCCCAGTTTTCGCTCTTCCGAAAAGGAACGCATGGTAACGGCCGGGATCAGCAGCAGGAAGATCCAGGGCGCTAAGAGGAAAAAGAGGCTGAGGTCCGCAAACCCATAGTCCAGAATATTATAGGGGCCTTTAAAAACCCATAGAAATAATCCGGATAATACCAGGAAAAGACCCATAACCAGGTATCCGACCGGACTTGTGAAGAACGCGCTGATTTCTTTTTTAAAAACAGGCCACATAAAAATAGCTTTTAAATATCCCTCAATCTCAGGCTCCAGGCTTTTGGTCGCTCTGAAAACAAGGTCCGGGTCTGGCCCCAGACACCCTGGAAAAACTCAGACTGCCGGTAGGCTTCCAGAGCCGCTTCAGACTCCCATTGGCTGTAGGTAAAAAAGACCGAAGGGTCCTTCATATCCTGCAGCAGGTTTACCTTCAGGCAGCCGGGAAAACTGCGTATCCACTTTTCGGAGGCCTGGAAAAGGCGTTCAAAACTAGGGATATTTTCCGGTTCAAAGGTCATTTTTACAATTCGGGTCAGCATCTATGTGAAATTTATCAATACGGTATCGCGATAGTCTAATCCGAGTAGGGTGGCCGCCCCTCCAACGGTATTGGGGTTGCTCTTGTATATGGCCAGTTCAATATAGCCGGCGGAATTAAAAAGGGCCATCAAATCTCCGGCCCCGCGCCGCTGAGGCTTGTCGAGTTCATAGTTGACAATATCGCTGTATTTTTTATGGATCTCATTGAGTTTCTTATTGCGGGCTTCCAGAGTAAAGGCCCGCCCTTTCCGATACGCTTCGAAAAGATTTTTATGAATATTGGTCACGACATTTCCGTAGTTATCGATGTAGAGCACAGTACCCAGGATGGTGTTCCCATTGTTGGTGACCGTAGGGGCATTTTCCCGGATGGAGCGCAGTCCCGCAAAGGGTTTGCCAATGACCTCAAGGGTTCCGCCCCGCGCCAGGTGGCAGGCGACTTTTACAAAGACATCCAGCACCGGGAACGGACTGGATATCGTATTGGGCAATTGAATTTCAACGACTTTGTCCGGGGTAACCTCGTCGGTGATCAGACTGATGACGCCGTTGTCCGCTGTAATAAAGAAATGGCCATCGACCAGCAGGGCCAGGTGCGTATTCTCGGATGTTTTTTCGGAATCCACCCCGACAATATGAATACTGCCCTCCGGAAAAGCCCTGTAGGCATTTTTGAGCAGATAGGCACATTCCTGAATGTGGAAGGGGCTCACCTGATGTGAAATATCAACAAGGGTAGCCCCTGGAAGTTCACTGTATATGTGCCCTTTTATAGCGCCTACATAATGATCTTTAAGCCCAAAATCTGTGGTCAGAGTGATGATTGGCATCCTTGGCTGTTAATATTTTTTTAAGGCGTCAAATTGAATTTTACGTAAGTTTGTGAAGCAAAATTAAGTAAAAAAAAGGGCGGCTGACCGCATCTGTTCAGGGCACTTATAAACACTCCATTCTTTTTGAACGAACTCATCCTCGAACTTACAGACATTAATCCCCGGGACTTCTTCGGGGATCGGAATGCAAACATAGACCTTCTTAAGAAATCGTTTCCCCTACTTAAAATTGTCGCAAGAGGCAATAAGATCAAAGTTTATGGGGATCCTCCTTCGCTGGAGGAGTTTGAAAAACGCTTTCAAATGTTGATTGAACATTTTTCCCGTTACAACAAACTGGATGAAAATGGGATCGAGCGAATCCTGAGCAGCAATGAAAAGGAGGATTACGCTTCTTCGGCATCCAGCAGCGATGTGCTGGTACACGGGGTTAACGGCCGTATGGTCAAAGCCCAGACGGTCAACCAGCGCAGACTCGTAGATGCCATGGGAAAAAACGATATGGTTTTTGCCATCGGGCCGGCAGGTACGGGAAAGACCTACACGGGAGTGGCCCTTGCCGTTCGGGCGCTTAAAAACAAGGAAGTGAAGCGTATCATACTCACCCGACCCGCTGTGGAGGCCGGGGAGAATCTGGGCTTTTTGCCCGGGGACCTCAAAGAGAAGCTCGATCCGTATATGCAGCCCCTGTATGATGCCCTTCGGGATATGATTCCCGCAGAGCGCCTGGTTAAATATATCGAAGACGGCACCATTCAAATAGCCCCTATGGCTTTTATGCGGGGCCGTACGCTCGACCATGCCTTTGTCATTTTAGATGAGGCCCAGAACACTACCCACGCTCAGATGAAGATGTTTTTGACGCGGATGGGGAAAAGCGCTAAATTTTTGCTCACGGGAGATCCGGGCCAGATCGACTTGCCGCGGAGGGTAATTTCCGGACTTAAGGAGGCTTTGTTGATTTTGAAAAATATTAAGGGGATCGAAATCATCTATCTCGACGACAAGGATGTCATCCGCCACAAGCTCGTCAAAAAGGTGATAGATGCGTATAAAACCATCGAACACCAGAACTAATGAGGAGCCAAACCATTACCAGCACAGATTTTACATTTCCCGGGCAACAGAAGGTGTATAAGGGAAAGGTTCGAGAGGTGTATTTTCTCGAGAAAGACCTTTTAGTCGTCGTGGCTACCGACCGTCTCTCCGCCTTTGATGTGGTGCTTCCCAAGGGCATACCCTACAAAGGCCAGATTCTGAATCAGCTCGCCTTTAAAATGATGCAGGCGACCCGTGATATAGTCCCCAATTGGATAGAAGCCATGCCGGACCCTAACGTCACAGTCGGGGTGCGTTGTGAACCTTTTAAAGTTGAAATGGTGATCCGGGGGTATCTTGCAGGTCATGCAGCCCGCCAATATGCGGCAGGCAAGCGCGTCCTATGCGGGGTGGACATGCCGGAAGGCATGAAGGAGAACGACCGGTTCCCGGAGCCTGTAATAACCCCAGCGACCAAAGCGGAGCAGGGAGATCACGATGAAGATATATCGGCAGAAGCTATTGTGGAACGCGGCCTCGTTTCGGCTTCGGATTACGCACAACTGGAATCCATTACCCGCAAACTTTTCCAGAGAGGATCTGAACTGGCGGCTGAGAAAGGACTCATTCTGGTCGATACAAAATATGAATTCGGGCGGGCTCCGGATGGAAGGATTATGCTTATCGATGAAATCCACACCCCGGATTCTTCCCGGTATTTCTACGCAGAGGGGTATCAGGACCGCCAGGAGAAAGGAGATGCCCAGAAACAACTCTCCAAGGAATTTGTCAGGCAATGGTTGATATCTCAGGGCTTTCAGGGGCTCGAAGGCCAAAACCTGCCGGAAATGACCGACGCCTACGTCTCTTCGGTTTCAGAGCGTTACGTGGAGTTGTATGAGAATATTTTAGGTACGCCCTTCGAAAAAGGGGACATCTCGGATATTGAAAACCGAATTAATCAAAACGTCACCCGGTATCTGCAGACGCGTCGTTGATTACCGGGCCATACGCACCAGATCCCTCAGGGAAGTATCTGATTTGATATTCAATTGCCCGAGGAGATGCATAAAAGCCAGCGCGGTAATATAGGCGTCGCCCAGAGCCGTGTGCCTGTCCTTACAGGAGATATCGAATTTCTTCGCTAATTCATCCAGACTATAACTCGGTTTTTTAGGCAGGAGAGGGGTTTTCAGCAGGGTTTTCCGGTAGAGTCGGCCGGTGTCCAGCGCAATATTTTGCAAAGGGGGTAACCCATGGCGCCCCCGGGCCTGGCGGATCATTTCAAGATCAAACCCGATATGATGTCCGACCAGGACAGCGTCTTCCAGATATGATCCCAGTTGTACCAGAGCTTGTTTTTCAGGGATTCGCGCATTTGGGCCTGTTTTCAGGATTCCGTGAATGGGAACCGAGCTGGCGTCAAAGTGGTCCTGGGCGATGAAGATTTCGAGGGTATCCCGAACCGCAATGCGCCCATGAATTATTTTCACGCCCCCAAGGCTGAGGATGCGATCTTTTGTGGGGTCCAGCCCGGTCGTCTCCGAGTCGATAACCGCAAAACACACCGTGGAAACAGCGCGTTCAGGAATCCGGCTATCGCTGCTAAAAAGGGCTTTCCAATCCTCCCGGGTCCACATCTTCATAGCACGCGACTTGTGACCTTAAACCTGAGGGAGATCAGTTCCTGAAGTTCTTTCAGGATTTTAAAAGTCCGTTTTAATTTAATCTTTTCTTCTTTGCTTAAAGTGTCCAGCGCAATAAACCGGCCTGAATCGGTATGCAAGAGGCCCTGTTTGGTCCGGAATTTTAGCAGTGCCTTGGTGGCGTAGGAGCAGGAAAGGAAGAACTCCCGATTATTCGCTTCTAATTCCGCCAGTTTTTCAAAACGTTCGGCCGTATTATTAATTGACCGAACCTGATGTGAAAGGATCAGCACCCTGGCGGCATCGGTAAATGGCATAAGTACCCGGCGCTTTAAATCGAAGAAATCCTTATGCTCCCCGTCCTGTTCCAGGAGAAACTGTCTGAAAAAACCTGAAGGTGAAGGGTTCTGCAGTGCACCACTGGCCAGGTGATAATAGAACATCGGATAGGAGTCTACATTGCTAAAAATGTGATTGGATAATTCAGTCACCAGACTTCGGGTACCATAGGTAAAATTGAAGTCAAAGAAGATAGAGGAGAGGAGGACTTCTTCCTTGCCCGGATTATGAATCCAGCCGGTGACTGTTTTCTTCCATGCGCCGAGGGGTTTGCACCAATTTGGGTTGGAAGCCATCATGTCTGCCGGGCAGTATTCATAACCTATGGTCTTAAGTCCCTTATTGACCCGTACCGCCAGTTGGTGAAAATACTGCTGCACCTTTTCGGATTCTCCTTCCGGCACATCTTCATAGACCAGGGCATTGTCCTGATCTGTATGCAGCAGTTGTTCTCCTCTTCCCTGGCTGCCCATGGCCAGCCAGGCAAATTCTACCGGGGCTTTACCCTCTTTCCGAAGACTGAGCTCGATAACCCTTTTAATACAGGCATCGTTGAGTTCTGCAATCAGTTTCATGGTAATGGACATGGGAATGTTATTTTCCAGATATCCCTTCAACAGGTATTCCACCCGGTTGCGGATGGGTTTTAGCCGTTTGATCTTTCGCGTTCTCTTGATGGCGCGAAGCAGCACTTCCGGACTGTTGCCCAGGGCGAGCATCAGGTCGTATTTCGAGAGGATACCGACCACGGGAGTATCCGTGGTGCCATCTTCCGTAAGGCACAAATGACCTATCCCATTCTTCATCATGGCCAGCTGCGCCTGGGTAATGGTCATCTTCGCCGGATAGGTGATCACCGGACGCGTCATAATCTCCGAAGCCGGGGCATCTATGGGATGGCGTCCGGTAACCACTTTATTTCGAAGATCTTTGTCGGTGATAATGCCCTCCGGAAGCCCTTCTGAAAGGACCAGGACAGAGCCCACATTATGGGCTGTCATCAGAGTGGCCACTTCCTGGGCCGGGGTCTGTGGCGTACAAAACACAAGGTCTTTGCGCGGGTGTATGGGGAGGATTTCAGTAAATGGCGTCTCCGCTCGTATGGACATCCGGGGCGGGAGCAGCCCGATGGAATCTGCGTTGGTGAACCGCGAATAGGGATTCCGGGTATTGGAGGCAAAGGATTCGATGACAAAATTCCCGACCTCCTCGTAACTTTGAATCAGCGGCCTGAACTCAGAAATGGGGATTGCGTATAGTATGCTTTCTTCCTGGCTGACCGCTTCCAGTTTGTAGTTCTCCCCGGCCATCAGTGGCCTGAGACCGAACAGATCCCCTTCGTCACAAATATCGATGATCTCCCCCCCGTCACCCATGCGCAGTGCGACAGCCCCTCTCTGAATGACGTAGAAAAAATCATGTGCCGGCTCATTCTCCTTAAAGATATAGGTTCCTTTGTCTTTGTAGAGAATATCCACACCTGATGACAAATGTTTCAGGTCTTTTGCGGTAAGCTCGTTAAACGGGGGGTAGCGCCGGAGAAAATCAGCCACTCGTTCGACTATGCGGTTGCTCATAAAAGCAATTTACATCAAATATTCTGACTTAAGAAAGTCCCTCTTCGCTAGAGAATCTTACGCTCCCAGGTACGGCTGACATTCAGGCGAATGCCAAGAGTGAAGACATTCGATGCATCGAGGCCCAGGGAACTGGTGCTGTCCGAAAATCGGTATTCCGCGTAGAAATAGGCGTATTTGGTAGGTTTGTATTCTGCACCTACGATATAGAATTGCCGTTCAAAATCCGGGTCGATGGGCAGGTCATCCACATCGGGATAGTAGCCATTAAATCCTGCCAGAAGCGTATAGGTGCGCTGCTTGAATTTGGCCATAAGTTCTATACCGCTGGCATCGTAAATAGCGCTGACCAGTTCTTGCTCTACTACAGCTTCAGCGAGATCCCCGTTCGTGTGACTGGCATAAACCAGTCCAAAATCCCAAACCTCCGTATTGTAAGCAGCGCCCAGGACGAAATACTCGGGCTGACCATTCAGCCCCAGAATGTTGGAAATAAAAAAGTCAGAAAAATAGGCCTTGTTATACGTCGCTCCAATTCTAAAGTTTTTAAATGCTTCGTACTGGGCACTCAGGGCAAAGCCATCAATAAAGTACCCATTGTCAAAAGACCTCATCTGAACCTGGCCTCCAAGGTGTAATTTGCCAAATGTATTCCGGTAGACCACGGCCTGAGAAGCTCTTCCGGTTCCCGTTTCCCCTCCATCTCCGTTGGCGACATAGGTGGCACTTCCCTGACCTCCAAACACGTTGAACATGTCTGTATATCCACTTACATCGTAATACAGCCCCCATTGTTTGCCTATTGTAAATGTTCCGTATTTACCCATATCCACCCCGAGAAAACCCAGACGGGTCGCAAAAACCTGAGCGTTCTGTGTAAAGTCAAGTCTGAGAAAACCGCTATTGGTATTTCCATCCGGATTCAGGGATTTGGGGCTCCTGAACAAGTTAATAGCCAGTTCGGCGCCTGCAAAATATCGAAACCTCTGTCCGCGGACAGATAGCTCAAAACCAATTCGGGAGGCGTTTTCCTGAATTTCAATCTCGTCCCGAACCACTGCCAAATGCCCTCTGAAACTCCCGTAAGGGGTGATGGACAGGGTTACAGAATCCTGCACAGATTCCTGAGCGCGAAGCATAGGATGTGCGCAGCAAAACGTGAAGAAGAAAAATAAAATGTAATTCCTGATAGTTTTGATCATTACTGAAGTGCTTGTGTGAAAAAAAGAAAAGCACATACACCTTTGCATACCAATATACGGATGCGGTTTGGTGGATTCAAAAATTTTTGAGACTAATATCAGCGGAATTTGAGGAGATTCACAGCATCCGATATTGCATTCTCCATTTTATCTTTTGATATGCCTTGGAGGAATTCTTTTCACTTCCTGTGCGCAGGGGAGGGCAAGACGGGAATTTCTGATTTGTACCTGGATAATTAAACCAATCCTTTGAGATGATCCGAAAGGCGCAAGGACAGGGCCGTGAGGGTTAAGGTCGGATTGGGAGCTCCTGAGGTTGGGAAACAGGCCGCTCCTGCAATAAAAAGGTTGGAAACTCCATGGACTTTGCAGTTGGCATCTACAACTCCTTTCTTTGGGTCATCTGACATTCTGGTTGTACCCATATGGTGCCATCCCCCATTTGTAGAGTCCGGAAAAGTAGTGTCATTTTCATCTCTGAGGAATTCATTCAGGCGAATTCTTCCGAATTCTGAAAGGCCGGCCTGTTTTCCTAAAATCTGATAGATTTTTCGGACACTGTACTTGTCCAGGGCTGTTAATTCCCAATGCAGATTTGCCCTTGGGACACCTAAGGAGTCCTTTGCTGAGCCCAGGGTAATTCTCGAGTTGGGGTTTGGAGCCTGTTCTATCCTCGTAGTAAGGGAATACGCATGCTCGATATTGC
>CAKZOC010000013.1 GCA_937136025.1 uncultured Bacteroidota bacterium
ATCAGATATTGACATTCTTTTGGAATATGGAGTTCAGGTTATAGAACATTAGCATTCAGGCCCCCCAAAATATATCACCTCCTACCAGGGCAATGGGATCACGGGTGCAATGGTCACCCTGAACTGGTGTTGCGGCCCAAAGGCATCCGGTGAGGCCACGTAATACCAATACTGGGCCCCGAACCTGACAGGTAGCTTACCGAAGAGGACCACTTTTTGGAATCCGGTACCCAAGGGGAGCGTTAACCTGTTACCAGAGTCCGCCCTGTGGTTGTACGCATATGTGGGAGAGGCAGTAATCTGCCATCCTTTTGACAAATTTATAGTATAAAAATACTGGCCGGCCGTAACGCTGGTGCTGGTGGAGCCGTTGGCGGCTATCCAATAGTCGTCTGGCAATACGGTGGTCGATGTAAGGTCCGGATCGTCCGAGTTTCCTACCCCAAAGGCATGGCTTACGATCAATCCCACAGCCCCGAAACCGGTCAGTTTGGCGATCATCAATTCAGGCCCAAGGGTGGTTTGTCGCGACCTCAACGCTTCATTGGACGCAGTGCGAAACCCGCCGAAGACCCCTACCAGGGTGATCCATTTTGACGGCCATGTCTTTCCGATGGCCAGATCCGCGCTGATATTCCCCAGGCCACCCCTGGATTCAAAACCATCCATCCCCAGAACGGGTTGGGATAAATAAACCGGGATCAGGGGCCTTAGATACAGGTTGATCCCCTCTGAAATGGGGAAAGGCAGGGAGGGCTGAAAATTAAGGACAAATCCATTCTGTCCGGCATCGGGCAGGTCCCCGTCATATCGGATGTAATCGATTGGAAACAACATCTGCCCTAATGTGGCGTTGGGGTTTGCCAGCTTTTTGGCCAGTTCTGCAGAACTATCTGCGGGAGCGTCGTCCTGTGCATTTATCGCCCCGGGCGCAAGCATGGCCATTACTGTAAAAACCAGTAACATCAGGGAGCCGCTATTCGGCCATTGGAAAACGTTTCTTTTCATAATCCGGGTTGTAATTTCCTGATTGGGCAGCATGCCCTAAATGGTAAATCTATGTCCTTAAGGTCCTGGCAACTCAATCCATTGGGCCTTTACAGCTCCTCCAGATTATCAAAAATCTGATAGAAGAAGCCGATGGATTTGGCGTACTCATCCACCAGGATTCGCTCATTTACCCCGTGGAACCCTTTGAACTCCTCTGTGTTTTCCAACTGAATGGCAGTGATGGTGTACACATCCGGGGCGAAGGGTCGGGATTGAAAGTGCTTGGAATCCGATCCACCGACAACAAAGAAGGGGGACACGATCAAATCATTGCCCCAGATCTGGCGGATGGTTTTTTCCAGCATTTTATAGGCTCCCGTACTGGCATCGGCAATATTGGTGGCTGGTGTGGATGCCGAAATATCGCGCATGGTTATCCGATCATCATCAATCGCATTTTTAACATGCTCCACGATGACTTCGGGGGTATCGCCCGGCATTGGCCTGAAATTCACCACGGCCGTAGCCGAAGGCGGCAAAACGTTATCCTTGATGCCCGCATTGAACATGGTCACCGCAATGGTGGTATGCAGCATGGCCCTTGTCACCTCATTCTTGGACATGACATCGATGAATTGCTGTTCCAGCTCACTCACTTCGCCATCCTTTCCAAAGGCCACAGCGGCATAAAGGGGTTGTTGTTCTTTGTCCAATTCCGGACCCATGTAGCGGTATTGAGAGCGTACGGCCGGGTGAATGCGATACGGAAATTGTGCATCCTCCAATTTGGTAATGGCTTCTGCCAGGATGCCAATGTTGGATTCTTCCGGGGGCATGGATGAGTGGCCACCTACGCCATTAATGGCCAGTTCCAGGCTGATAAATCCTTTTTGGGCGATGCCAATTAGCGCGGTATTTTCTTCTATTCCGGGGAAAATACCGGGCGTTAAGGGTGCCGATTCGTCCATCACGTAGGCAAATCGTTCAATACCGCGTTCTTCCAGTACATCCGCGATTTTCTTGGCACCTTCGGCCCCGCCCACTTCTTCATCCTGTCCAAACACAAAATAGATGGTGCGGGAAGGTTGCCAGCCTTCTTTGATTTTCATCTCAGCGGCTTCCAGGATGGCTTGCACCTGATTCTTGTCATCGAGGACCCCACGCCCCCAGATGTAACCATCCTTTACGGTGCCCGCAAAAGGCTCCACCTTCCACTGGTCCCTGGAATCTTCCGGTACCGGTACTACATCCATATGGGCATAAAACAGCGCGGGTTGCAGGGTTGGATCCTTTCCCTCCCAGGTATAAAGCAGGCTGAAGGGGCGCGGATCGCCATGAACCTCTTTCTTCAACGTTTTATGGACATTTGGGTAGGATTGCTCCAAAAACGTATGGTAACCTGTGAAGGCTTCTGTATCAAAATCATCCCTGTCCTGATTGGAGATGGTCTTGTACGTGACCCCTTTGGACAAACGAGCCACTGCCCCGTCCAGATCCACATCAACAGAGATCTGCTCCACTCCGGTCATTTGCATGGAGGTAAAGTCTTCCAGGTTTACTGCGTCGGCTGAAGAAGCCCCTTGTGAGGATTGTTCCGGTTTTTGATTGCAGCCGGATAACAACACCAGAAAACAAGTTCCAATCACGCAAAAAGAGGTTAATTCAATTTTCATCCGTTTCATTTTATTACTTTTTAGGTTAAGGACTGTTAATCCTGGAACGACCGACTCAGGCGTGCAATGCCGTTCTTTAAAAATAGCCTAAAGCCCTTGAAGTCATTGGGGTTAAGGAGTTATTAAATCGTTATGGAGCTATTGAGGAATCATACTAAAGTAGTACAATAGTATCCCGGGGACCTGAACAGAACGTGGTCTAATGAAAATCCGTCATCCGGGCAAGGGCGGTACGGTTTTGGACACCAAGCTTTTGGAATATTTTGGTAAGGTGGGTCTTAACGGTAACTTCCCGGATGTTTAAATCTTCAGATATTTCCTTGTTCCGAAGCCCCAGCGATACCAGGCGTGCAATTTCCAGTTCGCGCTTGGTGAGTCTCGACATGATTTCGGGGGGCGCTTCGAATGTAAGGAGCTTCCCGTTCTGTGGCAGTCCCATTTCTTTTTTAGACCCATAAGGAAGGTGGGATGCCGGTGCCCATTCATAAAATTCGGGATTCGACATGCTTATCTCCTTAAAGGCACGGATATTCTGGGTGGTGGAAAATGAGAGGGACGCCTGAGCCAGCCATTTTAGCGCCTTCAGGAGCTGCCCGATTCGGAAATACCCAAGGGCTCGCAGTAAATAGAGGTCCACATCATGATAGGCATTATGGGCTGAGTGGAGCATCTTAAGCAAAACCGAAATCCCCTTAAGGCCACGCCGGATTTCTTTATCTCCCCCCGCACAAACCGCTACTCTTATTTCTGTAATTCTGGGGACATCCACCAAACAGAACATTTCAATGGCCTGGGAATCATATTCAGGTAAAGGCGTGTGGAGCGAATCCTTCTCCTTACCACAAATGAGTTGGATCCTTTTTTCTGCTGATTTGGCGGCGTTGGTCAAATAGGGATCCCTGAATTGAATGGTTTTGCTTTTTAGTTCCCCTATGTATTTCCAGGCACTCACTTTATCATTATCCAGGGCAAAGGAGAGCGCCATTGCGGCGAGGGTATCGATGAGGATGCGATTGTTCAGGGAATCCTCGTATTCCGTGGCAGTTTTAAAATGCTTCAGGGCGGAGTTTCCTCCGTATTGGAAATCGATATTCCCTGCCAGATAGTGGCTCCAGGCCCTGAAAGAAAGGTAAGGGGAATCCCCGGCCTCCAGATAAAACCTATTGCTTTCCCATTCAGCTTTTTTGAAATCTGCCGAAAGCAGATATACGAACACCTTTGTCATTAGGCTCCTGAGGTAAACAGGCGATTGGAAGGGGTAGTCTTCCTGCAGTCTATCCAAACCTTTCAAAGCCTGTTCTTTACCTGCAGTCATTTGACGGGCAATCCCAAAACATAATTCCCGGGTTCCACCAAGCATCCCTGTATCCTGAAACCTGACTTTTGAAGATTCCAAGTAATCGAGTGCCCTTGAAGGATCGGATTGATAAAAGAGATAATGATGTCCGAGGTGGGCCTCGTACTCCGCCTGATCCTGGGGCGAGAGTTTTTTTATGTTTCCCAGGTTCTCAAAACGGATCAGCAACTTTGGAATTTCCCAAATCCGCCAGGTGTATTCGTTGATCCACATTAAGGAAAGGAGCAACAGCTGGTTTTTGTGAACTATTTCAACGGGCAGCTTTTGGATCCAGGAATCTACCCGCCACCATTCTCCTCTTTCAAAAATATCCCTTCGGTGTGCTATAATATGTGCCACAGCCAGCTCCCATTCCTCGGAGATAACCGCATATTCGACGGCTTTATCCAGGTATCCGTTCTTTGCGAACCATTGGCTTGCCAGGATCAGCACTTCCCTTTTTCGCCCCAATTTCTCGTGCTCGCACTGGCTCCGAACCAATTGTCTGAAAAGGTCTTGAAATCGAAACCACCCCGCGTTGTCCTCATCCTCTGTGAGGAAGAGATCCAATCGCATGATTTCCTCAATAAAGGCGCTACCCCGAATCTCAATAATTCCGGTTGACTCAAAGAGCACATCGAGAAGTTCAGTGGTAAAACTTTCCAAAAGGGTACTCAGGCAGAGGGCATCAAAAAGCTCTGATGAGAGTTCACCACAGAGTTCACCCACGAGGTATTCTATATCGACGCCCCTTTTAAAGTTCGAAAGCTGGTTGGGATTTAGCAAATAGGTTGAGAGTACCAATTTTATTCCCAAAATCCAACCTCCCGCATCC
>CAKZOC010000014.1 GCA_937136025.1 uncultured Bacteroidota bacterium
TGAACCTTGAACCTTGAACCTTGAACCTTGAACCTTGAACCTTGAACCTTGAACCTTGAACCTTGAACCTTAAACAAGTCCCCAGTATGCAGTCTCAGTAAGCAGTTTCTCATGGAGTGAGAACAGATTTTTCCGGACCTGCCAACTGGCACTGCCGACTGCCATTGCCCACTGCCACTGCCCACTGCCACTGCCCACTAACTCAGTTCCAGGGCCACATAGTACCCTTCATTCCCGCGGATATTAAAAACAGTATCATCTTCGAAGATCAGGTACTGACCTTTGATCCCCTTCAGGATTCCTTTGAATTCGGGGGTTTTACCCAGGTTAAGACTCTTTACTTTCGTTGGGTATTGGAGTACCGGAAAGTGTATTTCGGTCTCCTGAGTATCTGCGATATAGTAGTCCGCAGCTTCCTCCGGAATAAATGGACGAAGTCGCTCCCTCCACGCGAAGAGGTCCTCGTCTTTAAGCTGATTGGTCAGCATGTTGCGCCAATGGGTTTTATCGCCCACGTGTTCTTTTAAAGCCACTTCGGTAACTCCGGCCAGATACCGATTGGGCGTTTCGACGATTTCGATAGCCTCATGTGCTCCCTGATCAATCCAGCGCGTAGGCACCTGCGACTTGCGTGTCACTCCTACTTTCACGCTGCTGGAATTTGCCAGATAGACAATATGGGGTTGCAATTGCACTTTTTGTTCGTAGGCGAGATCCCGGTCTTCCTCCCCGAGATGGGCTTTGCTGCGCTCCGGGTGCATAATCCACTCCCCGGCCTGCGGTTGTTCAAAAAAGCAATTTTTACAATACCCCTGACGAAAAATGGGCAGATCGGCCCCACACCCCAGACATTCGTATTTCAAAAATCGAATGGACAGAGAACGATCCAGCAACAGATTCATATGGATAAAATCGTCGGGAAAGACGAGATAATAGGCAATTGGATTCTCAAATTCCGTTTGCATTTTTCGCAGAACCCCTTCATATAGCATGCTAATGTGTTTTTGGAAAAAGGATTTAATGGTATCTTTAACCACCTTGTAAGGTAGATTGTAAAGATACCAAAAATGCCCATCCCTCTTTTTAACTCCATCGCTTCCTGGCTGCTCAAAAAGCGGTATCACCAGATAGAGCTCTTCTTAAAATATCCCCAGGAGGTGCAGCAGGAGGTTCTGGAACAACTCCTTGAGTTTGCGGATGAAACCGTATTGGGGCAGAAATACGGATTTGAAGATATTACCTCTTATGAAACTTTTGCCTCCCGCGTACCCCTGGTCACCTATGAGGAATTTGAACCCCTGATCGAGCGCTCCCGAAAAGGGGAGCAGAATTTATTCTGGCCCACCGAGATTAGATGGTTTGCAAAGAGCAGCGGGACCACGAATGCCAAAAGTAAATTCATCCCGGTAAGTTCGGAAGCTTTGGAAGACTGTCATTATAAGTCTGGGAAAGATTTGTTATGCCTGTATTTGAACAACAACCCGGAATCTCAGCTTTTTAAAGGGAAAAGTCTCCGACTCGGGGGCAGCAAGGAGCTCTATGAGGATAACGGGACTTTCTTTGGGGACCTTTCGGCCATCCTCATCGATAATATGCCTTTCTGGGCGGAGTTGAGCAGCACGCCCAGCAACCGGGTTTCCCTGATGAGCGAATGGGAAGAAAAAATGGAGGCCATTATAGAGGAGAGTATTCGTGAGAACGTCACCAGCCTGGCTGGGGTCCCTTCCTGGATGCTCGTGTTGATGAACGGGGTATTGGAAAAAACGGGCAAAGAACATCTCTTAGAGGTCTGGCAGCATCTGGAGGTTTATTTTCATGGAGGCGTGAATTTTAATCCATATCGGGAACAATACAATCACCTGCTTCCCGGTGGAACTTTTAAGTACTACGAAATTTATAATGCCTCTGAGGGGTTTTTTGCCATTCAGGACCAGAACAACAGCCAGGATCTGTTGTTGATGCTCGATTACGGGATATTTTATGAGTTTATCCCCATGGACAGCTACGGGACTCCGGCCCAAAAGGTGTTACCCCTTTGGGATGTGGAACCCGGGGTTAATTACGCCATAGTCATTACGACCAACGCGGGACTGTGGCGCTATCAGATTGGGGACACCGTCCGTTTTACCAGTACAGACCCCTATCGGATAAGGGTTACCGGCCGGACCAAACACCATATTAATGTATTTGGGGAGGAACTCGTTATTGAAAATACGGAGGTGGCTTTGCAACGCGCCTGTGAGCAGACCGGGGCCTCCATTGCAGAGTATACGGTGGCTCCTGTTTTTATGGATGGCAAAAAACAAGGCGCCCACGAATGGCTGATTGAATTTCGGAAATCTCCTGAGAATCTGGAGTATTTTGGATCTTGCCTGGATCAGGCGCTGAAGTCCCTGAATTCAGATTACGAGGCAAAGCGCTATAAAGACATGACCTTGAATCCTCCGAAGATACACCGGGCGCATCCAAACCTCTTTTACGACTGGTTGAAATCCAGGGGAAAACTTGGAGGTCAGCACAAAGTACCCAGATTATCCAATCAGAGGGATTTGTTAGAAGAACTTTTAGTTTCCAACGCCCGGAGAACTTTTGAAGTTCCGGGGTAGTTCATCGAGTAAGGGCCGTTTTTCAACGAGTCCCGGGCGATGCTATTACTGGATAAAGGATCGTATTCCGGACCTAATTCTTCCCTACATCGATTTTTTTACCCGCCTTAGCCAAATTCCCGACACCCTTCGTCAGGATCGCAGCACCTTGTAAGGGCTTTTTAACCTACTTCCCCCCACTAAATGTGTTTAAGCTATGGCTGAAAAACTTGTTATTTTATCGGATTTATGGGGTCCCCGAAAAGGGCTTTGGATCACCTCGTATCTGGGTTACCTTCAACAGTATTTCGATATTACCTATCACGATACTTCCCAATTGGCAGATCTGGACTTATCGCACCCAACAGCGCAAGCCTTAACCGCTGCCTTTGTCGATGGGGGCTCAGAACGGGCAGTTAAGAACCTGTTGTCCAGAGAAGTACAACCGGCCCATTACCTCACGTTTTGTGCAGGGGGTACCGTGGTCTGGAAGGCAATCACAGAGGGTCTGCCTGCAAAATCACTTTATGCTATATCTCC
Source organism: uncultured Bacteroidota bacterium (assembly GCA_937136025.1). Classification (GTDB taxonomy): domain Bacteria; phylum Bacteroidota; class Bacteroidia; order Flavobacteriales; family Flavobacteriaceae; genus Robiginitalea. The sequence continues at coordinate 3,126 of CAKZOC010000014.1, forward strand.
GATGAACCTCCATCGGGAAGCAGACGGACCGGACTGTCCTTCGAAGATACTCTACGGAGAATACATGGAAGACAAGCCTTCTCAGAAATGGGCGGCTCGTACTGGAACGACCATAGAGGTGATTCCCCGGTTTGGACGCGAAATGTATTCAGATGAAAAGGTGATTCAGAAAGTATGTCAGGAACTCCTGGAAGAGTCCCTTAGAAAACAGTATCAGGGACTTTAAGAAACCGCTTTCAATTTATTCATCGTTTCAAAGGATAACTTCTCTTCGGCATAAGGTTTAGAAACCTTGAAGTCCGTTACCTCAGTACTTGGAAGTTCAAACATGGCATCGGTAAAGACCGCTTCACATAATGAGCGCAATCCCCTTGCCCCAAGCTTGTACTCGATAGCCTTATCTACAATGTAGTCCAGCGCCTGATCTGTGATGGTAAAGGAAATACCATCCATCGCAAAGAGCTTTTCGTACTGTTTAATAATCGCATTTTTGGGTTCGGTAAGAATGGCCCGGAGCGTTTTTCGGTCCAGGGGATCCATATGCGTGAGTACGGGAAGCCTTCCAATGATCTCAGGGATCAGCCCGAATTCCTTTAGATCTCTGGGGATAATATACTTCAGTACATTTTCTTTATCCAGGGTAGACTCTTTCTTTGAGGCGCTATATCCAATGGCCTGCATGTTGAGCCGTTTGGTAATTATACGTTCTATCCCGTCAAAAGCTCCTCCGGCGATAAAGAGAATATTCTCAGTATTGACCTCGATGAATTTTTGGTCGGGATGCTTTCGCCCCCCCTTGGGTGGTACGTTGACTACGGTTCCTTCCAGCAATTTTAAAAGACCCTGCTGTACACCCTCTCCGGAAACATCGCGGGTAATAGAAGGATTATCACTCTTTCGGGCAATTTTATCAATCTCATCGATAAATACGATGCCCCTTTCTGCCTTTTCCAGGTTG
>CAKZOC010000015.1 GCA_937136025.1 uncultured Bacteroidota bacterium
CAAGTTCCCGAGTTTTACGGTATACCCTCAGACAACGAAGATTTTGTATTTCCGCACGGCTTTGAGGCTGCTGCGAAGGCTCTCATCCACAAGTATCCTGAGGAGGAAAAGGGCATCAGGAAGTTTCTAAAGTTAATAGCCGGCATCAGGAAGGAAGCCATGAGCTTACCGCGCTCCCCATTAAAACGCAAGCTGCTCTATCCACTAATGCCTTTGCTTTACCCCAATCTGGTAACGGCAACGAAACATACAGTAGGATCCTGGCTGGATAAGCACATCAAAAATGAAAAAACCAAACTGGACCTTGTAGCACATATTGCATACTGGGGTGATGATCCATATACCTTGTCCATGTTTTATTATGGTTTGCCCTTTGCCGGCTTTATTGAAAGCGGGGGGCATTTTATAAAGGGGGGTTCACAGAAACTTTCTGATCATCTTGCCGCATTTATCGAAAAACATGGAGGTACTGTGCTGCTGGGCAAAAAGGTGGAGAAAATAATCACCGAAAGCGGCAAGGCCACAGGGGTTACATTTAGCGATAGTTTTAACAACAATGGGCATTCCATTACCATTGCTTGTGACAATGTTGTGGCCAATTGTGCCATGCCTTTGGTGCCCGCTTTGCTGGATGAGCCCTTCGCCAGCGCGCTTAAACAAAAGATCAGCCCGCACCCGCATTCTACCTCTCTTTTATGCATGTATTTAGGCTTTAATCAAAAAGTAGATCCATTCGGCGTCAAATACTATTCAAATTTCATACCGGGGGATGATGTAAAAAGTCTGAGGGACGTGCACCCGAATCAACTCGGCGATTGGAAAAAGCGCAGTTTCATCTTTGTAGACTATGAAAAGGTCGATGCCGGACTGGCGCCACCAGATAAGGCGGCCGGTGTCATATGCACCGTAGCCTACCTTAAAAACTGGGAGGGTTTGAGTGATGAAGCATACAAGGCAAAAAAGGAAGAAGTAGGTCAGATCTTACTGGAAAGATTGGAAGCGAAATTCCCGGGAATTCGAGAAAGCGTAGAATATTACGAAATCTCTACCCCGAAAACCATCAAACGGTATACTTCAAACCCAGGGGGTGCAGTTTATGGATTTGCCCAAACCAAACAATTAACCGCATCCAGGAGATTTAGAAATAACTTTCTGATTCCCAACCTCTATTTTGCTTCTGCATGGGCGTTCCCGGGCGGGGGGTTTGAAGGGAGTATAACGGGCGGATTTTTAGCGGCCCTGCAAATGAACAAAGACAAGATCTGGTCAGATGTTGATGCTGAAAAATTCATAGATGATCGCATCGTAAAGCTCAAATCGTCAAAAAAAGTTGATGATGACACATTCGAATTGGCTTTTGAAAAGCCGGAAGGGTTCGAGAATGAAAAAGGCCAATACGCCATCCTCAAACTTAAAGATCCAAAAGTAACTGAATTGGATCTTCCCTATCGCTGGCTCCCGCTGGCTTCGAATGGTGAGGTCGAGCAACTACGGTTCCATGTAAAGAAGGATGGCAGCAGCTTCACTGAAAGTTGTGAGGAGATAGAGGCAGGAGATGAGGCAATTGTATTTGGACCTATGGGTTAGTATAATCTTCAAATGGCCTTGAATACATACATATGATGAAAGGAGCAATATTTTATTCGGGCAGGTACGGCAGATGCTTTGGATGGGCTCCCTTTTTATTCCTGATCCGGGCGCCCGTGAAGATGAGCGCCATGGCTTTGATTATGTTGACAAAAAGAGTATTGAGCCCATTTTGCAATTAGTAAGGCAATTTACACCTCAGGAAGTACTTGTGGAGTAAGCGTTGGAATGTCTCTTAGATATTATTTAAAGTGGATGAAAGATTGAAATTAGCAGCCATCTGTGGAAGCCCGCACAAGGGAAATACCTTTGAAATACTTGGGATGCTTGCTCAGGCCCATCCCGAAGTAGATTTCAAGATCCTCATGCTCTCTGAACTGGATCTTAAAGACTGTTTCGGATGTTATTCATGTATTGATAATGGAGAAGAAAGTTGTCCGCACCAAGATGATCGCGATGTGATTATTGAAGCCATGGAGGCTGCCGATGGGGTCATTTTTGCCTCTCCTACCTATGCCAGAACCGTCAGTGCATTGATGAAGAAATTTGTGGAGCGAACAAGCTTTTTGGCGCATAGACCCATCTTCTTTGGGAAATCCGCCATGGCACTGGCTCCCTGCGCGGGGTTTGGTGCGGACCTGACCTGTAAGTATCTTACCGAACACTTCACTCAATATGGATTCAACTTTGTACCCTCGGTGGAACTGATGGTAGCCCGAAAAACAAAAAATGAAACGGATCATAATCGCAGTCTGGCCTTAGCTGCATACGAAAAATTGATGGGTGCCATTCGCTCCAACGAGATCATCTATCCCTCTTTAAACCAGCTTGTATATTTCAACATCTTCAAATCGATTTCTGAATGGAATAAATTAAAGGGATGGGCGGATCACGAGTTTTACCATGACAAGCAGGATTTTTACTATGACGTCAAAATCCCTTTTTGGAAGAAGAAAATGGCCAAATGGATTTCGGGAAGGACAATTAAGAAGATGAAGACGGAAAGTCGTTAGGAAATTCGGAAAGGCAATCACAAAAAGTGTCTTCGAATGGTTTCCCGATACGTCCTGAACACCGTAAATGGGGCCGGATAATTTGGTGGAACTTATATGATTCTAAAAAAACCTGTATACATGATGAAACCTGATGATACTATAAATACTGCCCCTGCCAAAGGCACAAAGGAAATTTTCAAAGAGTGCAGAACGTGTTCCAGGACCTTTGCCACTATCCTGAACCGACAGTTTGGACACCCCAGGGTACCCGAGGAAAAAGCCATGAACCTGATGGCCGGGGGAATTCTGAACCAGGGCTACCAATGCGGTATGCTTTGGGGTGCGACATTGGCAGTTGGGGCGGAGTCTTTTCGCAGGAATGAAAAAGCAGAGGATGCCATTGCAGTTGCCGTACTGGCCACGCAACATGTGGTACACTCATTTCTAAACCTGACCCATACGCTGAACTGCCGCGAAATTATAGGATATGACCTGTCCACCCTTACCGGTATGGCCAAATTCATGATTAAAACCACAATAAAAGGCAATGAGAATAGTCGCTGTTTTAACCTGGCCGAAGAATGGGCCCCTGCAGCAATAGATGTGGCCACTGAAATGCTGGCGCAAAAAGCCGAGCCGAAAAACGGAACCCAAAGTTGCGCTTCCGAAGTGGTCAGGCAGATGGGAGGCTCGCAGGAAGAAATGGCCATGGTTGCCGGATTTGCAGGGGGACTGGGGTTGTATGGTGGGGCCTGCGGAGCACTTAGTGCTGCCCTTTGGAAAAATGCCTTGGATTGGTGTCGTGAAAATCCCGATGAAGACCCTCCATATTTTAACACTAAGACCGCCAAGAAGATGCTGAAATCCTTTAAAGCAGAAACAAACGGAAAAATGCGATGCAGTGAGATCTGTGGAAAATATTTCAAAGATCTGGGGGAGCACACGGACTATGTAAACCGAGGTGGGTGTAAATCCTTACTGGGCGTATTGGCAGGGCGTATCTATGATTGAATTCATTGAAAACGCTCATAATGGTATTCGCAATCCAACCGTAGTATGAGATGCGTTGTCTTACATTTAATGGATCGTCAATGCAACCCATAATCCAACATTAAATGGGTTCACAGATCGTCAACATCCCTTTAATGATTTACTCGAACTCCCGTATAACAAGCGATTCAAGAAGAGAGCTTAGATCCTGGCGTGGTCACTTAAGCATGAAAAGATCCCCTGAAAAAGCAGCCAGCGAGAG
>CAKZOC010000016.1 GCA_937136025.1 uncultured Bacteroidota bacterium
TTGTATATAACTGGTTATAAGGTAACTAAAATAATGGTTTGATGCTAGTTTGGAATTTTGATGAGGTTGAGTTGAAAGCGTTTTATGAGGGGGTAGATCTAACACTCCTAAGGCTTTAGGCTATATCCTGAAATAATGGCGCCCCTTAGTGACCTGCAAGAATACAAAACCCGAAAATCAGTTGATTATTGGTTAACTGTGATTTCCTAAGTGATCACCTGGGTCCATTCATAACCCAGTATACAATAACTGTTTGATTATCAGAATATTTTTCTTAATTTACTAAGCCCTTCCCTATAATCTGCCTTGCATCCCGGTTCAGCACTTCATATCATGAAAGTGGTTTACTTATGTTATTGGAGTTTTAGCTTATAACATGTAACACATTAAAACAACCGATATGAAACCGATCAGTCAACCATTTTCGAAAACCCTATTAGGAATAGCCATTTTGGCTGTCTTTTTGTTTTCCTTTTCCTGTAGCCCGGAAACGGATATGAATTCTTTAGAAAATCTTGAATCCGTCGATGCCTCGGCTAAAAAAGAGAAAGAAAATGAAAAGGAACGTCCCTGGAAGATCAAAACCGCGGGTACCTTTGGGGTGGACTTCACTTTACCGGGTTGTGGGCCATTGCTGCCCTTAAAAATAGAAGGTAGTGGTACAGCCTCTCATGTGGGCAACCTGGACGTTGTACTCACCTGGTGTACCCCTGGGATCGGATTACCTGGCAACTTTATTATCGATGGAGTCATCACAGCAGCCAACGGGGATGAGATATGGTTTGAATCCACCGGTGAATTCCGCCCGTTTGAGATAGATTACATTGTTACAGGGGGTTCCGGTCGCTTTGAGGAGGCGAAAGGGGCATTTACTTTGACCCAGACCGACTTCGAAATCATAGCTGTATCTCCCGAAGGATTCCCGAGTGGCACATATGCCAATGAAGGAGGAGGATATATCGTGTATTAAGGTATTGTACTTTCTAATTTGGGCTTTGTGAGTCCAATCTGGACTTTATAAAAATCCGCAGCCGTTGTTCAAATGTGCTGCGGATTTTGTTTTTTAGTATGAGTTTGAGCCTCCTAAGTTTACTTCCGCTTATTTTATATTTAGATACTTATCAATTTCAATTGGTAAATCTTCAGCAAGTTCAATAGCCTTTGAGGTATTGCCCGACCAAAATCTTGCTGGTCATACCATTTCGTGGCCTCTTATTCGAACGGCTTGATTATTTCTAATGTAGATCCCCCAAGCACTAAGGCAGTAAGTTTAATCATTAAATTTACTGCAGACTAAGCGAAAAAAGTACACCTCAAAATTCAAGACCAAAGTGGCTTTGGAAGCTTAAAAATACCTGTTCATCATATCATTAAAGCGAGCCTCTTCAAATAATGGTTGTAAATCCGGATGGAGTTTTAACCTAACAAGGTCCCTGAAATCATTTTCAAAAGCTTTTTCCAAATAGTCGAGAGCCTCTCTTTTTCGGCCCTGAACTGCCAGTAATTGGGTAAATTCAAAGTGGATCGATGAATCTAGTTCTATTCCGCGTTTCCCAATTTCCCATCCCGCCTCTTTTTCTCCTAACCGAGTACGTATTATACCATTATAAATATATGGTTTGGGGTTATTCGAATTTTCTTCCAACCACTTTTCGGAGACCTCTCTATATTTAAGAAAATGATTCCTGGCGTTTAAGATTTTTCCCATCAAATTATAATTTATTCCCAAATCATAATGCGCTGAGAATTCTTGTGAATTTATCTCCAGGATTGATTGTAAAACCTCAATCGCTTTATCATACATTCCCTGAAGCCGGTAATTGTGCGCTAATCGGTATTGATTCATCGTAAATTTCGGATTAAGGCTTCCCGCTTTAAGATATGCTGCCTCCGCATTCTCTAAGTCATTTAGTCCAACATAGCTCGAGCCAAGATAAAAGTGTCCCCATGGATTGTCAGGCGCATATTCTATCATGCGATTGGACCAAACCAAGGCAGAATCCATTTGGCCTAAATGTTCCAGATAAATCCAAATTATTCCACCATTGGTAAGCATCATATTCGGATTAATCTGTAACGTTTTTTTATATTCCTCCAAAGCCAAATTATACTTCCCCTGTTGTTGAAAATACCACCCCAGGTTATTATGGGCCGCCGGATCATCCGGATATAACTCAATTCGTCTTTGGGTATATGCGATCCCTTTCTCCAAATCATTTTCAACCCCTACGGCATAAAGGGCAAGAATGCTTAACATTTCCCGCTCAGTCAGATCATCAATAGATACAATAGCCGCTTCCAGCCATTTACGGCCCTTGTCCCGATCAAATTTTTCAAAAAGCAAATTCCCCAGGGAAGCTTTCGCTGCGGTAAAATTACTGTCGATACGGAGCGCATTTTCATAATGAATCCTTGCTTTTTCAAAGTTCAGGCGCAGATGGCTTTCAATACCAAGGGAATACTCTTTAAGTGCCTGCAAAGAAGAAGTAGTTACCTTCTTTAGGGGTTTGCTTTGGGTTGAGATCTCATATCTGGATTCGCCAAGGCCCCGTCTAATCCTCTTGCTTAACAGATCGAGCTTATCAATGATATCATCTTCACTTTTTGCATAAAGGACCTCTGATTTTAAAATATTTCCTGTATTGCACTCCAGGGTTTTGGCAGTAAGAATATACTGGGTGCCCACCCTGCTGATAGTTGGAGCAATCATAATATCGACCCCTTCGCGAATGGCAATTTCCTGCGCGGTTTGCTCATCAATATTCGTTATGTTCTCTTTTTTCATTCGCTTAAAAGTCTCGATCATTCTCTGTCGGGACAAAACATTCAAAAATCGAGATTGATTTAAATTCAGGGCAAAGGCCGTGTTTAATGAATGGTCAAAAATTGTGTCCTCTGTAAGGTTTTCAAAATCAGAGATCACAATCCAATCCCGTTCTGAAAAAGGAATAGTTGAGCTGCCATATATTATAAAAACTGTAATAGCAATCAGCACCGCAATAATTGGGGATGCAATGGCTATTTTTCTAACCTTTGGGGTAATTCTTGACTTCCATCGATACTGTTTTGGCTTCTCCGTCGGGCTATCTATGTAAGGCCGTTCTTCAGTACTGACGTTGTACGTCCTGACGGGCTGGTCAACATTTTTTAATTTCTTCTCTTCTATAAATTGGGTCTTTATATCGGCCTTGTTTCTCACATCCCTGTAAACGGATTCTGAAATGGTTATACAGCCTTTATCGGTAGACGTCTGTAAGCGGGAAGCAATATTAACTCCATCGCCAAATACATCGGAACCTTCAAATACCACTTCAGCTTCATGGATGCCGATAGTCAGTGGTATGTTTTTTTCGCGACAATCAATCTGAATTTCAATGGCACAGCGGACTGCATCAGAGGCAAGATCAAAACAGATCAGCATCCCGTCACCCATTTCTTTGATAAGGGTGCCATCATATTTTTTAAGGTACCGCGTATGTATTTTGCGATTTTTGTTCAGGACTTCCAATGCACGCTTCTCATCTGATCCCATAAGGGCAGTATAACCTGCAATATCCGTAAACATGATAACCGCTAATCGATGCCTTTGCATGTGAATACATTGTTATTCCAACGAATCATTATAATGAAAGCCTTAAGACTCTGAATAAATGTAGCCTGAGTTTACTTTGTAGGAAATGATCTCCATCATGCATGGGGCCTTAAACATGGTCGAAGGATGCGCCTCGAATTGATGACTCAATTCCGAGATCGTCTTTTGTTGCTTAATCACCTATAGGGTGACGCGGGCCTTCATTTTAGCAGAGCATTTGCGTCGGGATTGTGTGCGCATAGGTTTAGTACATTTAGGTGGTTCTTTTAGCTAAACCTGAGGGGAAATCACCAATATCGCGTTGTTGGTCCGGACTTAAAAATACCCCTTCAAGGGCATTAGTTTCAGCGCCCGAATGAGATGCTGAGCTTCATTTTTTATGCTATTATTCCGGTATGAAGTACGTGATCTCTTTTTTCGGAAAACACCAGGCTTTGCGAAGCTAACATCTTACTCTTCAATGGGAATGCCTGCATACATAGTAATTCCGGAATGATCTTCCCCAGCCTCCATGAGAGTGCAGTATTGAGAGATACTGGGCCCTGAACAAGACACATACGTTTCCCTTTCGCCTGAAGGTGCTAAGTTCATTTGAAATAAATCGACATTGGTGGTAGCCAGGCGGATGTTAAATGTGCCGTCATTTTCAATGGGAAATGATTCCTCAAAAGTCCTTTCCAAAGCTTCGCTGCCGAAAATCTGAATTACGCCATCCGTAAGTGGTTCGTTGGTGTTTTGATTTAAGACAATGCCCCGAAAAGTTGTTATTACTTCTTCATCTTCTTTGGAGCAGCCCAGGCATAGTGTGGAAAGGAGAAATAAAATTAAAATATGTCTCATAGTGAAAGAGTTTATTTCTAAAGTATTGATATAATAAACGTTACGTATCCGGATTCTTGATCGTCGCAGTATGCAGGGTCCCCAGCCAGGTTGAATGATCTGCGGAGTAGGGAACAGAAGAATTATTGATACAGATGATCTGATAATCCAGGCAGGAAAAACAGGGGACCTGAGTCGCAAAAGGCTGTAGCATTTCATAGCCCGACTGAAACATCGGGTTGTGCTGAGCAAGAAATGCAGCAGGGGTCAGCCCCAGTTCATGCGCGCAGCGTGTATAGTCGGATATCTC
>CAKZOC010000017.1 GCA_937136025.1 uncultured Bacteroidota bacterium
ATTGCGGAAAACCCGCCGCAGGCGGCAACGGTCGCAAGCGCCAGTCCGCCCTTGAAATGTCCGAACCAGGCGTTGGCGCAGTCATACAGATCGTCGGATAGCGCGGCCCGATAGACGAACGTGCCCATCAGGAGAAACATCGGCAGGACCGCAAAGTTTGTATTCAGGGTCACGTCGATAATCTGCTGGCTGACGGTTTCCAGCGCCGGTTCCCAGCCGCGAAGAATGCCGACACCGACAAATCACCGGAATCCTATCATATGCTTTTCGAGGATTACCCTTTTCACCACGCCATGATGGAGGGGTACCTCAACAGGAAGTCTAAATTTATTTATACCATAGAAGGTGAGGAGAAAAGGGTCTATGACGACTATCTCTTCACTCAAACAGAATTCAGAAAGGCCCCTCAGGAGGCACAAGAGGCCTCAAGGGCAATGGAAAAGTATGTCTGCTCTTTTTCATTCAGCAATTTTGGCGGATTGCAAACTGTTGGCAATGAACCCCTTTCAGATAGCAACCTGGATATTCTTGAAAGGTTTGGCAGAGTTTTCGACCTGACCTATACGCGTTTTAATGACCTTTTAATAGCCGAAGCCCAGGCCCGGGAGGCCCAGATCGAAACCGCTCTGGAGCGGGTCCGTTCACGCACGATGGCTATGCAGCACTCAGACGAGCTGGCAGAGGCTTCTCACCTGCTGGATCAGGAAGTCCGGGGCCTGGGGATCAAAACCTGGGGATGCGCCTTCCACATTTACAGGGAAAATGACTCCATTGAATGGTTTGGGAATGAAGCCGGCCTGTTGCCCACCTACACGGTTCCGAGGGAAGGGATCTTTAAACAGTATTACGAGAGGGGCCAGAAAGGGGATTCTCTTTTCGTGAAGGAAATAGCCGGAGCGGAATGTATTGCCCACTACGAATATATGAGCATCCTCCCGGTGGTCGGGGATGTCCTGAAACAACTTAAGAAGACGAACGGTTCCTTCCCCTCCTACCAGATAGACCACGTGGCGTATTTCAATTACGGGTACCTGCTATTCATTACACGGGAAGAGGTGCCGGAAGCCCACGAGATTTTTAAACGTTTCGCCAAGGTATTTGAACAAACCTATACCCGCTTTCTGGATTTACAGTTAAAGGAAGAACAAGCGGTAAAATTGGTAGAGGAAAAACAGCGGCTCGAAGAGACACTGAGCGATTTACAGGCCACTCAGAAACAGCTGATTCATTCAGAAAAAATGGCCTCCCTGGGGGAACTCACCGCAGGCATTGCCCACGAGATCCAAAATCCGCTCAACTTTGTAAACAACTTCTCCGAAGTGAGCCGGGAGCTTCTGGAAGAATTGCTGGAAGAAATGAAAAACGGGGATGTCGAGGAGGTGGATGCTATTGCACAGGACGTCATACAGAACCTGGAAAAAATACTACACCACGGCAAACGTGCGGACAGCATCGTCAAGGGTATGTTGCAGCACAGCCGAAGCGGGGCTGGAAAAAAGGAACCTACCGATCTCAACGCACTGAGCGATGAATACCTGCGTTTGGCCTATCATGGCCTTCGGGCGAAGGAAAAGTCCTTCAATGCGATCATGGAAACTGATTATGACGATGCCATAGGTGAAGTGAAGGTGGTACCCCAGGAAATCGGCCGGGTGCTGCTGAATTTAATTACCAATGCCTTCCATGCGGTCACCGAAAGGAAAGGAAAGGAACCGGACGGGTATGAACCCACAGTTTGGGTCCAATCCCGCAAAACTGCGGATGGGGTGGAAATTTCGGTCCGGGACAACGGGGGCGGGATCCCCGAGGAGATACGCGATAAAATCTTCCAGCCCTTCTTTACCACCAAGCCCACGGGAGAAGGAACCGGGCTCG
>CAKZOC010000018.1 GCA_937136025.1 uncultured Bacteroidota bacterium
TTCTGGGATTTTTTTTGTCCTTTCCGATAGGTTCAGTTATACTATCTTAGAGGGCATAAAATAGTAGTATGGACAGCCGTCTTTGCTATCAGTGATTACATTTACAGTACATGGCGACACCTGAGGTTGATAAAAATAAGAACAAAAGATGGAAGCAGGTCGTGCAGATTTTTGCTGCCTATTTGGTCGGCGCATGGACTTTTCTGGAATTCGTGGACTGGATCCTCAGTCGCTATTCCCTTTCCCCATATTGGGTAGAGCTTCTTCTATGGGTTTTTATTGGGATCATACCTTCTTTACTGATGTATCTCTTTCACCACGAGCGCATCAATCAGAGGACACTTCGCTTAAGGGAAAAGATAATTTTCCCCCTCAATATCGCCGTACTTGCTATAGGCCTGTACTTCGGGTTCGGTACTTCGGATTTAGGCGCGACCACAAAGGCAGTTGAGTATACGACCGAATCCGGCGAAAAAAGGACTGCCTTAATTACCAAGGAGGAATTCCGGACGGGCTTCTACATTTACAATTTTGAGCCTAAAGTCGCGGACAGTGCTACGGCCTGGCTTGAATATGGCATTTCCCTATTGCTGAATGAGGACTTGCTGCAAAACAAAAACCTGAAGCCGGATGTCATTTTTATTGACAATACGGCGGAGAAGGTTAAGGAGGCCAGTTATTTTTTTGACTTTTATATCGACGGCGATTTTGAAGTAACCGACAGTGTGATTACCCTGAACACCTATATCCGGAAAGCCAAAAATGCCCAGGTGATCATGGAGAAAACTTTTAAGGGAAAGGATATTCTGGACCTGATCGACGATGCGACAGTATTTGTTACACAATCATTGGACTCCGATGAATTTAACAACCCCAGTTATCTCGATCTGCCCATTAAGGAAATTACGAGCAGCAACCTCAAAGCCCTGGAGTATTTCAGATATGGCGATTATGAAAATGCGGTGAAAGAAGACAGCACCTTTGCCCTGGCGTATCTTTTTGACGGAAGGCGGAATGTTGTCTATAGCCGGAGTAAAACACAGGAGCAAAGCCTGGCGGACAAGGCCTATGAGTACCGGCAAAGAATGCCTTTGCAAAGGCAGAGCGAAGCCCTCGTCCTCAGATACCTCGCCTATGACCAGTTTGAGGAAGCTGAGAAACTCGTGAAAATCCAACTAGAAGTCGACCCCAATAGCGACACCTACAACAACACACTGAAAAACATTTACGGGAGAACTAAAAACCTGGATGCGTATACCCAAATGGCTATGGATGCGTGGGATAATCAAAAGGATCGTGAAAGCGGGTTATCGATGATCGAAGCGGGTCTTATTCAGGAAGAGTATGACGCTGTCATAAAGCAAATTGATGCGTTTTCACTGCTTCAGCCCAACGACGATGTCTTATTTGCATTTAAGTTAATGCCGGAACTTTTGAAAGGCGACACTGAGGCAGCTCGTGAAACACACGAAAAAATTAAGTTGTTATACCCGGATTTAGAGAATAAGACGAAAGTATACGACTCCTTAATAGCGTTTCTGGGAAAAAATCCGGCGAATGGTAAGGACTTGCAAAAGTTTGAGGGGGAGTATCGGAGTGAGAGTAGTGAACAAACATTCACCTTTTGGCCAAAAGGGAAGGCTGTTCTGAAGTATACTTCAGGCCAGCACATTAGAGTGCTTGTTCAGGCGGGCGATCATAGTTTAGTTTCCGGGAATCCGCTTATTGAAGCCACTCAAAACTATGATTTTTTAAGGGATGATAACGGGAATTACTATGGGGTTACATATGAGCAGATTCAGGCCGATGTGACGGATACGTTCTGGTATTGGAAGCTGGATGAAACCATTGCAGAAGCGGAATCCTTGCTACAGCAAAGACAATTGGACAATGCCAAAACGGCCTATGAGAAGGCGATTCAGGCGAACCCAAAGCATTATTACCTGAAAACCGCATTAGATCATATAAACTATGTGAAGGGTATGGATTCTACTG
>CAKZOC010000019.1 GCA_937136025.1 uncultured Bacteroidota bacterium
ATGCACAACAGTACGGTGCTTCCCAACGGGGAGGTACTGGTTACGGGTGGTTTGGACCACGCGGAGGTGTTTTCGGATGTGGGCGCGCGCCTGACGGCAGAGATTTACAACCCGGATACAAATTCCTGGCGGACTGTAGCCGGGATGCAGGTTCCACGAACGTACCACAGTGTGGCGATCCTGATGGTGGATGGCCGTGTATTTGTAGGTGGCGGTGGTTTGTGCGATAATTCGAACCCTGCTGAATGTGTGAACCATACAGATGCGGAGATCTACAGTCCATCTTATTTATTCAACAATGACGGGTCCCTGGCGACACGTCCGACGATATCTGCCCCGGAGACCGCGGATTACAACACGGGTATTTCTGTGACGGGCAGTCCGGGTATTACGGATTTTAACCTGATCCGTTTTTCTTCGGCCACACACAGCACCAATAATGAACAACGTCGTATTCCGGTGAGTTTTACGGGCAACGGGAGTTATACGGTAAATATCCCGGATCGCAACTTACTTCCTCCGGGTTATTATATGTTATTCGCTCTGGACGCCAATGGTGTTCCCTCGGTAGCGGAGACGATTCAAATAGGAAATTCAATTCCCTTAAGTGAAGATCCGAGTCTTGTGTTGGATTTAAAGTTTGACGATGGCTCAGGTTCTGTAGCGCGGGACGATTCACAGTATGGCAATGATGCTACGATCTACGATGTGGATAATCGGATGGCTACCAAGGTGCCGAGCACGGATAATTGGGGTAGTGGATTGTTTGGCGGAGCCCTTGAGACGGATGGTGTGGAATTCCAGAGCAACACGATTGTGGATGTTTCCAATTCCGCTTCTATGCAGACGATCGCCAATACGATGACTGTGATGGCGTGGGTCAACCGGGATGATATTGTGTATAATGCTTCGGTATTCACGCATGACTATCCGGCTTTCTTTTTTGGATTTCACAATAGTCTGTATAAATGGGAGATTTATACCTCGGAAGGGGTAGGGAGCTGTTTGGCAGGCTATACTCCGACGAGTCAGTGGGTGCATATAGCGGCGACCTACGATGGTCAGATGGCACGTTTATATGCCAACGGGCAGGAGGTATGTTCCAAGCCTGTGACGGGCAATTTGGTACTCAATACAGCGGAGGATAATTTTTCATCCCTGACAGTATCCGGCTTTTATGAGCGCCGGACCAATCCGGCTTCGGGTTATAATGGCAGTGGGGTGACCGATGAATTGGATGGCAGGATTGATGAAGTGAAGGTTTTTAACCGAGTGCTGAATGCGAATCAGGTTAAGTTTTATTACGACCAGGGCGTAGGTCTTACGGGTGTTCCGGATTGTCCGGAGGGTACCCTGGTGATCGAGTACCGGCACAATGGAGGGGAATGGACTACGGGCAATACGCTTAATGCCAATTTAGGTGATGAAGTGTACATCCGGGCGCGTGATTATAGCGTGCAGTACTATCTGACGACACCTATAGCGTACAGTCCTACTTTGAATTCTACAGATCCGAATGATTTTTCTGAGGCCTTCAATGCCTATCTGATAGACACGAATCTGCGAACGGGTCTGGGTCGGACCTCACAAAATAACGATGGTCAGCTCGACAGCAACAGTGCGGGCCAGTATGTACTAACCACCCCGGGAGGGTGTATCGAAGTCTTTACCCTGACTTTGGATGCGGCCCCTGTGGAGTGTATAGCAGGTAGTATTATTCCTGAATACCGATTGAATGGGGTATGGGACAGTGGAGAAAACTTTGTAACGGTAGCTGAGGGCACAGAAGTGATGTTCAGCATGTTGCCGAATAATATTGGTGTCACCATAACCTTGCCAGACGGCACGGTAAGGGGTGATAATTACAATCTGGGTAATGTGACTCCTGCCGACAACGGCCGGTATACCCTGGTATCCGCAGAGGGTTGCGAGACCTTTATCGAACTTACCGTAACTCCTTCTTGTGTGGGAAC
>CAKZOC010000020.1 GCA_937136025.1 uncultured Bacteroidota bacterium
GTTGTGGTGGGGGCACACGCGAATAGCTCCGGCTTACAGTCGGGGGGATGGACCATCGATTGGCAGGGCACAGACCGCAATTACTCCGGAGCCACAACCGTCCTTCAGGGAATAGAACGAATTGCCGAAGGGCAGGTGATTTACGATGCGGAAGGCACGGGAAAACATCAGGAAGCAGACCTCGCTGTAATTTGTGTTGGGGAACCGCCCTACGCTGAATTTTTTGGCGATATCGGGCACGAATCCAACACTTTGGAGTTGAAGTTGCCACAAAAACAACAGACGTGCATTGCGAATTACCATTCCCAGGGTGTGCCCACGGTAGTTCTGCTTTTTTCAGGCCGACCCTTAGTCGTCACCCCTGAGATCGAGATGTCTGATGCGTTTATCGCGGCCTGGCTTCCGGGGTCCGAGGGGGACGGGATTGCAGAGGTACTCTTTGGGAAATACAATTTTAAGGGTCGCCTGCCGCATTCATGGCCGGCTTCCATGGACGATTATAAAGGAAAATACGGCCCGAATTATTGGGAAGATTCCATCAAACCCTTGTTTCCATTGGGATATGGATTATCTTACGATTGATGGGTCCGATGTGTTCGGGGGGTACAAATCAAAAGAATCCTCAAAGGGAATAGTTAAACAAATAAGATGAAATTTCTAGTGAATTGCGGACTTATAGCCCTTTGTTTTATGGTCTTTGTTTCTTGTAAGAAAGAAACACAAGTTCGCGAGAATCAAGTGAAGAGTTCTATGGAGTTAACAGCAGCAGATATTCTCGGAAATCCCAATTACCAGGCCATTTCCTATGGGGGGTATCGACAAGACACCCGTGATGTTCAACCCACTTTCGAGGAATTGAAAGAGGATTTAAGAATTCTGCAGGCTATGGGTATAAAGGTCTTGCGTACCTACAATGTACAATTGTATCATGCGTCCAATGTACTCCTGGCCATCCGGGCTTTAAAAAATGAAGATCCGGATTTTGAAATGTACTTGATGCTGGGGGCCTGGATCGATTGCAAGAACGCCTGGACAGACCTGGAGCCCGATCACGAGGAGGAGAGCAGTGCCAATGCCGGAGAAATTGCACAAGCCGTTACACTGGCCAATGCGTATCCGGATATCGTGAAAGTAATCGCGGTGGGCAATGAGGCAATGATAAAATGGGCGACGAGTTATTACGTGCAACCCGGGGTTATTCTCAAATGGGTGGTCCACCTGCAGAAACTGAAGGCGGAGGGGAAGCTCCCGGCATCCCTTTGGATTACCAGTTCCGATGACTTTGCATCCTGGGGAGGAGGGGAGAAACAGTACCATACCCCCGAGCTCACTAAACTCATTGAAGCGGTAGATTATATCTCAATGCATACCTACCCATATCACAATTCTCACTACAATCCGGAATTCTGGAAAGTACCCGAATCAGAAGAAAACCTCACGGATATTGAAAAAGTAGATGCCGCTATGATCCGGGCGGTTGCATTTGCCCAATCCCAGTATAATGCCGTCTCAGGGTATGTCAGGGGCTTAGGGTTTGAAAAGCCGATACATATCGGAGAGACCGGGTGGGCAAGTGTTTCCGATGGGTTTTACGGCCCTGAAGGTTCCAGGGCAACAGATCAATACAAACAAGGCTTGTATTATAAGCATATGAGAAATTGGACAAATAAAGCTGGTATTTCTTGTTTCTATTTTGAAGCTTTTGATGAACAATGGAAAGATGCAAATAATCCACTGGGGTCTGAAAACCATTTCGGATTAATCAACTTAAAAGGAGAAGCTAAATACCCAATTTGGGATTTAGTAGATAAAGGAATTTTTAAAGGATTAACGAGAAACGGAAAACCAATTACCAAAACCTTTAATGGCGAT
>CAKZOC010000021.1 GCA_937136025.1 uncultured Bacteroidota bacterium
TTCCCGTTCTCTATAGCCAAAACGGAACCTGTCAGAGTGAGTCCCTGCTGGTCTGTATTGTCCAAAAATTCGGAAAGATCCACGCTGTTCCCGTCTTCAATTTCCAGAAGGGGACTGTTTAAGGTGAGGGTCTGGTCGTCTGAACTCCCGCCCTGAATTTCTTCAATAGCTCCCTGAACGGATGTGGCCGTAAATCCGTTCGAAGTATTGTCGAAGGGAAGGGCTGAAGCATTGAGGTCAAAACCTGTGGTCGTACCATCGCTGCGTGAAAATACATAGGTGCCATCTCCGATAGCCCGCAGATCCACGGCATCCAATCCGGAGCTCAATACATCGATGGCTGCCTGAACGTCGGAGCCGCTGAGCCCTGAGGTGGTATTGTCATAAAATATGGCCGCAGCTACCACACTCCCCTGCACCAAAAAGGGAACGTCATTGACAAAGTCGCTCAGGGTAATGTCCACAAAATCCAAATTCCTGCCGGTCACGGCATTGTCCTGCAATTCGGCAGCGCCCACAGAGGCATCGGCGAGTTTGTCCGAATTGATGGAATTGTTCTGAATGTCCTGGCTTCCGATACTGAAGTCCACGATATTTTCGCTTCGGATTTCCCCGACCTCAAAATTCACAGATTCCTCCAAAGGAGTAATCACTATGGTTGGAAATTCGTTTTCGATGGCATCGGTGGTAAAGGCCCTGCCCAAGGCTTCGCAAAGGTTGACCCACACCTCTCCGTTGTGATAAAAAAGACATTTCTCATCTGTATTGTAGGCCAGCGCACCCATAGAGGGGGTGATGGCCTGCAGTTCGGCACTGCTCACCCGGGTAATCACCAGTACCTGGTCTGTGCTCTCCAGTTCAAAAAGGGAGGCGGGATCTATGGACTGTGGATTATCCCCTAATTTGACCTGCGCGGTCATCCCCTGGGAAATTAAAAAAGCCAGCAGCGGGAATAGGAATACTTTTTTCATAAGGCAGGATAGGTTTACAAACGCCGATGTCGCCCCCTACACAGGGCGGCAGAATTTATGGATAAAATTAAGATTATACCGTTAAATCCGGCTGAAAATGGCTCCAATAGCCACTTTAATGGATGAACGGAAATTCCGGCCCGATCCCGGTTCAAAAACCAGGCGTTTCCGCCATACAACTCAAGGGCTGCGCATGGAATCATCAATCCGGCTGATCCTTTGTGGAACTTCGATATACCCGATACGGCGATCCGAAATTCTGTGGGCGTAAGTATAAGGGGCCTAACTGCAGTTTTAAAGCATATTTTCCGGGGTCAAACTGCCGGATTCTCGCGCTATTAACATAAGTTTAGGGGCAGCGACTTTTTTTTTAGGGCAAGTTGCTTTTTCTTTATAGCGTATAAGGACTGACTGTATGAGGCCGTGGATTGTTTTGTTTTTGTTGTTAGGGGTACTCATTCCGGGTCAGGCCCAGGAGGACGATCGCACATTGCT
Source organism: uncultured Bacteroidota bacterium (assembly GCA_937136025.1). GTDB lineage: Bacteria > Bacteroidota > Bacteroidia > Flavobacteriales > Flavobacteriaceae > Robiginitalea. The sequence goes on from CAKZOC010000021.1 coordinate 1,467, forward strand.
CCGGGGAACGGTTTTATATCGGAATTCTGTAGTCCCCAATGAGAATGTCATCAATACGACCGCTCAAAAAGCCACTATTACGGACGAAGGCGGGAATTTCGCAATTCCTGTCAAGGTGGGAGATGAAGTGGTTTTTATGGCCCTGAACTACCAGTTGCAGATGGTAAAAATCACTGAGGAGATTTTAAAAAACAACCGGTTGGTTGTTGAGGTGACCGAAAAAGTGACGGAGTTAGATGAAGTGGTCGTGAGTCCTGAAGAGCAGGAGGAATTTATCCGACTGAGCAATGAGGAATTCAAGGGATTTGATTACGAAACCGATGAGACTTCAGATATAATCAATATTGCTGAAGACCCCATGACCCGGGGCATGCAGAATGGCCTGAATTTCGTAAACCTCTTTAAACTTCTGGCTTCCACCGTAGCCGGGGAAAAGTCTGCCGATACTCCTGCCTTAAAGCCCAGTGAAGTATTGCGACAAGTGTACGACGACGCTTTTTTTGTGCAGGATTTACAGATTCCGCAAGGGGACATCGACGCCTTTTTGGTGTACTGCGATAGCCAACTTCCGCCCAAAACCCTTTTGAGAAAGGAAAATGAATTTGAACTCATTGACTTTCTGGTCACCCAAAGTGAAGCCTTCAGACTTGAACAGGGTAATTAATACGATCCCACTCCTTTTGGTGCTCCTCCTAATAAGTCCTCAGTTGATACGAGGGCAGGATACCCTTATCCGAAACCGGGAACTCAAAGGGCGGATTGTCGAGGCCGGAGAGGGGATCCCGAACGTCCACCTTTTGAATCTTTCCGCCGAAAGAGCCACAATTACCAACGCCGGGGGGTACTTTAGAATGGACACCCGGGTTGGAGATACGCTGCTGATCTCTGCCATTCGCTATGAGCGAAAAACCTTTGTGGTTACAGATCAGATGCTGGAATCTTCCGGATTGCAGATCGAGATGGTGCCTTTTGTTAATGAATTGCAGGAAGTGGTCGTTAGGCCCTATAACCTCAGCGGAAAACTCGATGAAGATCTGAAGAATCTGGAGGTGGAAGAACCTGTAACGGCTGCATCCCTGAATTTACCCAACGCCTATGCGAAAAAACGCACTCAGGCGGAACGTCAGTTAATTGAGGCGCGAAGCGGGGGGAGTGGAATACCTTTAAACCCCATTCTGAATGCTATTTCAGGGCGAACCAAAATGCTGAAAAAACGACTGGCCCGGGACCAGGCCTATCTTCAGACCCAGGAGGTGCGTGCCCGGTATGCAGACAGTTTATTTGTGTCGGAGTTAAAAATACCAGAGATACGGATCCCTGACTTTATGTATTTCTGCGAGATGGATCCTGAATTTGCGGATCTTGCCGATTCAGAAGACCTCCTGAAAATGTGGGATTTCCTCAAAGCTAAGGGGCTGGAATACCGCAACGCGAATGAATTGGATTAGAATCGATTCATTTGATTATTTTTGCCCCCACACAAGCCGTTGGTTTTTGTGAAATTCCATACCATGCGTCCTAGTCATACTCTATTCCTGCTGGTCTTTTGGCTGGCTCTCCCGCTGACTTCGTTTAACAGAGCGGATTCCTTTATAGAATCGCATAAATTTTATGTTAGTGTAACCCAGGTGGAGTACGCGCAAGAGGAGGAATCCCTTCAGATTATCAGCCGGATTTTTATTGACGATCTCGAAAGTGCCCTGCTGGCGCGTTACGATGTGGAGGCCGATTTGGGCACGCCTGAGGAATCCGCTCAGGGTATCGCGTACATCGAGCGGTATTTCAATTCCAAATTCACCGTATTTGTCAATGGGGAGGTGCGTAAGTACACGTTTCTGGGAAGGAAATACGACAGGGATCAGGTGATCTGTTATCTGGAAATCAGCGGAATCCCGGAAGCGGGGTTAGAGTCTGTGGGGGTCCAAAATGAAATCCTGATGGATGTCTTTGAAGAACAAAAAAACCTGGTACATCTCAAAATCCTGGGACAGAAAAAGAGCTACGTCCTCGTCCGGGAGAATAATAAAGGAATGTTAAACTTATAGCTGAACTCGGTGCTATCCTTGAAAATCGAGTATTTTTCAAACCAAACTAATTTCAACGTAATCAGATTATGAAAGTAAAGTTTTATTTGTCTGCTTTTTTCTTTGCATTTGCGGCCCTTGCCTGGGCACAGGAAGAAGCGGAACAGACTCGAAAACCCGGACACACCAACCAGAGCAAATTCCGTCAGTTATATCAGGAATTTGCCACTCCAAACACGTATCGGAGTGCCTCAGGAACCCCCGGACCGGATTATTATCAGCAACAGGCCGATTATAAAATGGACATCGTCCTCGATGATAAAAATGCGCGTATTAATGGGGAAGAAACCATAACCTACCACAACAATTCACCCGATGCTCTGGAGTACCTCTGGGTGCAGCTGGATCAGAACGTCCGATCCAAAGATTCCAAGTCCCCCCTGAGGGATGGTGGCGGAGTACCTTTGGCGTATCGTACGTCCTCCTTTGCCGGGGATTACCTCACCGAGCCTTTTGACGGAGGTTTTACTATTGAATTCGTAAAAGATGCGCAGGGAAGGCCTCTGGATTATACCATCAATCAAACGATGATGCGGGTCAATATCCCGCAAGCGCTGAAAAGCGGAGAGAAAATTTCTTTTTCTATCAAATGGTGGTACAACATACCTGACCATACGGTAAACCGGGCGCGTTCCGGATACGAGTATTTTCCGAAGGACGGGAACCGGGCGTATGTCATCGCTCAGTTTTTCCCCAGGATGGCTGTCTACAGTGATGTAGAGGGCTGGCAGAACCACCAGTTCTGGGGCAGTGGTGAATTTGCGCTGCCATTCGGGAATTACGATGTAAACATCACCGTACCTGCAGACCATGTCCTGGACGCTACCGGCGTCTTGCTCAACCGCAAAGAAGTCTTTTCAAAGCAGATGTTATCCCGGTATGAGAAGGCCAAAAAATCTTATGATACCCCTGTCATGATCGTGACCCAGGAGGAAGTGGAAGCGGCTGAAAAAGGGTTTTCTGAAAAAACGAAAACCTGGAAATTCCGGGCGGAGAACGTACGGGATTACGGTTTTGCCACGTCCCGTAAGTTTATCTGGGATATGATGGCTGTTAAGATCGGAGGAAAGGATGTCATGGCCGTATCCCTCTATCCCAAGGAAGGGAACCCGCTATGGGAAGACCTGTCTACCAAGGCGGTTGCCAGCACCCTGAAGACCTACTCTTCGCATACCTTCGATTATCCTTATCACAAAGCGATTTCCGTCCATGCGAAAAACCAGGGAATGGAATACCCTATGATCTGCTGGAACTACGGACGTCCCAATGAAGATGGCTCGTATTCAGACCGCGTAAAATTCGGTATGATATCGGTGATCATCCACGAGGTGGGGCATAATTTCTTTCCCATGATCGTCAATTCCGATGAGCGGCAGTGGGGCTGGATGGATGAAGGTCTGGATACCTTTATGCAGTATTTGGCGGAACAGGAGTTTGGCAAAACGTATGCTGATGTTGTCGCTCCGAATGAAAATTATCCATCCCGTCGCGGAGCTCCTGCAAAAATTGTTCCCTATATGTCCGGAGATCAGGATTTCATTTCTCCCATCATGTCCAATCCTGAAAATGTATACCAACTCGGGCCCAACGCTTATGGAAAGCCGGCCACGGCTCTGAATATTCTTCGGGAAACCGTTATGGGTCCTGAGCTTTTTGACCATGCTTTTAAAACCTATGCCCAGCGCTGGAAATTCAAACACCCGACTCCTGAAGACTTTTTCAGAACGATGGAGGATGCTTCTGCAGTAGATTTGGATTGGTTCTGGAGGTCCTGGTTCTACACTACAGATTACGTGGACATCGGGGTAAAGGAAGTCAAGAAATACTATGTGAGCGATACCCCAACGGCCGAAATGAAGGAATACATGGAAACCAACGGGATTAACGAGGCAGACCTGCCGCCTTTGGTCTATCTGGCCGAAGAGGACAGTGAAGATTTTGATCCGTCCATGAAGGGAAAATCACCTTCTGAAACCTCTCAGCCCCTGAAGGAGTTTATGATGGATAATATGACCGTAGAGGAGCGCGCTCAGGTAAGAGAACCGAAATACTTCTACCAGGTCACTTTCGACAAACCGGGAGGTATTCCCATGCCGCTGATCGTAGAGTATTCGTATGCCGATGGAACTAAGGAAACGGTAACGTACCCGCCGGAGATCTGGAGGAAGAACGATGCGGAAGTGAGCCGTGTGATTTCGTCCCAGTCCGAACTTACAGGGATTGTAGTAGATCCGAAAATGGAGACGGCAGACATTGATACTCAGAACAACAGCTGGCCGAAGGAGGATGCCCCTTCGGAATTCCAACAGTTCAAAGAGAACATTAAAGGAGAATAAGCTTCTCTTAAATTTTAAAAGTCCCGGCAGAGATGTCGGGACTTTTTATTTTGGTATGGAATCTTGAGTATATTTGTGGTATGGCAATGCATTTCTTATTTATAAGCGGGGCAGAAATATTCTTTATTATGTTTATTGTCGTCATGGTCTTTGGTGCGGATAAAATTCCGGGCATCGCAAAGGGTCTTGGCAAAGGAATGCGACAACTTAAAGACGCCACGGACGATATTAAGCGGGAGATTCACAAGAGTGCCGAAAAACAGGGCATAGACACTTCGATCACCGACGAGCTTCAAAAGGACTTTGAGGACGTCAAAAAGAAGTTGGACGACGTGGGGGGGACCATCCGCAGAAAGTAGCCGTGGGTTTATAGAACCATACACAGCGTAAGTCCATCGCGCACAGGTAAGACTACGGTCCGCACCCGGGTATCTTCGCTCAGCCTTTTATTAAAATCTATAAGCACAGGAGTGATGAGGTCTTTAGCCCCTACGGGTTCTACTACTTTGCCGGACCACAGCACATTATCTAAAAGAATTACACCACCGGGCCTTACCTTGGGCAGCACCTGTTCGAAATACTCCGGGTACTCCGTTTTATCCGCATCTATAAAAACCAGATCGAAGACCTTGTCGATTCCGGGAAGCACCTCCAGAGCCAGCCCCGTGTAACGCCTGATTTGGGAGCCGTACGGACTCCGGTTAAAATAGCGTGTTTGTATCCCGGCCAGTTCGTCGTTTTTATCGATGGTAATCAGCTCGCCGTCCGGGGAAAGTCCCTCGGCAAGGCAGAGGGCAGAGTAACCGGTATAGGTGCCGATTTCAAGGATGGCCTGCGGGCGCAGCAGGGCGGAGATTACACTTAAAACCCGTCCCTGATAATGCCCGGTAATCATCCGGGGCATCAGGACCTTTAAGTGTGTTTCCCGGGTCAGTTCCTGCAGCAGGGCGGGCTCCGGTTCGCTGTTCGCAGCGATGTAGGCTTCCAGGTCGGCAGATAGAAAATGCATGCGCTTTTCTTGCGAAAATACATAAAAACAGGGCCTTTTCATCCTGCGCCGGATCGTGGTTTTTTTTGAATTCCGATTCCACAATATGGAAATGATTCCTATATTCCATTCCGATACAACCCCGGATTGTATGAAAGTTACCCTTCGCAAAGCGGCCCTAAAAGATATTCCCGTACTCAGGCAATTCGAGCAGGGGCTTATCCGGGATGAGCGGCCCTTCGACCCTACTATCCGTCCGGATCCGGTTCACTATTACGATATGGAGGCGCTTGTTACGGATCCCAACACCCATTTCCTGATGGCATGCATCGATCAGAGGGCTGTGGCCTCCGGGTATGCCACCCGGAAAACGCCCCGACATTATCTAGACCATTCCGCCTACGCCTACTTCGGATTTATGTATACCCTTCCCGAGTACAGGGGATACGGGATCAATGGCCGGATTATCGCTGCCCTGAAACAATGGGCCCTGGGGCAGGGACTTCAGGAAATGCGCCTGACGGTCTATCCCGGAAATCAACCGGCTTTGAGGGCTTATGAAAAAGTGGGTTTTAGCCCACACCTTATGGAGATGCGGCTGAGGGAAGAAGAGGGGAATTCAGAGGATACAACCCGGCCTTCAATTGAATAGTTCGTCGTATTTTTGAACAAAACCCACCGGATGGATTTCAAGAATACCGAAGCCTTCGCCCTCAAGCTGGACGCTTCTGACCCTTTACAAAAGTACCGCGAGACCTTTCACTTCCCACAGGTCAACGGTTCTGATGTCATTTATTTTACAGGAAACTCCCTGGGACTACAACCCAAAAATGCCGCCCATTTTGTGGAAGAAATCATGAAGGACTGGCGGGAGTTGGCCGTAGAAGGTCATTTCTATGCCGAAAAACCCTGGTGGGACTATCACGAACGCCTGACTGAAAAGCTGGCCCCTGTAGTGGGGGCCCGGGAGCGCGAAGTTACAGTGATGAACACGCTGACGGTGAACCTGCACCTTCTTATGGTTTCGTTTTACCGCCCGTCGGGAAAGCGGTATAAAATTCTCTGTGAAGAAAAGGCTTTTCCGTCGGACCAGTATATGCTCCAAAGCCAGGTGCGTTTCCACGGCTATGCGCCTGAGGATGCCATTGTAGAAGTGGCCAAGCGACCCGGGGAACACCACTGGCGCACCGAAGATATATTGGAGGCCATCGAAAAGCACAAAGAGGAACTGGCCCTGGTATTGATGGGTGGGGTGAATTACTACAATGGGCAGGTGCTGGATATGGCGGAAATCACAAAAGCCGGAAAGGCCGCAGGAGCCTTTGTTGGCTGGGATCTGGCCCATGCTGCGGGGAATGTTAAACTCGAATTGCACGACTGGGAGGTGGACTTTGCTTCCTGGTGCAGTTATAAATATATGAATAGCGGGCCCGGGAACGCCTCCGGAGTCTTTGTCGCTGAAAAACATTTAAACGACCCGGATATCCCGCGTTTTGAAGGATGGTGGGGGACAAAAAAGGAGACGCGGTTTTTGATGCAACCCCGCTTTGACCCTATGGATTCGGCGGATGCCTGGCAGATTAGCAATGCACCGGTACTGGCCCTCGCTCCCTATCTGGCCTCCCTGGAGTTATTCGAGGCGGTGGGTATGGATGCCCTGATCGCAAAAAGAGATCAAATTGTGGCTTATCTGGAATTTATTCTCAGGGAAATAGACAAAGAGGTGGAGAGTACTTTTGAAGTGATCACGCCTGCGCATGCCCGGGGTTGCCAATTGTCCGTCTTTTTGCACGGGGAAGGGAAATCGCTTTTTGATTACCTGATGAAAAACGGGGTGATTACCGACTGGCGGGAACCCAATGTTATTCGTCTGGCTCCGGCGCCCTTTTATTGTTCGTACAGAGACATGTATCGGTTCGGTCAGATTTTAAAAAAGGGCATCCTTGAAAAAGCGTAGTTCAGGCCCGGCGTTCAGGGCGGATCTGTTAAACATCAGACCGGGTCGGCGATGAAATCACTGCGTTTAATCCTGTCCAATCCGCGGTACTTTGGCCCCGCATGGGTTTTTGCCAGCCTCAATATGTGGTTTGGTACCTGGGCCATTTATATTCCCACGGTTGCGGAACGTCTCCAAATCGATAAGGCAGAACTCGGGTTTGCCATTTTCTTTTTGTCTCTTGGGATTTTCACCATTTTTCCGGTAGCGGCGCGCATCGTTAATCGACTCGGGGCAGGTCGGGCCACCTGGTACGGCGTTGTGCTGTGCAGCATTTTTGCCATTTTCCCCCTTGTCGCCCCCAACTACTACACCCTAATGGCTGCGCTCTTCTTATTTGGTGCAACCAATGGACTTACAGATATTGCCATGAATACCCTGGTCACCGAAGTCGAGAAAAAGGATGGACAGAATTTTATGTCCGCCGCCCATGGGTTTTTTAGCCTCGGGGGTGTCCTTGCGGGCCTGGGAAGTTTTCTGATCGGCCCCCTCGGCAATCCCGCCCTGCACATGTTGGGGGTGATCGTTGTCGTCTTTTTAATCAACCTGCGGTTTCGGAGATATTATTTTGATGTCACGGCCCCACCCATGGAAAAAGAGGGGTTCAGCCTTAAACTTTTTCGCCCCCTCTTCCTGTTGGGGATCGTCTCATTCATTGTCATGGGAGGGGAAGGCGCAGTGGTGGATTGGAGCGGACTCTACCTGAAAGAGATCAGTAAAGCTCCGGAATTCCTGATCGGAGCTGGTTTTCTCGCTTTTTCGGTCACCATGACTCTGGGGCGCTTTCTCGGAGATGGAATAAGTACACGCATCGGTTCTGTGAAGATCGTGGCCCTTGGAAGCCTTATCGCCATCCTGGGGTACTTGTGTGTACTCCAAACCGGGACTTATATCGCTTTACTCGGCTTTGCCTTTATCGGACTGGGATTCTCCGTTATAATTCCCGAGCTCTTTCGCATTGGCGGGAATATTAAAGGGGTAGATTCAGCTCAGGGAGTGGCGTTCATTGCCGGAACGGGTTATTCCGGGTTTCTTATGGCCCCACCCGTTTTGGGCTATGTGGGGGAACAATTCAGCCTTAAAACCACATTCGCTATCTTACTTGCAGGGGGTGTTGTGGTTTTACTCTCAACATTCCTGCTGCGCAGACGCGAAAAAAATAAAGGTTAATTCACCCGGACTCCGGTAAAATAAAGTTTGAAACTTCCGTCGGCGTTTTGATGGTGGGTGGAAAGTAGTAGGCCTCCTTCATCCTGGTATTTCTCCCAGGTCGCCGCCAGGCTGGGCTCAGGTTGGTTTCCTTTGCGAAATACCCACTCCGTCAGCACAGAGTCTTTTCCAAAATAGAAATCATAGGCATCTCCGGGGGTATATCCCCCTTCATTTCCATAAACAATGGTTAGCCTGGCAGCGGCCTCCCCGGAAATTGGGGCCTCAGCGCTTTCCTCATATTCATGGGTAAAGGAATCCTGATCCCAAACCCACTGATAGGGAGCCAGGAACCAGTATTTGTCGTTGATAAAAGCCGCATCGGTCGGCAGGAGTAAAGAATCTACCTGATCGCGCTGGAAGGTCAGGGTATCGGTTGCCGTAATACTGGTAACGGTATTGGTTTGAGGTTCCCAGATCCAGGTCCGCTCAAAATGGTTCTCCCCCCGATCCACATTAAAAGTAAATTGAAGCCTGCGTACCTTATTCCAGTGCTCAAACCCGTGTTTGTCTGCGAGTTTTTCAAGCAGTGTTTTGGGTGGGGTTTCCTGGGCCATCGCCATTTCAGGGGACTTGGACGCCTCCCGGCATCCTGTAAATACGATTGCGAGGATCAACAGATAAGACAGACTGAATTTCATAGTATTTTTTTTTCAAAGATAATGACTTTTTGCAGGATCGTTTTCAGGGGAAGTATTGTAAGGAAACGGATCTGAAGTATCCTCAATTTTATGTATTTTTGGCCTTTAATCCAACAGATCTTATGAGTACGAAAAAAGGGAAGGTTCAGGAAACGATTGACACTGCGCTTTTAGAGGAGCGAAAGGTTTTTCTTTGGGGAATGGTGGACGATGACTCTGCCAAACACGTGATAGACCGCCTGCTCTTTCTGGATCTTCAGAACCATAAGGAAATTCAGTTATTAATAAACAGCCCCGGGGGATATGTTACTTCTGGGTTTGCCATATACGATACCATAACCTCCCTGAAAAGTCCCGTTTCGACTATTTGTACCGGACTGGCCGCTTCCATGGGCTCGATCCTGCTTTCTGTAGGCAAGAAAGGGCGCCGTTTTATTCAGCCCCACGCCCGGGTTATGATTCACCAGCCGAGTGGCGGAGCCCGCGGACAAGCTGCGAATATCGAAATCCAGGCTCGTGAAATACTGAAAACGCGGGAGATTGGAGCGCGTATTCTGGCCGAAAACTGTGGCCAACCCTTCGATAAAATCATGAAGGATTTTAACCGCGATTACTGGATGGATGCCGCGGAATCCGTGGAATACGGAATTGTGGATGGAGTGATCTAGGCCGGAGTTCAGGAAACGATTTATCATGCACGTATTGAAAACCTTCCCGGCCTTGCGGGAAGGTTTTTTTATGGACGCGAGTGTGATGGAAATCTTAAGGTACCTTCAAAGGGTGAACAAGGGGCTGCCTGCACTACTGCAGGGTTTCTTGCGGGGGGCTTGTCTTAGAAAGCATCTGGATTGGCGATAATAGCCGCCGCGCGTTCCTTAAGCGCATCCATCTCGCTTTTGTCTTTTTTCTCCAGAAGGCGGTACATCATACCCATTCGGGGATTCGCCCGGAGTTGCTCCTTTTTGGCGTCGAGAAAATTCCAGTAAAGCGCATTAAACGGGCAGGCACGCTCACCGGTTTTATGATCCGGGTTATAGGCACAGGTCTCACAATAATTACTCATTTTGCGAATGTAGTTGGCCGAACTTATATAGGGTTTGGTTCCGACAATCCCCCCATCGGCAAACTGACTCATACCCCGGGTATTGGGGAGTTGCACCCACTCAATGGCATCGGGGTATATGCCCAGGTACCACTGGTCCACGGCATCGGGGTCCACCTGGGTCAGCAGGGCAAAGTTTCCGGTAATCATCAAACGCTGAATATGATGGGCATGTGCATCTTCGAGACTCTGTGTAATCGCCTGTTTGAGGCAGTTCATTTGGGTCTGACCGGTCCAGTAAAAAGCGGGAAGTGGATTTTTGTTCTCCAGGAAATTCCCCCGGGCGTAGGCAGGCATTTCCTTCCAGTAAATGCCCCGCATATACTCCCGCCATCCGAGAATCTGTCGTATAAAACCTTCGGCCTGAGATATATGGATGGTATCCGGGTGGTTGTAGTAGTAGGTTTCAACGGTTTCCACCACTTCCCGGGGTGAAATCAACTTGCAGTTCATCGCAAAGGAAAGTCTGGAATGGAACAGGTTTTTTTCATCCGTATGCATGGCGTCCTGATAATCCCCGAAGTACGGCAAGAGCCTTTCGCAGAATTCGGCCAGCAGGGTGCGGGCCTCCCTGGTGGTGATCGTCCAATGAAAGTTTTGGAGGTCTATCTGCCCGATGGTCCGGATCCCCGACTCCTGAATCTGGCGGAGTATCGGACCCAGATCTTCCTGATGCGGTTGTGTGACCTCAGGGATGGCCGGGGATCCTTTCCATTTCTTCCGGTTCTGGGCATCGTAGTTCCAGGTCCCCCCGGTGGGCGCCCCATCTTTATAAAGGATTCCGTGCTTTTTGCGCATCATACGATAAAAAGACTCCATCACGAGTTGCTTTTTCCCCTCGAAATGTACGGCTAACGCGTCCCGGGTGGTGTAAAAATGCTCGGTATCGTATGATCGGGCAGGAATTTCCAGGTCCTGACAGAGGGTTTTTAGCTGCTGGTCCAGTCGGTATTCGTCCGGCAAAAGGTATTCAAAAGACTCGCAGCCTTCTTCCCCCAGCATCTTTTTTACAAGTTCAGGAAGGGTTTGGGGGTTTTCCGGATCCGTCAGTTCATAGTACCGCACCCGGTGTCCGTCAGCGATTCGCTCCTTCGCGAAATGACGCATGGCTGCAAAAAAGGCCACGACCTTTTGAATGTGATGGGGGGCGTAATCTGTTTCCTGCCGCATTTCAGCCATGACGTACACCACGTCCTCCCGAACCGTTTTGAACCAGCTGTGCTCTGGGTTTAACTGATCGCCTAAAAGAAGTCGCAGGGTTTTCATTGCAATATGTTTTCTTAAAATAGTGTGGGTTCGAGCCATAATCTGCGATAGTGACCCTGGGGATCATAGCGTTTGGCTTGTAAATCCGGGTTAAATACGCGATCCCTGGGATCATTTCCGACCCCACTGTTGTACATCCAGTTACCCCAATTGCTGTGGACATCGTAGTCCAGTAGCATACTCTCGAAATAGGCGGCTCCCACCCGCCAATCCTGTTTCAAATGATGCGTCCAGTAGCTCGCGGCATTTTGCCGTCCCCGGTTGCTCATCCAACCGGTTTGGGCGATTTCCTTCATATTGGCATTGATAAAGTCATTTTTTGTCTGGCCCGAAATCCATTGGTCCAGCAGGGCAGGGGAAAAGTCCTTATTCCAGGAGGAATGGCGAATCCCGCCCGGGTGAAAAATTAAATCTCCGTGTTTCAGAGACACATATTTAAAATAGTCTCTCCAAATCAGTTCAAAGATCATCCAGTAGGTATCCTGATTTTTAATAACCTCTTTTTCATAGAGGCGCACCTGATGGTAGATTGTACGGGCGGAAAGAGATCCGTTGGCGAGCCAGGGAGAAAACTTCGAGCTGTACGCTGTCCCCAGCAGTCCGTTTCGTGTTTTCTTGTAGTACCGCAAGCGGTCTTGCTCCCAGAAATAGGATGTAACTCTGTGCAAACCTTCCCGGGAACCCCCTTGAAAAGGAAATGCCGAACGGGGATCGTTTGGCCCGGGTTCGAGCCCGAGTTGCTTCAGTGTCGGGATTTCACCTTCAGGGGCCACCCATTCGGATTCCGGGCGTTTATCGGGAACCGGCAGGCAGGCCCGCACAGGTACTGTTTTCTCACAGGCCTTCCTGAAACGGGTAAAAACCTCGGGGATCTGAGAGAAATCTGAAAAGGGGATATCCCGGGGATGAAACAGAAACTGATCATAATGCCCAAATACCCTTACGTTCTCAGGTAAAGCTTTGAGCAGGGTTTGCGCGACTACCCGCTCATCTCGCGTCCATTCTTTTTGACTGTGAATTTCAGTAACCCCGAAGCGTTTGACGAGATTTGGAATGATGTTTTCCGGCAGGTCGAGCGATATAAATAAGGGAATACCCAGGGCACTCAAGGCTTGTTTTAGCGCTGTAACAGTTTCCAGAAGGAACTGCGCCCGGAATTTCCCGGTGCGCGGAAAACCATAGGCGTCATTTTCAAAATGACGGGGATCAAAACAGTAGACCGCGAGTACGCGCTCGCCTTTACACGCCGCACTCAAAGAGGCGTTGTCTGCCACACGCAGGTCGTTGCGAAACCAATGTAAAGAGGTTTTCAATGTTTTTCGGCGTTTGAGGATACAGGGGAATCTTCGGATACCCGAAGTCTATTTTTTGAGCTCCGGCATTTTTGACTGCAATAGCGTACGGATTCCCAATGGCGTTCCCATTTTTTGCGCCAGCTAAAAGGCCTGTGGCAAACAGGACATATCTTTTGAGGGAGTACGTTTTTTTTGTGCATAATGTTCAACAAAAATACATAAAAGCTAAACATAAAGTAGGATAAAGATAGGAATACCCTCAGGTTCCAATCATCGGAGACCGCCCATTTTTACTACCTTTGGGATCAGACAGGATTTAGAATGGGGCAAACCTCTAAAAATATTGCGATTGTCGGCTCGGGTCTGGTGGGAACCCTTCTTGCGATATACCTCCGGCAGGCAGGCCATCGGGTGACGGTCTTTGACAGGAGGCCCGATATTCGCACCATTGAATTTTCAGGACGTTCTATCAACCTGGCCATGAGTGATCGGGGGTGGAAAGCCCTGGACGGCGCGGGTATCGGCCCGGAAATTCGCAAAATGGGTATTCCCCTCAAGCAAAGGGCAATGCACGTTAACGGCAAGCCGGTATACTATCAGAAATACGGTAAGGACGGGGAAGCTATTTGGTCGATATCCAGAGGCATCCTGAACCGTAAGATGATCGATTTAGCCGAGCAGGCCGGAACGGTCTTCAAGTTTAACGAAAAAGTATGGGATGTAGACCTGCCCACTGCTACCCTGTATACCGGTGAAACAGAAAAAGGGGTTTGGGAGTCCTATGCCTTTGATCATGTGTTCGGCTGTGATGGGGCTTTTTCACGGGTACGTCATAAAATGCAAAGACGGAGCCGTTTTAACTATTCTCAGGATTTTATAGAGGTAGGTTATAAAGAATTGACCATTCCACCCAATCCGGATGGTACCCATAAAATCGATAAAAACTCTTTTCATATCTGGCCGCGCGGGAGCTTTATGTTTATCGCAATGCCCAATCTGGATGGAAGTTTTACCTGTACCTTATTTTTACCCTTTGAAGGCCCGGTGTCTTTTGAGCAGTTGCAGTCCCGGTCGGATATCCGAACCTTCTTCACGGAGAACTTCCCCGATGTGACTCCTGTTATCGACAATTTGTCAGAGGATTTTCTCAAAAATCCAACCAGTGCCCTGGTAACCATCAAATGTTTTCCCTGGACGTATTGGGATAAAGTGGCCCTGGTAGGGGATGCGGCCCATGCCGTGGTTCCATTTTTTGGACAGGGAATGAATGCGGGGTTTGAGGATATTTCGCAATTAATGGCACTGCTGCAGACTTACGGAGACGATTGGGAGCGTATTTTCAGCACGTATCAGGAGGAGCGAAAACCCAATGCAGATGCTATTGCCGAACTGAGTTATCGAAATTTTGTGGAGATGAGCACCCGAACGGCCGATCCTGAGTTTTTGCTTCAAAAGAAAATTGAAAACCACTTCGCGACCCGGTTTCCCGACAAGTGGATTCCGGCCTATTCCCGGGTTACCTTTTCGGAACAATCCTATTCAGAAGCCCTGTCTATCGGAGATCGGCAGGAAGCCATCATGAAGGAGATCATGAAAATGCCACAAATTCATTCCCGTTGGGACCAACCCGAAGTGAGCCAGCGCATCCTTGAGTTGCTTGAAGATTCCTGAATCCGCGGACCGGTTTTGGACGTAATTTCGGCTTTTCCCACAGTACAGCAGAGTGTCCGGGCCATCCGGTTTTTGACGCACTCCTCTACCTTTTCCGTCCTGATGAATACCCTGGGACGTTTTTCGATGCATCTGTGTGGAGCCCGGCCTGAAGCACATGAGGCGGAAAATCCTGAACAAAAAAAATCCCGGGCTTTAGCCGGGATTTTAATCTTTTTGAGAACAGCGGTTATTTAACCTTTGCGAAAATCTGCTCCATTTTCTGTTGTTCTTCCTCGGCCAGCGCGGGGTCAACCAAAATACGTCCGCTGTGCTCATCTGAGATGATTTTCTTACGGGAAGCAATTTCAACCTGCACCTGTGGTGGAATGGTGAAAAAGGAACCTCCAGAGGCACCTCGTTCCACCGGGACGACCGCCAAACCATTTTTAACGCGGTGACGGATGCGTTTGTAAGCCGACAGGAGCCTGTCTTCAATGATCTTTTCAAACTCCGCCGATTTTTTCATCAGGGCCTTTTCTTCCTTATCAGTTTCAGCCAGGATCGCATCGAGTTCACTTTTTTTGTGTTTCAGGTGTGTCTCGCGTTCCGACAGGTTCTCCTTTGTGCCGGTAACCAGTTCTTTCTTCTGATCTATCTGCGCCTTGAATTCTTTGATGTGCTTTTCCGCCAGTTGAATTTCCAGTTCCTGGAATTCTACTTCTTTGGCCAGGGAATTGAATTCCCGGCTGTTGCGCACGTTTTTCTGTTGCTCACTGTATTTCTTAATGAGGGCCTTCGAATCCTCAATTAAGTTTTTCTTGGCCGAAATCTCATAATTGATGGTCTCCAAATCCGTTTTGAGCTTGTCGATACGGGTTTTGAGTCCCTGAACTTCATCTTCGAGGTCCTCAACTTCCAGTGGCAATTCCCCACGGACGTTGCGGATTTCATCTACGCGGGAATCGATGAGTTGGAGATCGTATAGGGCCCGCAGCTTATCTTCTACCGTTACTTCAGTCTTTGTCGCCATAAATTAGAAATAGTTGATCGGATTGGTTTGAGTCTCCGATAAAGAGATTGCAAAATTAGGAATTTTTTCGCTAAGATATTCAGCCAGGAGGTTTTTTGTAAACTGCTCAGTTTCATAGTGTCCGATATCAGCGATAACCATTTTGCCTTCGGCCTTAAAGAATTCATGGTATTTCACATCCCCGGTAATAAAAAAGTCGGCGCCCCGGGCCAGGGCAGCATCAATACCGAAGGCGCCACTGCCCCCGAGTACAGCCACTTTTTGAACGGGAGTTTGAAGGAGGGCCGAATGGCGGATACAGCCTGTACTGAAGGCCTTTTTGAGGGAGGCTAAAAGCGCTTTGGGCTCCAGGGGTTCCGGGAGGTGCCCGAGCATTCCCATCCCGATCCCATGGTAGGTGTTATCCAGGGTGGTCACTTCATAAGCTACTTCCTCATAAGGATGGTGGGTAAAAAGCGCCTGGAGGACCGATTTTTCCCGATGGGCTTCAAAAGTAATATGGATTTGGGCTTCAGGTTCCAAATGCCGCTGGCCCAATGTACCCCGTGTCGGATTGGCCCCTGACTCCGGCAAAAAGCCCCCCATGCCCTCGGAAGAAAAACTACACTGGCTGTAATTTCCCAAATGCCCGGCCCCGGCCTCGAACAGTTTTTCCAAAAGCGCATCCTGGGCGGCCCGGGGCACATAGGTCAATAGTTTTTTTATGGCGCGCGTTCCGGGGATAAGGACCTCCAGGGATTGCAGACCCAGGACCTCGCACATTTTCCCGCTCACCCCATCCGGTACATTATCCAGGGCAGTATGCATGCTGTAAATGGCGATATGGTTTTCGATGGCCCTGGTGACCACCCTTTCCACATAATTGGCTCCTGTGATTCGTTTTAATCCCTTAAATACGATGGGGTGAAAACTCACAATAAGGTTGCAGTTCCTGGTGATGGCTTCCTCAACGACCGCCTCAAGGGTGTCCAGAGTGACCAGGATGCCGGTAACCTCCATATCCGGGCTGCCGACTAACAACCCAACATTGTCGAAGTCTTCGGCCAGTTGCAAGGGTGCCTTTTGCTCCAGAATTTCTGTAATCGCTTTAACGGTCATGTCATTTGGGTTTTGGGTGCTCTCAAATATAAATAACTATTTTCGCTCTTATGAAATGGTTGCGAAATCTGGGCTTGCCTTTTTCCGTGCTCTATGGCTGGATCGTCTGGTTGAGGAATAAGTTTTACGACTGGGGCTGGTTTACCTCCAGGAGCTATGAGGTCCCCATTTTATGCATCGGTAACCTGAGTACTGGGGGGAGTGGGAAAACCCCAATGGCAGAGTGGTTTCTATCCCGCTTGCTGTCTGAACGGAAAGTGGCGGTATTGAGCCGGGGATACAAACGGGAAACAGAGGGATTTCATCTGGTGAGTCCTGAAAGAACGGCAGCAGAGGTAGGGGATGAACCCTTGCAGATGGCGCGGAAGTTTCCACAAGCCATTGTAGCCGTAGATGCGAATCGTCAAAGGGGAATAGAGGAATTAATGACTCTTGCAGCCCCGGAAATCATTCTGTTGGACGACGGGTTTCAACATCGCAGGGTAAAGCCGGCACAGGCAGTTTTGCTCACCGCTTACGATGAGCTCTATCCGGACGAAGCTTATCTTCCTGCCGGTAACCTCCGGGATCATCGCAGTCAGGCGAGCCGGGCCGATTTAGTGGTCGTAACCAAATGTCCTAACCCATTATCGGCAGAAGATCGGGAGCGCATTCAGAAAAAACTGGCGCTTAGGGATGGGCAGGAGCTCGCCTTTGCCTCACTTTGTTATTCGCAGATACGGGATCGAAAAGGGGCGCTGATTTCAGAAGACACCCTTAAAAATGAGCAATTTACCCTGGTCACGGGGATTGCCCGGCCCGAACCCCTGATCGCCTATCTGAAAAAATCCGGGATTCAATTCGAGCATTTAAAGTTTTCAGACCATCATAAATTCTCGCCTTCGGAGCTTAAGGCGCTTAAACAAAGACAACCTCTTTTGACTACGGAGAAGGACGCCGTGCGTCTGGAAGGAGCTTTGGACACGTTTTATGTACTCCCGGTCCGGCATTGTTTTTCAGAGATGGACCAGGCCGTGATGGAACAGTTTCTCGCCAGGTTTTAGGTGGTCGTTTTGCGCACACGAGCCTGGACGATGTTCTCGCCGATTTTATCGTAGAAGAGCTCGGGTTTGAAGGGTTTGGTAACGACATCGTTACAACCCGCTGCATAAAATTCTTCCAAACTGTCGTCCAGGGAAATGGCCGTCAGGGCAATGATCGGAATTTCCGCATCGAATTTCCGGATTTCCCGGGTCGCTTCCACACCGCTAA
The DNA here is from genome assembly GCA_937136025.1 of uncultured Bacteroidota bacterium. Classification (GTDB taxonomy): domain Bacteria; phylum Bacteroidota; class Bacteroidia; order Flavobacteriales; family Flavobacteriaceae; genus Robiginitalea. The sequence continues at coordinate 19,416 of CAKZOC010000021.1, forward strand.
TCCCGGGCATGTGTATGTCCATCAGGATCCCGTCATACGTATTGGCTTTCGCCAATTCAATCGCCTGGGTTCCATCGCTGGCAATGTCGCAGGTGATTTCTTTTTTGGAAAGCATTTTACGGGTAATGACCTGGTTAATTTTATTGTCTTCCACAACGAGTAAATGCAGATCGTCAAAGCTGTAATCTACTATACTTTCTTCAAAGGGTATCTCTTCGAGCAGGAAGTCTTTACACTTCATTTTTAATTCAAAAAAGAAGGTACTCCCTTTCCCGTGTTCGCTTTCCAGATGAATGGTGCTGTTAAAGAGTCCGAGCAGACTTTTCACGATGGTAAGGCCCAGACCGGTTCCCCCGTATTCCCGGTTAATCTGAATGGATCCCTGTTCAAAACTATCGAATATAGTGTCCTGTCGCTCGGCTTCGATTCCAATCCCCGAATCCCGTATTTCAAAATATACGTGGGCGTATTCTCCTTCTCTCTTGAGTAGGCGGGCGATGACTTCTACCTGGCCATCTTTGGTAAACTTGATGGCATTTCCGATCAGGTTCATGAAAATCTGAGATAATTTTACCGGATCGCTCAGCAGGTGGGAGGGGATTTGAGAATCAAAATCCAGGATGAGCTCGTCCCCTTGCTCTTTGGCGGATTGCTGCAGGCCATTGATCACTTCATTGAGCACCTTATGCAGGTTACAGTCAACTTCCAGAGGTTCCAGTTTTTCCGCATCAATCTTATTGATTTGCAGGATGTCATTGATGAAATTCAGAAGGTAGTCCCCGGAGAATTTCAGGGATTTTAAGTGATCCAACTGGTTTTTACGCGGTTTTTCCTCCAGCAAAAGATGTGTCAGGCCCGTTACGGCATAGAGGGGGGTACGCAATTCATGACTCACTGTAGAGAGAAAGTTAGTCTTGGCCTCCATGGCCTGAACCGCGGCATCACGGGCGAGTTGCAATTCGCGGTTTTTGGTCTGGAGCAGATCGTTCGTTTTGAGTTTAATCTGGTTGTTGCGATACAGGGAAATAGCCAGTAAGGAAATAATCGTCAGAAAGGAGGTCGTCAGGATTACTGTGATTTCAGAACGGCTGGCCGATTCGCTCAGATCTGCAATCTCAGCGCGTTGCCTTTCTACCTGCTCCAGCAGGTTCTTATTCATCAGTTCATTAAAGCGCGTGCTTTTAATGGAATCACTTTCCACCGAATACAGGGAATCCCGGAGATTGAGAAGACTCAACACGGCGGGGATGGCCTGATCATACTTCCCGGTTTCCTGATATAGATTGACTAACAAGCGGTTGCATCGCTCGAAGATCTTAGAAAATTCATTATCCTGAGCCAGTTTCAGGGCGCTTTCGGCATTGTTAATCGCACTTTCCAGATCTCCCTGGGCGGTATAAATATCGGCCAGACCCATAAATGCCCTTGCTCTGAGGTAGTCCTTTTCATAAGGGTCGGAATTCTCACGTACCGCATTAAAGCGCGTAATGGCGCGATCGGTACTGTTGGGAAGCAGGGCGTAGAATTCCCCTTCCGAAAGTGTAATTCGATTCAGAAGATTCCGATCGTTGCTTTCTTGTTTGGCCTCAATCAGCTTACTCAGTGCCAGGTTGTTATTCCCTTCCATGGAAGAGATTCTACCTTCAATATACAGACTGGCCGCATTGCCGTAGAAATACTCCAAAGTCTCGAGCTGTTCGTTCATGCGGTCATAATAGAATTGCGCCTCCGAGAGCCTGTCGAGATCGAGATAAATTTCAGCATACATAAAATCACAACGGATAATCTGTTGCGTGTTCTCGGTAGCTTCGGCGTGTTTGGTAGCTCTTTCCAGAGATTCCAGCGCCTCGATCATTTTATCCTGATTCCGGAAGGATCGCACCTGAGTCATGATCGTGGTGAATTCCGGATCCGCCATAGGCTCCTCCTGGGCCACAAGGCCATCAGAAGGCCATGCAAGGAGCAGGGCCCATATTATAAAAATGAGATATTGAATGCGCGGTTTCACAGATACTTTTTTTCAGTCATCCATTTCACGGTATCGATAATCCGACTGCTGTATCCGGTCTCGTTGTCATACCAGCCAATCACTTTAACCATGTTCCCAATGACTGAAGTCATTTGAGAATCAAACGTGCAGGAATAACAACTATTGTTAATATCGATGGAAACGATCGGATCTTCGGTGTACTGCAGCACTTTCTTGAATTCGTTTTGCGAAAACGCCTTAAAAGTAGCATTAATTTCCTCAATGCTAGTGGGTTTAAGGACGTTCGCCGTGATATCTGTGAGGGAGCCGTTTGGAACGGGGACCCGAATGCCACATCCTCCTATGGCCGAAGAAAGATGCGGGAAGATTCGTGTCAGGGCTTTGGCCGCCCCGGTAGTGGTGGGAATGATAGATTGTCCGGCTGCACGGGCCCTTCTTAAATCCCGGTGTGGCTTGTCGTGCAGGCTTTGGTCGGAAGTATAGGAGTGTACGGTGGTGATATAGGCCTGTTGAATGCCGCAAAGTTTATCGAGAATCTCAATCATAGGGGCGGCATTGTGCGTGGTGCACGAAGCATTGCTGAAAATAAGGTCCTGATTACTCAGGGTATCCTGATTGATGCCGTATACCACCATGGGAATATCTTCCTCCGGGGGTGGAGCGGAAAGCATGACCTTCGGGGCTCCTGCCCTCAGATGTTTTTGAAGACTTTCCCGTGTCTTAAACCTGCCGGTGGCCTCGATAACCAGATCGACCCCGGCTTCCGCCCAGGGAATGCTATCGGGCTGTTCCTCATGAGAAACCCGGGTTGCGCCTTTCGGTGTGATGAGGGTGTTCTTGTCGACAGACACCGCGTCCGGAAAAATACCGTGAATACTGTCGTACTTTAGCAAATGGGCAAGCGTATTGATGTCGGCTACATCATTCACAGCCCCCACGTGTATATGGGGTTCCTCCCGAAGGAGTCTGAAAAGCGTACGCCCGATACGCCCGAATCCGTTAATTCCCAGGGTGATGCTTTTCATATGCCTTCTGCAGGACTGAGTCTTTGCCCCTTTAGTCTATATGTTTGTGGGCCTTGTAAGAAGAACGTACCAGCGCTCCGCTTTCCACATGGCGGAATCCCATTTCCAAACCGGCCTTGCGGTATGTATCAAATTCTTCAGGGGTGACAAATCGTTTTACAGGCAAGTGTTTTTTGGAGGGTTGCAGATACTGTCCTATAGTCACAATATCGACTTCTGCACTCCGTAAATCATGAAGCGTCTGCAGTACTTCTTCCTGCGTTTCCCCCAGTCCGAGCATGATCCCGGATTTCGTTCTCCTGGCGCCCTTTGCTTTGAGATACTTCAATACGCCAAGGCTCCGGTCGTATTTAGCTTGTATACGCACCTCCCGCGTGAGTCTGCGGACGGTTTCCATATTGTGGGAAATCACTTCAGGGCTAACCTCCAAAATCCGGTCCAGGTGTCTTTCCACGCCCTGAAAATCAGGGATAAGGGTCTCTAGTGTGGTCTCGGGATTCATCCGGCGAATAGCCTTGACGGTTTCTGCCCAGAGAATAGACCCCATGTCTTTAAGATCATCCCGGTCCACGGAAGTGACCACCGCGTGCTTGATTCCCATGATTTTTATGGAACGCGCCACTTTTTCGGGTTCTGCCCAGTCCAGTTCTTCCGGCCGGCCGGTTTTAACCCCGCAAAAACCACAAGAACGGGTGCAGATATTACCCAGGATCATAAAAGTAGCCGTGCCTTCTCCCCAGCATTCGCCCATATTCGGACAGCTTCCCGAGGTACAAATGGTGTGTAAATTATAAGTGTCTACCAAACTTCTCAGCTGGGTGTATTTCTTGCCGGTTGGCAGTTTTACCCGCAGCCATTTCGGCTTGCCTTTGGCAGGACTTACGGTCTCTGTCGCCGTTGAACTCATAGCTCGATTTTTAGCAAATATACAAACAAAAAAAGGGTTGGAAGCCCTGTTAGAAGCCCTGGCTTTTTAGGAATTTCAGCGACCCTGTTACCCGTTTCTTCTGCTCTGGGAGATTAGGGCGGCCAGTAATTTTTTGGCTCTGAGGAGTTTGATTTTTATGTTTCCCAGAGGCTCATCCAGGGTTTCGGCAATTTCCGCATAACTCATTTCCTGGAAATACCTGAGCTCGATGACCTCCCGGTAGGCGGGTTTGAGTTTTCTGATATTCTGCAGGAGGGTTTTCAGATTCTGGTCGATAATCAATTGATCTTCTGCGCTGGGGCTTTCATCCAGAACTTTGGTCATAGCATCCCCGGAATGATTTTCCCGGTGCTCGAGTACATTGCGTTTGCGTTTGCGCAGTAAGTCCACATGGAGGTTTTTGGAGATGGCGATCAACCAGGTCCCAAAGGCGTAACCGGTATCGTAGGTGTCGAGTTTGTCAAAGGCCCTTGCAAAGGTCTGTATCGAAATGTCTTCTGCGTCGTTTTCGTTTTGGGTTCTTTTGAGTTGAAACCCGTAAACTTCTGTCCAGAACCGGTCCAGTAATTGACTGAATGCCTTTTGATCCCCCACCCGGGCTTTAGCAATAGTCTCTAATATGATGTCTTCTTCCGGAGGCAATAGCCAATTTTTAAGTAAAAGGTGAAGAGGGGGCTTTTCGGGGTGTCAGGCTTGTATTTCCTGTTTGCAATCCTGTTCTGAAGGGAGTTTTCCACACATTCCACAGGCTTCTCCATCCTGATTGAGGAATGGACTCTGGCTGGCACAGGTGCCGGCGAATTTACCGTCCTTTTTGGACCAGATCTTTATGGCAATTCCGGCAAAGGCAAGGCCTAATAATCCAATAGTGAGTAAAACGAGTTTCATCCGGTAAATTTTGAGCGAAGATACAAAAAAAGCCCCTTAAACAAGAGGCTTTTCAAAATGACCCATCCCGAAATCAGTACTTGATATTCGCGACAATATTCTGAACCGAAGGCGCATGATTGCCTCCTTTAGGCTCGATGGTTATATACCCAACGGCTTTCTCTCCATAGGGAAGCGCCATCAGTTTATCCTTATCCTCGATATTCTTGAGGATGCCGAGATTTACCATGGAACCATTGACCTCCGCCCACATCTGATAACACTGATCTTCAGGGAGCTGGGGTAAGTTCCGTACATTGATATAGGATAATTTTTTTATGGGATTCACATAGGCAATCGCCTTGAGATCCTGGGCTTTTTTGTTGCCATTGACCATATATTTACGCGTTCCCGGATTGTTGAGAACGATAAACTGGTTTCGTACATCTTCCAGTTGTTCCTTCATGTCGGCCTCCAGAACGCGGATCTGATCTGTCACCATGGCATTTTCCTGCTGCAGGTGTTGATTCTGATTCCAGAAGAAAACCGAGGAAGCGGCAAAGAACAGCATCGCGATACTTGCAGCAACAGCGTAGCGTATAAAGCGTTTGCGGCCGGCCTGTTGGTTCCGGATGCTTAAAGTGATCCGATTTTTTAGTCCCTCCGGGGCCTTTCGGGCATACAACCGAGCAAAGGTCTCCAGATTATCCTCCAGTTCCCGATAGGCTTCCCGAATTTCGGGATACATCGCGATATAGCGTTCCACCTGATGCGTCTCTTCGAGAGAGGTTTCTCCGATCAGGTATTTTTCCAATAAATCCGATTCCAGGAAATTGCTAATTTTTTCTTTCATAACCCTTGAGATAAATAAAACAATACAACGGAGGCGGCTCCGTAAATTTTTTTGAGTTCCCGAAGTCCGATTTTCAATCTGGATTTTATAGTTCCCAGAGGGATATCGAGTTCTTCACTGGCCTCCTGTTGAGTCATTCCTTCGAAAAAGAGTGCCTCCAGTACAATCTGGTATTTCGGTTCGATCTTATCGAGCTGCTTTCGCATGTCCATCAGCTCGGGCTGAATCCCCTCCACACCCAAGTTATATACGTCTGAAACATCCATTTGGATTTCCCGATCGGACTTATTCCCGATACTCCGCAATTTATCGATAGCTGTATTCCGCGTGATTCGAAAGAGCCAGGTAAAGAGCTTGGCTTTAGAAGCATCATAGGTATGTGACTTATTCCAGATCTTGATAAAGCTCTCCTGAACGACATCCTGAGCGAGTTCCTCATTTCTGACGACTTTAAACGCTACCCCATAAAGTGTATCCCCATAGTGTTCATAGAGAAGCGAAATGGCTTTGTCGTTGCTCTCTCTGAGCAATTCTACAATATGTTTTTCCAGCAGGGTGCTCATCAGTTGGGATAGGAGCTAAAAAGGAAGTTTAGACCTTGATTGCTATCCTTTGAATCCTATATAGATTAACGCTAAGATAAAGATTAGATTGTTACTTTGGCCGCGCACGTTTCCACAATTCGAATGGAGCGCCGACCGGGGGTAAGGAAAGGGACATCTGCCTGAACCGGCCATTTCGGAGGGAAACTTCTGAACGGCAAAATCTGCCAGGGCCGACGGGATGGAGGTCTCCTCAAGATACCCACAATCTGAAATCAAATGATGTTGACCTCCGGGGTAAGATCGATCCCATAGGTGTCCCGGACTTTGTCCTGTATGCTGTGCGCCAGATCGAGAAGCTCTTTTCCCTGTGCGTTCCCGTAATTGACCAGTACCAGGGCCTGTTTCTCATGTACTCCGGCATCTCCTTTTCGATACCCTTTAAAACCGCATTTTTCAATCAGCCAGCCCGCCGGAACTTTGGTCATTTCGCCCTTTTGGGGATACCCCGGCAATTCAGGAAAACGTTTTTTCAGCGCTGTGTACTCCGCATTGCGGATCACGGGGTTTTTAAAAAAACTCCCGCTATTGCCGAGAACCTTTGGATCCGGGAGTTTACTCTGGCGGATCGCAATAACTGCCTGTGCCACGTCCAGAGGTGTCGGTTCTGTGATGCCTTTTTGGGTTAATTCACCCTGGATGGCTCCATAGGATGTGGAAAGCTTATGATTTGTCTTGCTCAGTCTGAGTGCAATCGAAGTAATAATATACGCGCCTTTTCCTTCCCGCTTAAAAAAAGAATCGCGGTAATCGAAATGGCAGTCTTCAGCAGTAAAGCGGCGGAGCCGTCCGGTTGACATTTCCAGGGCCTCACAGGCGTAAAAAACATCTTTGAGTTCAACCCCGTAGGCTCCGATATTCTGAATGGGTGTGGTACCGCATTTTCCGGGAATCAGGGCCAGGTTTTCAAGTCCTCCCAGACCCATGGACAGACTCCACATGACCAGTTCATGCCAATTTTCACCTGCCATAGCCTGAACGATGGCCGTTTGGCCGTCCTCTTCAAGAATTTCCCTGCCCCGGATATTCATATACAGGACCAGGGCGTCTATGGGAGCAGTAAGTAAAAGGTTACTCCCCCCGCTGAGGACAAAAAGTTTCGGGCGGTTTTCGAGTTGCAACACTTTTTGCAAAGTGGCAAGGGATTCGATTTCCAGAAATTCCCGCGCCGGGAGGTCAATCCCAAAGGTGTTATAGGGTTTTAAGGAGATATTTTTTTGGATCACCATTATCCAGGGTATATTTCAAGTGCCTGGCGGAGAATCTGAACCGCTTTTTTCAGCTGTGCCTTTTCCAGAACATAGGCGATGCGCACTTCCCGGGTACCCAAGCCGGGGGTCGCATAAAATCCGGCTGCGGGAGCGACCATTACGGTAGCACCTTCCCACTGAAAATCTTCGAGTAACCACTGGGCGAAATGATCCGCATCTTCCACCGGCAATTCCACCATACAGTAAAAGGCCCCCTGGGGTCTTGCGATCCGAATCCCTTTTATTTTTGATAATTCCTCCAGGAGCAAATCGCGCCTTGAGGTGTATTCTCGAATGACCTCCTCAAAATAAGAATCCGGCGTATCCAGGGCCGCTTCACTGGCGATCTGGGCAAGGGTGGGAGGGGAGAGCCGGGCCTGGGCAAACTTCAGGCACACGGCCATCAGCGCCGCATTTCGACTGACGATACACCCGATGCGCGCCCCGCACATGCTATAGCGCTTGGAAACCGAATCCACTACAATGGCGTGGGCTTCCATTCCGGGTTCCTCAAGAATGGAATAATGTTTTTTACCGTCATATGCGAATTCCCGGTACACCTCATCGGCGATCAGAAATAGGTCGTGCTTTCGAACCAGATCGGCGAGTTGCCGCACCTCTTCCCTGCTGTAGAGGTACCCGGTAGGATTCCCCGGATTGCAGAGCAAAATGGCACGGGTTCGCGGGGTGATATAGTCCTCAAAAGACTCCACCGGAGGGAGTGCAAAATTATCGGAAATATCTGAAGCCAATGGGACCACCTTTACGCCATTTGCCACTGAAAATCCATTGTAATTGGCGTAAAAAGGCTCGGGAATAATGATTTCATCCCCCGGGTCTGCGATACACCCCATGACAAAGGAAAGGGCCTCAGAGCCTCCTGTGGTGATCAGGATTTCTTCCGGGGTAACCTCTATGCCGTGACGGGTGTAGTAGGCCGCAAGTTTTATCCTGTAACTTTCATTTCCTTCACTTCTGCTGTATTCCAAAACTTCAATGGGCGCATTACGTACAGCGTCGAGAGCTCCTTTGGGTGTTTTGATATCTGGCTGGCCAATATTGAGGTGAATCACTTCGACACCTCTTTTTTTGGCCGCTTCAGCGAAGGGTACCAACTTGCGTATGGGAGAGGCCGGCATGGAAAGGCCTTTTTTGGATAAACCGGGCATAGGTATGAATCGTTTAAGGACAAAAATGAGAAATCCCTTTGGAGTAAACAACACAAATAACGCCCGGACAGAGCGCCCAATAGGAATAAGGGTAGGTAAATGGAATGTTAAAATGAATAAGGTTATCGTTTTTTTTGCCTAACTTAAGACTATAGGAAACTAGTTATGAGGTTTTTGCGAGGTTATGCCTTTTGGATTGTCACAGTGTTTCTGCTCTCCGCAGGACCTCTTATGGCCCAGCAATACCTGCTCCCTTCAGGCAAAGAACACACCGATCGCATTCGATTCGAGCTTATTAATAACCTGGTGATTATCCCCATGGAGGTCAATGGCGCCTCCCTGAATTTTATTCTGGATTCTGGGGTGAGTAAGCCCATACTTTTTAACCTTACGGGCCAGGACTCCATTGAGCTGCGCGAGGTATCCCAAATTACCATTCGCGGTCTGGGAGAGGGCGAACCTGTCGAGGCGCTTCGCTCCCTGGGCAATACCTTTAGCATTAATGCTCTGAAAAACCTCAGTCAGGAACTCTATGTGGTCTTGGATAAGGAGATGAATTTTTCCTCCAGTCTCGGAATTCCGGTTCACGGCATCATCGGGTATGATCTCTTTCGGGATTACGTGGTTGAGATCAATTATAACAGGCAGTATTTACGCTTTCACAATCCCGCCACTTATGCGCGGAAAATCCGCAAAGATGAGGTCACACTTCCGCTTACCATAGTGGAAAATAAAGCGTATCTGCACGGTTCTGTTGTGGTTGACAACCAGGAAGAGATTCCCGTGAAACTCCTCATGGATACCGGGAGCAGTGATGCCCTGTGGCTTTTCCCGGATGCTGAAAAGGGATTGACGATACCCGATAAACACTACGAAGACTACCTCGGAAAAGGCCTGAGCGGTACAATCTATGGAAAGCGTACTAAAATTAAGCAGGTCCGCCTGGGAGACTTTATTCTTCAGGATGCCAAAGCGGCCTTCCCCCATATGGAATCCTTCAAACTCGCCTCAAATCTGGGCGATCGCAATGGCAGTGCAGGGGGGGAACTGCTGAAGCGTTTTAATATGATAGTCGATTATCCGGGACAACAAATAACCCTTTCGAAAAATGCGCTTTTCAACAAGCCCTTTCAGTTCAATTTAGCCGGGATTGAACTGGAGCATGCCGGGATTCGATATATCGCTGAACGCATTTCGGGTTCCAATGGCTTTGTCCAAAGCGATGACAAAACGTATAGCAGTGTACAGATCATGGTTGGCACTCAGACACGCCTGAGCCTGGTTCCCGAGATCGTGGTATCAGCCATCAGGGCCGGAAGTCCTGCTGAGGAGGTCGGTCTGAGAGAGGGAGATGTGATTCTCGCCGTTAACGGAAAACCCATACATCGGTATAAGTTGCAGGAAGTCATGGAAATGATCAACGATAAAAAAGGCAGATCCATACGGCTTTTGATCGAGCGGTACAATCAGGATTTGTTATTCTCCTTTGTATTGCGGGATTTATTTGAATAAAAAAACCCCGCTGTTGGGCGGGGTTCTGCTATACACTTTACTTAGAAATTACTTTCCGTTTACAGCTTTTACGGTTCCTTTAATCTTCAGAATTGTAGTGGGCGTATCCGCATTGGACAATACCGTGATTGCCTTGCGTATCGGTCCAGGACGATTTGTATCGTATTTCACCTGGATTTCCCCGCTTTCTCCGGGCATAATAGGTCCCTCAGGTTTTTTAGGAATAGTGCATCCACAACTAGAGCTCACTTTACTGATAATCAGAGGTGCGGTTCCGGTATTCTTGAATTCAAATACACGTACCCCGTCACTTCCTTTTTCAATTTCTCCATAATCCACTGTATCCGAAGTGAATTCGATTTTGGCTACTTTTTCCTGTGCCTGAACCCCGAGAGTCATCAGACTGATAAAGAGCACAATTGCCAGATTTTTCATAGTCATTGAATTTGGGTGAACTTCAAATGTAGCCAATGAGGCTCCAACATCCAAAATTCTTTTGTTTTCTTTAAACGTTACTTATTTTTATTTCGTATAATCCTGTCCCCTCAAATTGGGGTTTTCAGCGGTTTTTAACATCTTTGCAACCACTGGGACAAACCCCTGATTTCAAAAACCATACCACAACATGGAAATCCCTTCAAAATACGACCCGCAGCGCGTAGAACCGCAATGGTATACCTACTGGATGAAGCACGGGTATTTCTATTCACAGCCGGATGAGCGGGAGCCCTACACTATTGTCATCCCTCCCCCGAATGTAACCGGGGTTTTGCATATGGGGCATATGCTTAACAATACACTTCAGGATGTGCTGATTCGGCGGGCGCGGATGCAGGGACGCAATGCGTGTTGGGTTCCCGGAACCGACCACGCCTCTATTGCCACTGAAGCCAAGGTGGTTGCGAAATTAAAGGAACAGGGGATTTCCAAGGATTCCCTGACCCGGGAGGAATTCCTGGAACACGCCTGGGAATGGACCCGTGAATACGGCGGTGTCATCCTGGAACAACTCAAAAAACTGGGGTGCTCCTGTGACTGGAAACGCACGGCTTTTACGATGGATCCGGAGATGGAGGCGTCCGTTATTTCTGTATTTGTGGACCTGTACCGTCAGGGACTGATTTACAGGGGGTATCGGATGGTGAATTGGGACCCACAAGCCAAAACAACCCTCTCGGATGAAGAAGTGAATTACGAGGAAAGGCAAGGGTTTCTCTATCACATCGCGTACCCGGTTGATGGGACGGACCAGAAGGTGGTTATTGCGACCACCCGGCCCGAAACGCTGCTGGGCGATACGGCGGTTTGTGTACATCCGGAGGATGAACGCTACAGCCATCTCAGGGGTAAACAAGTTCGGGTGCCTATTTGTGATCGCGTGGTCCCGGTGATTCAGGACACCTATGTAACCATGGAGTTCGGAACGGGGTGTCTGAAAATAACCCCTGCCCATGACGAGAACGATTACCAGATCGGACAGCAACACGGACTTGACATCGTAGATATCTTCCATTCGGATGCTACGCTGAATGCGAATGGGCTTCATTATGAGGGTATGGATCGGTTTGAGGCCCGAAAGGCTATTGTCAAGGAGTTGGAGGCATTAGGTTTTTTGGTGAAGACAGAGCCGTATACCAATAAAGTAGGAACCTCAGAGCGGACCGGTGCGGTTATCGAGCCCCGGTTGTCTGATCAGTGGTTCCTGAAAACAAAAGAACTCGCTGAGCCGGCCCTGGCTGCGGTCCTGGAAAACGGGGAGGTAAATCTGGTGCCTTCCAAATTTGAAAATACGTACCGGCACTGGATGGAGAACATCCGGGATTGGAACATTTCCCGGCAGCTTTGGTGGGGGCAGCGCATCCCGGCTTATTATTACGGTCCGGGAAAAGACCAGTTTGTGGTGGCAGCCACCCCGGAAGAAGCCCTGGAACTGTCCCGATCGCAAAGTGGGAATCCGAAACTGCAACCCGCGGATCTGCACCAGGATGAAGACGTACTCGATACGTGGTTTTCCTCATGGATCTGGCCCATTAGTGTTTTCGGAGGAATATTGGAACCGGAAAACGATGAGGTTTCGTATTACTATCCTACCAGCGATTTGGTCACCGCCCCGGATATCTTGTTCTTCTGGGTGGCTCGTATGATCATGGCCGGGTATCATATCCGGGGAGAAAAACCCTTTAGTACGGTCTATCTCACAGGATTGGTGCGGGATAAGCAGAGGCGAAAAATGTCGAAGTCTCTCGGGAATTCACCAGATGCGCTCGAGTTGATCGCCCAATATGGGGCGGATGGCGTTCGGGTGGGACTTCTGCTCAGCGCGCCGGCCGGTAATGACCTGCTCTTTGAGGAGGGCTTGTGTCAGCAGGGTAAGAATTTTGCCAACAAGGTCTGGAATGCCTTTCGACTGGTTCAGGGTTGGGAACAATCGGAGCTTCCCCAACCCGAGGCCGCCCGCCTGGGTATTGCCTGGTATAAGGCGCGTTTTATGAAAACCGTGGAGGAAATTGAAGGGCACTACGAGAAATACCGAATCTCAGATGCGCTGATGGCAACTTATAAACTGATCTGGGATGATTTTTGTTCCTGGTTGCTTGAAATCGTAAAACCGGCCTATCAGGCTCCTATAGACAAGGTTACCTACGCCGAGGTGATTCAGCTTTTCGAAGACAACCTGAAGTTGCTCCATCCGTTTATGCCTTTCCTGAGCGAGGAGATCTGGCAGCATATGTCCCCCAGAGCAACAGATCAGGCGCTGATCGTGGCCCCATGGCCGAAGCAGCAGCCTTTTGACCAGGATCTGTTGGATGCCTTCGACTTTACCCGGGAAGTAATTTCTGCGGTTCGAACCATTCGCAAGGAAAAGCAGATACCCTTCCGCGATGCGGTAGACCTCCTGGTCCTGAATGAGGAGCGTACGGATCCTAAATGGGATGTTTTAATTCAAAAACTCACCAATACTTCGGAAATCCGGGATACCGATCAGGCGCCGCAGGGAGCGATTTCATTCCGGGTGAAAAGCAATGAGTATTATTTACCGCTGAGCGGTGTGGTGGATGTGGCTTCCGAAATTGAAAAAATACAGGAAGAACTGACGTATACCCGGGGATTTCTGACCTCAGTTCAAAAGAAATTATCAAACCCGCGTTTCGTGGATAATGCACCGGAAAAAGTGGTGGCCCTGGAGCAGAAGAAAGCCTCCGACGCCCTGGCCCGGATTGAAACCCTGGAAAAAAGCCTGGTAAATCTGAAGTAACCGCTCCTGTACCGATGCAGTGGGGTTTTTCGAACCGTCCGCATCTTATTCAGAGGCTGGGCGCAGAGCCTATGGCCATTAAAAAAGCCAGTCCTAAGACTGGCTTTATATTCGTAACTTGTTGTAGATATTAGAATTCAGTTGAGAATCTAACGCCAAACTCGCTCGCATCGTTGCTTAGAATTTGCAGTATATAG
>CAKZOC010000022.1 GCA_937136025.1 uncultured Bacteroidota bacterium
GACCCAGTCCGCGGTCTTTATGACATCGAGGTTGTGTTCGATGATTACCACCGTGTTGCCGTGGTCGCGCAGCCGGTGCAATACATGCAACAGTTGTTCAATGTCGTGGAAATGCAGGCCTGTGGTCGGTTCATCGAGAATGTAGAAGGTTTTTCCGGTATCCCTTTTGGAGAGTTCTGTGGCCAGTTTAACACGCTGGGCTTCTCCACCGGAAAGTGTGGTACTCTGCTGGCCCAGGGAAATATAACCCAACCCAACATCCTGTATCGTTTTTAGTTTGCGATAAATCTTGGGGATGTGTTCAAAGAATTCAACGGCCTCATCCACTGTCATCTCAAGGACATCGGCAATAGACTTGCCTTTATACCGAATCTCGAGGGTTTCCCTATTAAACCGCTTGCCATTGCAGGTTTCACATTCCACATACACATCGGGAAGAAAATTCATTTCAATCACCCGGAGTCCGCCACCCTGACATGTTTCACACCGACCCCCTTTGACGTTGAAACTAAACCTGCCCGGTTTGTAACCGCGGATGGAAGCTTCAGTGGTCTTTGTGAAAAGGGATCGAATTTCGCTAAAGACACCCGTATATGTGGCCGGATTAGACCTGGGTGTTCGGCCAATTGGTGCCTGATTGATATCGATTACCTTATCGATATGCTCCAGGCCATGAATCGCCTTATAGGGCATTGGTTTTTTGACCCCATTAAAATAATGCGCATTCATAATCGGGTATAGGGTTTCATTGATCAGCGTGGACTTACCACTACCGGAGACTCCGGTAACACCGATCATTTGACCCAATGGGAAGTTGGCGGTAATGTCCTTGAGGTTGTTCCCGGTACAACCCTCTAAAACGATATGTGCTCCATTTCCAGTTCTTCGCTCCGATGGAATCGCTATCGTTTTGCGACCACTTAAGTAATCCGCGGTCAGGGTATGATGATCGTAAAGGTGCTCCGGGGGACCCTCAGAGATAATCTGACCGCCGTGTTTCCCGGCCCGGGGACCAATGTCTATGACGTAATCTGAGGCTTCGATCATGTCCCGGTCGTGTTCCACTACAATTACTGAATTCCCGGCGTCCCTGAGGGCTTTCAGGGAGTTTATCAATCGTGTATTGTCCCTTTGATGCAATCCGATACTGGGTTCATCCAAAATATAGAGCACGCCCACAAGCTGGGAACCGATCTGGGTAGCGAGCCTGATGCGCTGGGCTTCCCCTCCGGAGAGGCTTTTTGATCCGCGGTTCAGGGAAAGATATTCTAAACCTACGTCCAGAAGGAATTCAAGACGGGTCTTGATTTCTTTGACCACTTCGGCGGCGATTTTCTTTTGATCTCCATCGAGTTTCCCGGAAAGATTTTCGAAGAAATCAGCCAGTTCCCCTATATCCATGGCTGCGAGATCCGCAATATTCCTTTCGTCTATTTTGAAATATAAGGCCTCTTTTCGCAACCGGCTTCCTCCACAGGATGGACAGGTGATTTTGTCCATATATCCCTTGGCCCATCGCTTAATATGAACGGAATTGCTATCCGCAAACTGACTTTTCAGAAAGGAGGCAATACCCTCATAATCTATGCGATAAGCTCTGCGTACGCCTAAGGTCTTAGAATCTACCTCAAAGGCCTCCTTACCGCCATTTAGAATAACATCCAGCGCTTCGGGGGGGATACGCTCGATGGGATCCTCCAGAAGAAAACCGTATTTCAGACCTATGGTTTCGAGCTGTTTAAACGCCCAGGATTTTTTGTATTCCCCTAAAGGAGCGATCCCTCCGGCTTTAATAGATACGGCAGGATCTGGAATAATCTTGCCGGGATTGACTTCATAGATGTGGCCCAGCCCGTTACAGGTTTCGCACATTCCCCTGGGGGAATTAAAAGAAAAAGTGTTCGGCTCCGGAACCGGATACGAAATTCCGGATTCGGGACACATCAGATCTCTGGAGAAATACCTTGGGGTTTTCGTTTGTTCTTCAAGAATCATCAATACGTCGTCCCCGGCGTACATGGCGGTGCGGATACTTTCGTCCAAACGTTTGAGCATTTCAGGAGTATTCGCAACCTGTAAGCGGTCTATAACGATTTCAATATCATGAGTTTTATACCGGTCCACTTTCATTCCTTTCTCGAGGTCCGTAATGGCTCCGTCTACCCGGACTTTAACATAACCCTGTTTCGCAATCTGTTCAAAGAGCTCTCTGTAGTGCCCTTTCCGGGACCTGATCACCGGTGCGAGAATGCTGATTCGCTTCCCTTCGTAGTCCGAAACAATCAGATCGCGAATCTGTTCATCGGTGTAACTGACCATTTTTTTGCCTGTATTGAAGCTATAGGCATCCGAGGCCCTTGCGAAAAGGAGGCGCAGAAAATCGTACACCTCGGTAATCGTCCCAACCGTGGAGCGGGGTGACCGGGAAGTCGTTTTCTGTTCGATCGCAATAACAGGGGAGAGTCCGTCAATCTTATCCACATCCGGACGTTCAAGGCTGCCCAAAAATTGCCTCACATAAGCCGAAAAAGTCTCGATATAGCGTCTTTGACCTTCCGCGTATATCGTATCAAACGCAAGGGAAGACTTTCCGCTGCCGGAGAGCCCTGTGATCACTACAAGTTTTTCTCTGGGGATTTCAACATCGATATCCTTCAGGTTATGGACCCTGGCACCCTGGACTGCGATAATTTGATCGTTGGGAAACTTCATGATTTTAGCAAGTTGCAAAATTACGATTTTGGCATGTAAATAGGAAGCAGCCCTGGTTTTTGTTGGCTATTATAAATCCACGACTTAATTTAGGTCCCAAAACACTGAGTTATGAAACTATTAGGTATTGGATCGCGTATTTCACATTCCGATTACGGGAAAGGTGTCGTAATCAATGTAAGCTCGGATCATTATTGGGTTTCTTTTTTGGATTCAGGTATTGAAACCATTGATATCGGTTCTGATTTTGAAGTCATTGAAGCCATACGGGACGAAGTGGATTCGATTAGTTTTTCTGAAGTGGAAACCATTTTGACAGACATTCTCAGGAAATGGAGCGATGTAACCACTCTGGTACCCCTTTCCGATAGATGGAAGGGTGGAAGTATCGTCCTCCAACCCGGGGATCCAAACCTCACCCCAAAAGAAATCGGAATAAGTGCGTTCTTCCATAAAATAGTCATGGTTCGCGACCGGCTCCGGGTGATGGAGCAAAAAATTAACTCCAGTGATCACCTGGACGATCAGGAAAAGGTAGACCTGCAACAGTACATTACCCGTATCTATGGAAGTCTGACTACGTTTAATATACTTTTTAAAAACAAGAGCGATCAATTCGTAGGCGAGCGCAGTTCAAAAGCCTAGGATTTAGATCCGCCCTACACGGCCTGTTGCCCCCATGCCGTCTCCCATTTTTGCCGGCTCTGATTTTGAACAGAGGAATTTTCTGACAGGCCCCGGGTGGGATTCCAGGATGTATTTTTATCCTTAGGGGCATCGACAGTTCTTTGAAATCTGTTGAATGCAACGGATTCGGGTCTTGTATGCTGCAGGCTTGAGACCAGGGTAAGCCTTCCGGAAACAGCGCTTAGCGACTTTTTACGTCCGACGTCCACCACCAACCACGGATCAGATGGAAAACGCGACCTGCAGAATCTGGACAATAGAGGAAGTATATTGTGTTTTGGTCGAATTTCACTGTACCACAGACCATCTGCATTGGTCTTAAAGGTTAATTTTCGTTCCTGTTCGCTGCGTTCCCGGGTAACTTCTCTCACGGCAATTTCCAGTCGTTTTCCCGCCTGGACACCCAACGGTTTTATGCCCTCGATATCCGGACAAAACAGCGAGGCCACATATTGGTAAATCTCAGATTGAAGTTTGGCATTTTCGTGGAGAAAGCTATAATAAACCCGCTTTTGTATTTCAGTTCCCAAAAGTCCTAAATCTCCCCATAGGCGCTTTGCCTTTCGGGTATCCGTTTCAATTTTTATACCCTGCCCAAAAAGGGGTAGGGTATCCGTGTCTTCTTCAGGGTTCAATAAAATCCTGGGATGGGATTCCTCAAAACCTCTCTGTATCGCATTGAGAAATCCTGAGAAACTACCGTCAAATAGAATAAAAGGATGTGATTTCATAAAATAGGAATATATCCAAATATATGGAATAATACCATAATTAGGAAATATTCCATATTATATTTAGGATTATTTCCATTTTTTAATAATTTTGATACTCAGGGGAGACTCCAATTCACAGATTAGCGACAGATATGGAAAATGAAATTGTAATCAAAAGATTCACTGAGGTACGGAGGGATTTGGGATTTACCCAGGCCGAATTTGCGGAAAATTTAGGGATACCCAGCACTACTGCAGATATCGAACGGGGGCGCACCCGATTAACCGGAAAGGTGGTGACGGAATTACTGCGTCTGTATCGGATCAATCCGCTCTGGTTGTACGGGGATAGTAATAAACGGTATTTAGATACGGATTCAGTGAGTGTGATACCCAAAGTGGTTACCGTTGACTCTGAGGAAAAGGATAATATACTTCTCGTGAATGCAAAGGCGGCAGCCGGGTACCCGCAGAACATTCAAGATACAAGCTGGTATCGCAAACTCCCCGCTTTTGACCTGCCCCTGCCACAGTTCCGGAATGCTTCATACCGTGGGTTTCAGGTTGAGGGGGACAGTATGCTCCCCAATTTAAAACCGGAAGACTGGGTCCTCGCGCGGGGTATAGAAAACTGGGATGACATCAATCCCAATCGGTTTTATGTCATTGTTTTGAAGGATGCTGTGGTGGTAAAGAAGATGGAAAAGATTCCCGGATCGGATCGGGTACGGTTGATTTCGCTCAATGCCTCATATTCACCTTACGAAATACAAACAGAAGATATTCAGGAGGTGTGGCTGGTCAGTAGTAAGATCACCTTTGGCATTGAAACAAATACGGAAAATGGATTATTGCGAGAGTTGAAACAATCCATGGAAGATCTCAAGGAAAAGCTGGGCGTATCATGAGAATCATTTTTTGTTTTTTATTTGCAGGATTGTTTTCCACTTCCCTGTTCGGTGTTTCCCAGAAGGATACCCTTGTCGTCGGCTATACTGAGGCGCCTCCTTTCGTACATATGACAGAAGGGAAACTGGATGGTTTGAATTATCGAATCTGGGAGGCATTAATGGCCAAAGAAAACTATCCGTATAAATACACTTCCTTTCCCTATGAGGAATTGCTACAGGCTTTGGAAAACGGAACGGTGGATGTAGCGATAACGCCTTTGAGCCTCACTGCTGCCCGAGAAGCGAAATTTCATTTTTCTACGCCGTACTATGCTTCACACGGGGCAGTGGCCGTCACTGCGCCTTCGGCCTGGCAAAAATTTGGAAATTCCTTCAGGGGCCTTTTGAATTCGAACTTTCTAAAGGGTATTTTTATACTCATCCTGATCATTTTTATATTTGGGGTTGTAGGTTGGTATTTCGAATGGAGAAAGAACACGGAACACTTCAGAAAGGGCATGCCCGGAATATGGGACGGGGTGTGGTGGTCAGCGGTAACGCTGACGACTGTGGGTTACGGGGATAAGGCTCCCAAAACGTTATGGGGAAAAATAGCTGCCCTCGTACTCATGTTCGGAGGCCTTGTATTTGTGTCGGGCCTAACGGCGGGTATTGCTTCCAATATAGCGGTCAATGAAATTGCCAATGACTTCTCCGCCCTCGATCATTTTAAGTCGATTAAGGTGGGGACCGTCACCAATTCGCAGATCCACGACTACTTAAAAACACATTTTTTTCGGGACATCGAGGCGTATTCAAGTGTTGAAGAGGGGCTGCATGCACTGGCGCGTAATGACATCAAAGGGTTTATGTTCGATGAGGAGATTCTGCGGTCAGAAATTTCACTCTTATTACTGGAAGAAGATCTAAAGGTTTTGCCCATTAACTATGACGCAAAATTTTACGGTTTTGGAATTTCTAAAGCCCATGACAGTCTGCCCCGGATACTCTCAAGAGGAATTATGGAGATGCGCGATGATCCCAACTGGCAAATGCTACTGCACGAATACGGACTTTCAGATTTCAATCAATAACCCACCGCCTGGTCATCTCCCCTGGGGTCAGCCCCGCCTTCCAGGCGCCCTCCTTCTAACACCCGGATGGCATCGACCTTCCCTATAATAGGTGTTCGACCCTCATTTATGTGATACCCCCTGTCCCTTAAGCTATCCTTCAGGGATTCTGAAAACCCCTCGTTTTCGAAGGTGACTATGTCCGGGAGCCATTGGTGATGAAATCTGGGGGCATTTACGGCCTCCTGCATGGACAACCCGAATTCATATACATTGAGAATGGTCTGCGTGACTGCTGTTATGATCGTGGAGCCACCCGGGGTGCCCACGACCATCCAGAGTGCCCCGTCCTTTTCGACAATGGTCGGGGTCATGCTGCTCAACATTCTCTTTTCAGGGGCGATACTATTGGCTTCAGCCCCGATAAGTCCAAACATATTTGGGGTTCCGGGTTTTGAACTGAAATCATCCATTTCATTATTGAGGAAAAAACCGAGCTCATCACAATACAGTTTAGATCCATAAGCCCCGTTCAACGTGGTGGTGACAGACACTGCATTGCCCTGGGCATCTACAATGGAATAGTGAGTCGTCTCCTCACTTTCCATAATTTCAACCGGACCGTGGGAAACGGCATCAGAGGACGTAGCCCGATCAAAACTAAAGGTTTTCATGCGCTCCTTCAGATAGGCGTCATTCAGGAGCTCGTCGAGCGGAATTTCAACAAAATCAGGGTCGCCAAGGAAAAAATTTCGATCGGCATAGGCACGACGCGCGGCTTCGGTAAAGAGTTGAATCGCTTTTGCGGAGTTATGCCCGTAGACCCCAAGATCGTAAGGCTCCATCATCTTTAAAATCTGGTTCATGGTGACCCCCCCACTGCTGGGGGGACTCATGGAAATGATACGGAGATCCTTATAGGTAAATACGATCGGATCCCGCCACCGGGCCTCGTACTTTGCAAGATCCTCTTCAGTGACAAAGCCACCTTTTTCCTGAATAAAACGCGCGAGGGTTCGGGCCGTTTCTCCCTTATAAAACTCATCCCGACCATGGAGTGCAATGCGTTTTAGAGTATTGGCTAAAGCGGGGTAGGACAATGTATCACCCGTTCTACATTCGTTGTAAAACAACGTATTATCTCCATTCACTTCAATTATTTGTTCACGATAACTCTCCAGGCGTTTTGCCTGTTTTTCAGTGACGACTACGCCTTCCTCAACCAGATCGATCACCGGTTGAATGATCTCAGCTATGGGCAAGGTTCCAAAGCGTTCGTGCACGGCGAAAATACCCGCCACTGTTCCCGGCACACCGGTCCCCGTGGCTCCTATGGTACTCATCCCCGGAATCACGTTCCCCAGGGAATCCAGGTACATATCTTTGTGGGCTGCCAGAGGCGCTTTCTCCCTGTAGTCTAAAGATCCTATTTCTCCGTTCGCCTTGCGATACACCATAAAACCGCCACCCCCCAGATTTCCGGCAAAAGGATAGGCTACGGCCAGGGCCAATTCTGTCGCCACCATAGCATCGAAGGCATTGCCACCATTTTCAAGAATGTGCACCCCAATTTCTGAGGCTTCCTTTCGGGCAGAAACCACCATGGCCTTTTCTGCCACATAGCCGGTAGGGGAGGTTTCCGGCGGCGTCTGACGGCATTGCACAATAAGGAAAAAGGTACAGGAGACCGCGAAAAGTAGAATAAAGCGGGAGGTTCGATGAGCCATATGAATTCAGGTTTTAAAGAGCAGGAGTTTTTCACGTGAAAAGATAATTAAATCTTCAAAAAAGGGCCTGAATTCTGCTTCGAAATCCGCGTAATGCAATTCCAATTCCTCCACAGCCGTATCCATGCCACTTTTCATGGAAGTCCTGCGATTCATCCCCTGAAAAACACGTTCAAGCCCTTCAAATTCTCTGTAATTCAAAAGCCAGTTATCGGCAATCATGTACGCACTCATATGCTGAATGGCTCTGGGAAGCCAATCCAGATTATCTTGGAGCAGGGCGTAAAAGTTATGTGTATAATCCTCCAGGGGTACCTCAGAATACTCTGCCCACAGGCGGGCCAGGAAGTGGTCGTAATAAATATCGACAATCACCCCGCTGTAGTGGTGATATCGGGGATGCAGGCGTTTACTACTGACCCTGGGGATGGTATGAGAGTCCGTAAAGGTGTCAATAGCACGGTGTAATAAAATGCCCTGTTGCACCCGCTTTGGATAGTTCAGATAGTCCTTGCCCCGAACCCGGTCTGCTATAAAGTTCCCAAGGCTCAGCTGTGGGTCATCAAACGAGAGGTAGATATGGGCGAGATAGTTCACGAACGTAAAAATACGCAGATAAAGGAAGTAATGTGCCGCGATCGAAACAAGGGAGCTATATTTGTCTGTTTCAAAATTTCAGCAACCCATGACATTGATTAAATCCATTTCCGGAATCCGGGGCACCATTGGGGGAGTACCCGGCGAAAATCTGACTCCTGTGGACGCCGTAAAATTCGCCGCGGCCTACGGGACATGGCTTAAAGGATACCACCAAAAACAAGACCTGAAGGTTGTTATTGGCCGTGATGCCCGTTTGTCCGGGCAAATGGTCCAACAACTCGTATCGGCCACTCTGACGGGGCTGGGTATTGATATTGTGGACCTGGGCCTATCCACCACACCCACTGTGGAACTCGCTGTGCCTATGGAAAATGCCGACGGAGGCATTATCCTTACGGCCAGCCATAATCCAAAACAATGGAACGCCCTGAAATTGTTGAATGAAAGGGGAGAATTTCTAAATGCTGCGGAAGGCAAGGCTATTTTGGAGTTGGCAGAAAAAGAAGATTTTGATTTTGCTGAAGTAGACGATTTAGGAACTATTAAAACAGATGACACTTACCTCGAACGGCATATTGAATCTGTTTTGAACCTCCAATTGGTCGATGCCGCTGTCATTCGCCAAAAAAAGTTTAAGGTAGTGGTAGACGGGGTCAACTCCAGCGGAGGGATAGCCATCCCAGCGTTACTCGAGGCCCTTGGAGTTGACGTAATCCGCCTGTACTGCGAACCTACAGGTCATTTTCCGCATAATCCGGAACCCCTCAAGGAGCATTTAGGGGCGATTTGCCAGAAAGTACTGGAAACCGGGGCGGACTTTGGCGTCGTGGTAGATCCGGATGTAGACCGGTTGGCATTTATCACAGAAACCGGAGAAATGTTTGGAGAGGAGTATACCCTGGTGGCTTGTGCGGATTATGTTCTCGGTAAAACCCCGGGCAATACAGTATCTAATTTATCCTCTACAAGGGCGCTTCGGGACATCACTGAAAAACACAACGGGCAGTATACGGCTGCGGCTGTAGGGGAAGTGAATGTCGTGGCCACCATGAAAGAAACCCGAGCTATTATCGGTGGGGAGGGCAACGGAGGAATCATATATCCCAGTAGCCATTATGGCAGGGATGCCCTGGTGGGAACCGCACTTTTTTTGATGCTGCTGTCGGAGACCAATACCTCTGTAAGTGCCTTAAAAGCATCATACCCTCAGTATTATATGGGTAAGAAGAAAATCCAGCTGACCCCTGATTTGGATGTAGATGCCCTCCTAAAGGCCATAGCTATTAAATATCAGGACGAAGACCTCAATACCGTGGACGGGGTAAAAATCGATTTTGATGACAACTGGGTGCATATGCGAAAATCCAATACAGAACCCATCATCCGAGTCTATACGGAAGGGGCTTCTCAAGATGCAGCAGATGCACTGGCAGACCGTTTTATTGCTGAATTAGGTACGCTGGCAGAGGATGCGGTTTAGGGCGATGTAGTCCCCGTAGGGGCTTTATTCCTGTGCTTCCACCGTTTATGCGTCCAAAAGTAGTACTCTGGAGCCTCTCGTATCGCGGATTCCAGCTCCCTGAAAAACGCGTCTGTTATTTCGTAAGCGGGCATCGTTTTCGGGGCTGCAGATAGCACGATAAAGGTTCCCTGATAATACCCGCGTTTTATTTTGCGGACTTTGAGATACAGGGCGGGCAGGTCAAATTTTTTACACAAGGTTTCGCCACCCACGTGCATGGGTACGTTTATACCCATAAATGGGGCCCAATAGCGCGCCTTTTTTCGCGTGGGAGACTGATCGTTGAGCATGCCATAAGTAGCCACAATGCCTTCTGCATTATTGCGACCCATGACCTTCCAGGATTCTTTTGTAGTGATCAGGGAAGTGCCCAGGCGGGCCCTTACCCGCCGCACCCAACGATCAAAATATTTGTTGTTCAGGGTTTGATAAACACCGTAACCTTTGCTTTTGATGTGGGGATCCAGGGCAATGGTCCACTCCCAACTGGCATAATGCGGGAAAAAAGTAACAGTACTTTTATCCTGTGCCTCAAACTGGCGGAAGGTCTCCAGATTTGTAAAGGTGAAGTGTTTCTGGAGATCTTCTTCGCTGATGTTCAGGGTCTTGATCATTTCCAAAAACATATCGCACATATGGGCGTAGAATGCCCGTGCAATCCTGTGTCTTTCCTGGAAAGACTTCTCTGGAAAGACCAGTTCCAGATTTTCCTTTACGACTTTGCGGCGGTATCTGATAACCTTGTAGATGATAAAAAAAAGACCGTCTGACAGCAGATAAAGGAGACGGAAAGGCAGTTTTGAAACACCCCACAAGAACGGATAGGTCAAAAGAAACACAAGTCTCTGCATACACACCAATATGGGCAAATATAGCTATATTTAGCCCCATACAAGGGTTGTAAATGAATTTGCACATCGCTACAATTGCCGTAATTGCCGCCAATATTCTGGTATCCCTGAAGGGGTTTAAGGATTATGTGTTTTTTGAAAGGTATAAGTTCAATATCGGTGCCATCCGGAGCGGCCAAAAAGACCGGATGCTCACCTCGGGCTTTCTTCATGTAGACGGAAGTCATCTTTTTTTGAATATGTTCACCCTCTATTTTTTTGCAGATGTAGTCATTCAATGGCTGGGTCCTGTGAAATTCCTGATTATTTACCTGATCAGTCTGGTGGCCGGGAGTCTTCTAGCGCTTTCATTCCACAAAAAAGAGCCCTATTACAGCGCAGTGGGGGCCAGCGGGGCTGTTACAGGGATTTTATACGCCGCCATTTTGCTGCAACCCGATATGCGCCTGGCCCTGATGTTTATACCCATCCCCTTACCCGCCTATATTCTGGGAATCGGGTATCTGATGTATTCCATCTACGGAATGAAAAAGCGTTTGGGGAATATCGGGCATACTGCCCATTTTGGAGGGGCTGTGGGGGGTTATATTACAACGCTGATTTTTGTGCCTTCCATTGTCACGACCCATCCGGTGATGGTCCTCCTTTTGGCCTTGCCCATTGTGCTTTTATTTGTTCTTGAAAAGTTGGGCAAGTTATAACGGTCCAGAATCCCTCAAAATTTGGCTTACTGTTTGTCTTAGTGAAGTTTAATTATATCGAAATCATCTTTTTCTTTATACCAAAGCCTCTTTTAGAACGTTAGTGGGTTATCTATATGATAACAAACGCTCTTAAAATGAGGCATTTTTATAAGGCATTGCTGGTTTTTTTAGTGCTCACAGGCACGGCCTGTAGTGATGAAACGGTAGTTTATGAAGACGGGCTCAGCACGGAGCTCTATGTTGAAACCAATTCAGCTGCTCTGAAATCGGCCATATCCTACGAAAAATCCGGAGTGTTAAAGCTTCATCCGATGGAAAGGGCTATGGCGAGTGACGGCACTGCCAAAGCAGGTGACTATCCCCTGACCCTCGTAGCCACAGTAAATCCTCCAGCTTTTCCGGGATCAGAACCTCTGACGGCTACCCATGCCTCTCTGGATGGCAGCTATGTTGTTGTAAGCTACAACAGGGCCGGAGAAATATACCAGGGCGCTCTGGATGTTATCGATATTTCAGATCCCAATGTGCCAAGGGTTCGTTCCCGCCTCTTTTACTCCAATGCGGATATTAATAGTTTGGCTTTCTCCGGAGGATATATTTACGCCGTAGGAGCTATTAATGCCGAAACCTCGGATATTGCCACCTTTAACTCGTTTATAGCGCGGATTCCCGTCTCGAATGGCGTCCTGGAAACGGCTGACATCAAATATGGATTTCAGCAGGGTTTTAACGCCACGGATGTACTCATTGATGGGAGTAGGGCTGTAGTTACGAGCGGCAAAGAAGGCGCGGTTGCATCCTACAACACCTCTGATCTTTCGATGGTTGATGAGCTTTTTGTAACCGATGCCCGATCCCTGACGCCTTGGCAAGGAGGATATGCCATTTTGGATGGAGGCTCCGGAGTCCGTGTGCTGAATTCCAGCCTCGTTGAAACGGATTTGATCGCAATAGGTACAGATCTGGGGGCTACGAGTAAGAAGACGCTGGATACCTGGCAGACAAATATCCTGGTTCCGGAGGCAGATCAGGGCACCGGGATCTATGAGGGTACTACGGGTACGTTGATTCAATACGTGTCTATTCCGCACATTCCGGTCGGTACGCCTGCCGGAGATGCTGTAACCAATGCCGTTTCCGTAAATGACGACTTGTTGTTTATGGCCAATGGAGGCGCAGGGCTGGCCCTGGCTGAATTGCTGGCATCTACCATTACTACCGCTGGAACGATCGATCTGGATGGTTCTGTGAACTATGTCACTTCCGACGGGGACTATGCCTTTGTCGCCTCAGGAGCGGATGGCCTGCAGATTATTAAACTCAACAGGTCGCCTAAAACGCTGGTAAACGCCTGTTCAGGTCTGCCTCCATATGAGGGGAGTAGTATTCTGAATGTCGGAGCTGCCGAGGCTTTGAGCTTTCAGGGCGGAAAACAACTGGATGCCATTGATATTAACGGCTTCTTATTGCTTTGCGGCTCCTGGACGGTAACCGAGCAGGTGAATATTGCCCCGGGGGGCGTGCTACGGCTCTTCGGAACCCTGGCCATCGGGAGCAATCAGGACAAAGGTTCGCTGACAGTAGGCAGTGGGGCATTACTTCAGATCGAAGGCAATGTAACTATATATGGTGACCTTATCATGGAAGACGGGGCTCAGGTAGAGTTCCTGGGCGACTCCTCAGTCATCGATATTTTTGGAGATGTTTCCGCCGGAAGAGAAGCTACCGTAAGCGGTAAATTCAGGGATGTACGCCAGAAATTCGGAGACTAAAACCCAGAAAACGCTTTATCACTTTTCTCGGGGAGCCGGGCTAAGGCAGTAATTCAGCTATTTTAGCTTCCAGGGATTCCCCTCTGAGGTTCTTTGCTACAATAACCCCATTTTCGTCGAGTATAAAACTCGCAGGGATAGCCCGTACATTATAGAGCTCTGCAATCTCGTCAAAGTAACGCACATTGGATACATGGTGCCAGGTAAGTCCATCCTGCTCAATGGCGTTAATCCAGTCTGCCGCATTTCTGTCCAGAGAAACACCCAAAATGGAAAGCCCCTTATCCTTATATTTTTCATAAACCTTAACGATATTCGGGTTTTCTGCCCGACAGGGCCGACACCAGCCCGCCCAAAAATCCACGAGAGTAACTTTCCCCAGTACATCATTCAGGGCGAGTACTTCACCCGACGGGGTGGGGGCTGAAAAATCGGGAGCCTTTGCTCCTACTGAGGTGCGCTCCTGAGAAGAAATCTGAGAATTGATATTCTCGCCCAGGGGAGAGACTCGGATAGACTCATCCAGACCCTTAAAAAGACTTGCTATTTCTGCGTTAGGCAGGGACTGGGATTGCAACATCCGGGAAAGCACCATGGCAGAGATCAGTGCATCGGGGTGTTCGGCAATAAATGCTTTTTCATAATCCAGAGCACTTCCCTGGAGTTCAAAGAATTCGTCGCGCAGGGCATTCATATTTGCCGTGTCCCGTGACTGCATAGCCACCTGCATTTCACTGTTTATCGCATTTCGACGCTCCAAGAGTTGGCGGGTACCTTCGACAAAATCGGAATAATACTCGTTTTGAAGCGTTCCTTCGACCCCGGCCGTCCCAAGGCTGTCGCGATGGGCCGTAATACTTATAGATCCATTCTCTACAAAAACAGGGATGCCTGCATTGACCCCTTCGATAAAGATGTACCGAAGCTCAGGAGTCGCAGCTTCACCGCTAAAACTAAAGGTGCCGTTGGATATCAGGGCAGTGTCACCGGGGATGGCCCGCATATTTTCATCACTTTTCCTGAGAAACACCTGAGTACCTTCTTCAAGAGGGCCTGCGATGGAGCCGGTAATCTCATAGCCGGATTTCGTTTCGGCTGAACACCCTGCGAACAGGAGGAGAACGGGAAGAACCCTCATAATACCTTTCATACGAACTTTTTAGAAGTAAGCGGCAAAGGTAGTCAGGGCAAGCAGAAAAAAAAAGTGCTTAACAAAAGGTTATGCCTGTTTCGGATGTCCCTGAATTAAAACTGGTACCGGATTCCCAGGGCAATATCAAAATTAAAATTATCCGTAAACCCGTCGTAACCGATGATGCCAATTTCTGGGCGGAAATCCACAGAAAGAAGTAAGGGGATGTCAAAATTGTACTCCAAACCGATGTCACCGGCCCCAAAAAGAAAGAAACCGCCGTCGTCATCCGTAGCGTAATTGTCGCTGAAATTTACACTGCCTATACCGCCCCCGGCCCCGTAAAACCAATTGAAATTCCCATCCAGATTTCGAACCCACTGGTGTAACCCGACGAGCTTAAAGGCATTGTAGTTCCGGTTGTCCCTCCAGCCCAGGTCAAATTCCAGGCGGGTGGCACGTGTCAGGGATTTCTGATAGGAAATCTCCGCTCCAAAGCCATCGCTATCTCCCAGCCGCAAGCCAATGGCGTGATTGGAAATACGCTGAGCACTCAGGCCGGCACTCCCAAAAAGAAATAAACACAGTAAAAGAGTACGTAATTTCATCTGTAAAAAATTAACAAGGTCAAAAATAGAGACTTCAATGCTCCTCAGTGTATAAAAACTTAATTTAGAGCCCAAAATTGTTTAGCAGTGGGTAAAGTGGATAAAAATAAACTGGAGCAACTTTCCAAAACGCTCTCGGGGACCTTGCAATGGGATTCGCTGCACAAACACCTCTATGCCACAGATGCCTCGGTATACAGAATGTTACCGCTGGCCGTTGCCTATCCTAAGGATGAAGCAGACCTCATCCGTTTGATCCGTTTTGCAACATCCCACCAGGTGGCCCTGATACCCCGGGCAGCGGGTACTTCTCTGGCCGGGCAGTGTGTAGGGGAAGGTATTGTGGTAGACCTATCGAAGCACTTTACCGCCATTTTAGACCTGGATACGGATAAGAAGCAGGTACGCGTGCAGCCCGGCGTGATACGCGATGAATTAAACCAGTACCTGGAACCCTTCGGCCTCTTTTTCGGACCGAACACCTCCACCTCAAACCGGTGTATGCTTGGGGGTATGGTTGGGAATAACTCAAGCGGAACCACGTCTATCCGGTATGGGGTCACCCGAGACAAGGTGGTCGGTATAAAGGCGCTCCTGTCCGATGGTTCAAAAGTTGAGTTTCGGGGGTTAACTCCGACAGAAGTAGAAACTAAAACACGACAAAAAACACTTGAAGGAATAATATATAAAAGTATTATTAATGAATTGAATAATAGTGATGTATCAAAAGAGATAGTCAAAGAATTTCCAAGAGCAGAAATACATAGAAGGAATACGGGGTACGCTGTGGATTCCCTCCTTAATATGGCTCCCTTAGGCTCGGGAGAACACCCTTTTAACTTGTCAAAATTGCTGTGTGGCAGCGAAGGTACACTGGCGCTGACCACTGAAATCACCTTACAACTCGATCCACTGCCACCGCCAAAAGCTGCGATGATCGTGCCTCATTATCGTTCCCTGGAGGATAGTCTATCCGATGTGGCTCCGGTGATGGAGCATCCCCTGTTTATGTGTGAAATGATGGATAGGGTCATCCTGGATTGTACTAAAAACAATCTTGAGCAGCTCGAAAACCGTTTTTTTGTAGAAGGAGACCCCGCCGCCCTGCTGATGTTGGAAGTTCGGGCCAACACCCCGGAGGCCCTTGAAGAGCGCATTGAAGAAGTTCTCACCGGATTAAAAGCCCGTGGAACCTGTTATGCGAGCCCCGTACTCAGGGGAGGGGATATTACAAAGGCTATAGCCCTTCGAAAAGCCGGTTTGGGACTACTTGGAAATATGGTTGGCGATAAAAAGGCCGTGGCTTGTATAGAAGATACCGCGGTCGCCCTGCCTGACCTGAAAGCCTTTATCGGGGAATTTACAGCCATCATGGAGTCTTATCAGCAAAATGCCGTGTATTACGCGCATGCCGGGGCCGGAGAACTTCATCTGCGCCCGATCCTGAATTTAAAAAAATCCGGGGACGTAGACTTGTTTCGCAAGATAACTACCGATGTGGCGCACCTCACTAAAAAATACAGGGGATCTTTCAGTGGCGAACACGGGGACGGTATCGTGCGGGCGGAGTTTATACCCCTGATGATCGGGGAGAAGAATTATGAATTACTGAAGCGGGTCAAGACCAGTTTTGATCCCAAAGGCATCTTTAACCCCGGGAAAATTGTCGATGCCTACCCCATGGATCAGGCGTTGCGCTATACACCGGATCGCAGGGAACCCGAAGTAGAAACCTTATTGGATTTTGGAGATAGCCAGGGAATCCTCAGGGCTACTGAAAAGTGTAACGGGAGTGGGGATTGTCGCAAAACCGCACAAATGCCCGGCGGGATGTGCCCGAGTTATCACGCGACGCGAAACGAAAAGGACACTACAAGGGCCCGGGCGAATGCGCTTCGGGAAATGCTCACTGAGCCCTTATCCGACAACCCTTTCAACCGGCCTGAACTCAAGGAGGTTTTTGACCTTTGCCTGAGCTGCAAAGCCTGTGCCCGCGAATGTCCAAGCAACGTGGATGTGGCGACCTTAAAGGCCGAATTTGCATACCAGTTTCAGGAGCAGAATGGGTATTCTCTGAGAAACAGACTCTTTGCCTACAATACCCTTTTAAGCAAACTTCAGAGCCGGGCAGCTGGTTTTTCGAATTGGATCACACAAAGCCCCGGGACGGCAGCGCTTTTAAAACGCATTCTCGGTGTGGCCTCCGGGCGTTCCCTGCCCAGGGTGAAGAACGTGGATTTTGAAGCGTATTTGAGATCTGTTCAGGCCGCTGAAAAGCCGTATCGGGGGGAGGTGATTCTTTATTTAGATGAGTTTACACAGTATTTGGACGCTCAGGTAGGACTGGATGCCCTGGACCTGCTTGAAGGTCTCGGGTACCGCGTGAAACTATTCAAAGCGGAAAGCGGCCGTGCCTTTATTTCAAAAGGCTTTCTAAAACAGGCCCGTGCCCTGGCGCATAAAAATGCGGATGCCCTCTATGCCTTTGCTGAATCGGGAATACCGGTTGTTGGAATCGAACCCTCGGCCCTGTTGACCTTCCGGGATGAATACGCCCGGTTCGGGTTGCCCGGGGAGCAGGCATCGGCCATCGCTGCGAACTGCCTGCTCATTGAAGAGTTTATTGCTGAAGAACACAAAAAAGGACATATCAGGGCGGAGCATTTTATCACGGTAGAGCGGGATTTAAAAATTCACGCCCATTGTCACCAAAAGGCACTTTCCAATCCCAGGGTCACTTTTGACGTGCTTAACATTCCATCAGGATATACGCCAACTCTTATTACGGCGGGTTGCTGTGGTATGGCCGGATCTTTTGGGTATGAAAAAGAGCACTATGAAGTCAGCATGAATATCGGTGGATTACGCCTGTTTCCGGCAGTCCGAAAATCCGCTGAATCCACTATTCTGGCTGCGAATGGGACGAGCTGCCGGCATCAGATTTTTGATGGGACCGGACGGCGGGCACAACACCCGGTAAGCATCCTCAGGGCCGCCATGGCCCCAAGGAAAGTTTAACTCGCTATCGCAGTACCTGTTTTCAGGTTTTCAGACAGAATCTCCTCCACGTTCATCTTTTTGAGGTCTTCGTCCGCGAAGAAAGGGGAGAGTTTGTCTTCGCTGTACCGATAGGACTTCCATCTTTTAAAGTTGTATTCCAGGGAGGTCAGGTGCTGAACCCAATCCCCCGCACTGAGATACTGGCATTTTCCCATGCTGGTTTCCAACCACAGATTAAACAGATGATGCGGAGCCCCGCAAATCAAATATTCACAACCCCGGCCGACTGCCAATTTCACCGCGGTCTGCCTGAGTGTATGCTCTTTTTTTAGGCGATCCTCACCATCCGCTTCCGAGTGCCACGGAGCCTGAAGGGGGCGCTTGCCGGCAGCATTCCAGACCTTGTTTTTCAAGCCTATGATTCCTGCGAGGATTCTGAGCCTGCCCGTTCCCAGCCCCTGAACCCATTTCTTGCCAAAAAGGGAAGACTCCAGGAAGTCGCCATGGGTAAACCAGGCTTTTTTACCGTCGAGGTCGAGCATTAAATTTTTGGTGCAATGGACATTGCTCAGGGAATTGTCTTTAATTATCCTGACAAGGGCATCCGGACTGCTGTACACATAATAGATTTTTGTGCCTGCCGAGGCCAGGGCAAACAACTTTTTGATAATCTGAAAATGCCGGGGGGGAAACGCTGCCTGCACAGTGAAATCCTTTTCCAAAACCCTCCCGCTAAGCACCAGGATTTTCGGGGATATACTGCTCAGGTAGGCCAGTAGTGCATCAGCCTGGCAGGATTCGACTCCCAGGTGAATATTAGATAATACCGCAATTTCGATTTGTCGTTTTTTCAAAGCCCGCACTTCATGCGGCAAAAATAGAACGGTCGGTATGATGGTAAAAATTTGAATTGTCAAGATTAAAGCACCTTAGGGTTACTAAATCTTTAAGCGCCGGACAAATATGTAAAATCAATATTACTACGCCTGATTTTGGCGGGGATAGTGGTAAAACCTACCTTTGAAAGCACTGTAAAGATAAAACAGGGAGTATGGCAGGAAATAGTTTTGGAGAAGCTTTTAAAGTCATGACTTTTGGCGAGAGTCATGGGGAGAGCCTTGGTGGAGTAATCGACGGATGCCCTGCCGGGGTGGCATTGGATATGAATGCCATTCAAAGAGAACTCGACCGGAGAAAGCCGGGACAATCGGCTATTGTAACCCAGAGGAAGGAATCGGATCAGGCTGAATTTTTTTCAGGGCTTTTTGAAGGAAAAACCACGGGTACCCCCATTGGGTTTCTGGTGCGAAACGCCAATCAGAAGTCTAAGGATTACTCGCATATTAAAGATTCCTACAGGCCTTCCCACGCGGATTTCACCTATGACAAAAAGTATGGATTCAGGGATTATCGGGGGGGAGGTCGCAGTTCTGCACGGGAAACGGTCTGCCGCGTGGTCGCCGGGGCCATAGCCCGTCAGATAATTCCCGAGATGCAGTTTAACGCCTATGTGTCACAGGTAGGGTCTCTGGCACTTGAAAAACCCTATCAGGAACTCGATTTTTCATTGACGGAGTCTAACCCCGTCCGGTGCCCCGATCCTGAGCTCGCGGCAGCCATGGAGCAGCAGATTCGGGATGTGCGCAAAGCCGGTGACACCATTGGCGGAGTAATAACCTGTGTGATTCAAAACATTCCACCGGGCCTGGGAGAGCCCGTTTTTGATAAACTTCACGCCCGCCTGGGGCAGGCCATGTTGTCTATCAATGCGGTCAAAGGGTTTGAATACGGCAGTGGGTTTGACGGGGTAAAACTTCGGGGCAGCCAGCACAACGATGCCTTTGCCCCGGATGGCAGCACCCTGACGAATCATAGTGGAGGTATTCAGGGTGGGATCAGCAATGGAATGGATATTTATTTTCGCGTGGCGTTCAAGCCCGTAGCGACCCTGCTTCAGGAGTATCAGAGCATCGACAAAGAAGGGAATCCCGTTAAACTTCAGGGTAAAGGTCGGCATGATCCCTGTGTCGTCCCCAGGGCGGTCCCGATCGTAGAGGCTATGGCTGCACTTGTTATGGCCGATTTTTACTTGTTGGGACGGCTTTCTAAAATTTAAGCCTCCGGTGAGCGTTCTCCTTAAAAATAGTATCTTACCCTTTAAAATTAGCACCACTTTATGAAGAAACTCGAACTGCACTGGCAGATTCTGATCGGTATGGTCTTTGGAATTCTTTTCGGATTTCTGATGACGTATCCTGAATGGGGTTCAAAATTTGTTCAGGATTGGATCAGTCCGGCTGGGACGATCTTCGTTAAGCTATTGAAACTCATTGCCATCCCGCTTATCCTGGCATCCCTGGTTAAAGGGATCTCCGATCTTCAGGATATCAGTAAGTTCAAAAACATCGGGCTTCGAACGATAGGTATATATATTCTGACCACTATTATTGCGATTTCCATTGGTTTGGTGTTGGTCAACGTACTCAAGCCCGGAGATGGGATTTCTGACGAAACCATTGCTCAGCTTACTGAAACGTATGCCTCAGATTCGGGGGTGACGTCGAAACTCGAGGAGGCGAGCAAACAGAAGGAAAGTGGGCCGTTGCAGTTTTTAGTTGATATGGTTCCGGATAATGCGTTTCGGGCTGTGAGCGATAACAGCCTGATGCTGCAAGTGATTTTCTTTACCATTTTCCTCGGAATTTCCATGCTGCTGATCGGGGAAAAGGCTGCCCGGCCCTTAAAAGAATTTTTTGACTCTCTCAATGAGGTAGTACTAAAAATGGTCGATCTGATTATGCTTACCGCTCCCGTTGCTGTTTTTGCCCTGCTGGCCAATGTAGTTGTTACCTCGGGAGATCCAGATTTGCTATATGCCCTATTGAAATACAGCGGGGTAGTGGTTCTGGGATTGTTGTTGATGATCGTTTTCTACAGCATTGTGGTTTCCGTCTTCACCAAGTATAACCCCATTACCTTCCTCAGTAAAATCAGCCCGGCACAACTGCTGGCCTTTTCAACCAGTTCGAGTGCGGCCACCCTGCCGGTGACCATGGAGCGGGTAGAAGAGCATATAGGGGTGCACAAGGAGGTGTCCAGTTTTGTGTTACCGGTTGGCGCGACGATCAATATGGATGGTACGAGTCTCTATCAGGGGGTTGCGGCTGTATTCATTTCTCAGGCGCTCGGTTTTGATCTGACCCTGGGAGGACAATTGATCATAATCCTTACAGCCCTTCTGGCTTCCATAGGTTCCGCGGCTGTGCCCGGAGCCGGTATGGTCATGCTTGTCATAGTCCTTGAATCCATTAACTTCCCCCCGGATAAGCTCGCTATAGGGCTGGCGCTTATTTTTGCCGTGGATCGCCCTCTGGACATGCTCAGGACCGTGGTTAATGTTACCGGAGATGCCATGGTAGCTATGCTGGTCGCAAAATCGGTAGGCCAACTGGGGGAACCGGTTGAAAAGAATTGGGATGATCATTTGGATGAAGTAATACACAAAGACGACTGATGAATATTTGTTTTTTAATGTACCCGTGGGAGGAAATTGATCCGGTCAACGATACAAGCCTGGCGCTGATCCACGAATGCGTAAGACGGGGGCATGGTGTTGCCTTGTGTACCCCGGCCAATCTGACCATTCGAAATAGCGTGACCAGTTCCTTTTGTACGGTAATCAATCGGATGGACAAAGTCCCTGCCAATCTGAAGGCTTTTTACAATAAAGCCAAAGTGCGGGAAGAGATGTTGCCTCTTGCCGGGTTTGACGTCCTCTTTATGCGGGCGAACCCCCCGCTGGACCCCCTGATGCTCAATTTTCTGGATTCTGTTAAGGACGATGTTTTTATCGTCAATTCCCTTCAGGGACTTCGGGAGGCCAATAATAAACTGTATACGGCTGCCTTTGGCGATAGCCATTCCAATATTATCCCGGTAACACATGTCTCCAAGAATAAAAAATACCTGATTCGTCAGATCAAGGAGAGCAAATCGGACAAAATGATCCTAAAGCCCCTGAATGGTTTTGGGGGTTCCGGGGTGATCCTGATCGAGAAATCGGCCATGTCCAATATCAATTCCCTTCTGGACTTTTATATTACCAATGGAGATGGCACCTCGAGCTATGTCATCCTTCAGGAATACATTGAGGGCGCCGATAAGGGCGATATACGCATTCTTTTGCTCAACGGGGAGCCTATCGGTGCCATGCGCCGTATTCCCGGTGAGGAAGATCACCGCTCCAATGTTTCTGCCGGAGGCTCGGTGGCCAAACACACCCTGACCAGGGAAGAGAAAGCCCTTTGCAAACAGATCGGTCCAAAACTGGTCAATGACGGCTTGTATTTTGTCGGTATTGATGTCATAGGTGGGAAGTTGGTGGAGGTCAACGTAATGTCTCCAGGAGGGATAACCTACATGAATAAGGTATACAAAACCA
The DNA here is from genome assembly GCA_937136025.1 of uncultured Bacteroidota bacterium. GTDB lineage: Bacteria > Bacteroidota > Bacteroidia > Flavobacteriales > Flavobacteriaceae > Robiginitalea. The sequence continues at coordinate 22,433 of CAKZOC010000022.1, forward strand.
AGATTCAGGCCAAGGTGATCGATTTTATAGAAAGCCGGGTGCTGGATCAACTGCAGGCCTTTGACCGGAGGTCCAGGCTTCGTAAAGAGGTAGATGATGCGTAGGCTGACTCCTGAGGAAATGATAGGGTTAATCCAGTCGGAGACGCCCTTTGAGGCCGTAGCCAGCGACTATTCCTTCCGGGTGAAAGTAGCTTCTTACGCGCCTTACATATGCGCAGCGGTCCACGATGGGCATCAGTTTCGAAAATCCTTGTGGGATATTTGCACGCATTCCGACTACGAGCGATGGTATGAGGAGGACCCCTCTACACGGGAAATGGTCGCTTCCCACCCTATAGTAATTTCAGGGGCTGACAGTCGGTTTGAGTACGATTTAAACAGGCCTCCGGAGGATTGTATTTTCGAAGATGCCTGGGGTAAGCCCCTATGGAAATCGAAACTCCCGCAGGCCGAAAGGGCGATAAGTCTGGCCAAACACAATGCTTTTTATCGTGTGGCCCACGCATTGAACGCTCAAATTGAATCCAAATACGGGGCAGCTTTGGTTTTTGATATGCACAGCTACAACTGGAAGCGGTGGGATCGGGTTGTGCCGACGTGGAATCTGGGCACCACCAATATCGATAATTCCCGTTTTGGGTTTTTAGCGGAATCCTGGAGATCCCGACTTGCGCAGATCCAATTGCCCCATGGAATCCCCTCTACAGCCCGGATTAACGATGTGTTTTTTGGGAAAGGGTATTTTTTAAAATCCCTTACCGACACTTTTGAAAATACCCTGGTGCTGGCTACGGAAATCTCCAAAGTCTATTGTGATGAAACGACGGGTATTATCTTTCCCGAAGTTGTGGATTCCGCGGCACGTCAATTAAAAGAATTGATACCTTTGCAGCTCACTGAATTCCAGGAATCTCTATGACTGAAGTTGCCCTGCGCCCCGAGCTGAAGGAGCGGTATAAAACGATTTTCGAGATTGACGCCCATCTCGACCGTTTAGTTCAGCGGATTGAACTGCTCAGTTATATCAATCCCCTGAATGCCGAAAAGGAAAAGCATCGGTTTTTCGCCTCTAAATACAGCGAGGAACCCCAGTTCAAATACCCGAAACTGAAGTTTGACCCTTATAAACTGCATCAGTTATTCTTTTCGCATCGCCTCGATCAAATAGAAGATGAGCGGATAAGAAATCTCTACAAGGAGGTGATCTATTTCTATTCCAATATGGTTCAGTGTATAGAGACCATTGGGGACGGAAAAGATTTTTACTACAATTCCCTGCGCGTCTATGGGACTCCAACAGACCGGGATGTTCAAAATGCCAGGTTCATATTGCATTTCGATGAAGATCCGCCTACAGAGGCCATGGAAAGGAAATTCACCCCAGAACAGGCGCACGCTTATTTTACCGAATTCGCAGAGGCCTATTCCTTTCCGCTCAATATCCGACTGACCCCGCATATCGCTGCGGATGCCATGGTCAGCAACAGCACACGAAGCATGCTTTTAAAGCGCAACACACGGTTTAGTGATAATCAATTGCTCACACTGGCCCATCACGAAATCGGCGTACATATGGTGACCACCTATAACGGTCTGCAGCAACCCCTGCACATTTTTTCTAACGGTTTCCCTAATAATGTCGAGACTCAGGAAGGCCTGGCTGTTTTTAGCGAATACATGGGTGGTGCGTTAACCGTAAAAAGGCTTAAAGAATTGTCTTATAGGGTTTTAGCTACGCATACATTAAGTAAGGGTTTTGCCTTTTCCGACACCTTTGATTTGATTCATAATCAGTATAAACTCAATCGGGAAGCTGCTTTTAATATCACCTTGAGAGCGCATCGGGGGGGTGGTTTTACCAAAGACCGATTATACCTGAGTGGCTTGCGAAAGATTTATAAGCGCTATCAAAAAGGGAAGTCTTTGGAGCCGCTTTTATCCGGAAAGGTCTCCATGGAATACGAGAAAGACATCCTGCATTTGCAAAATCTGGGGTTAAGCCAAAATGGGCCTCACGAATCCCTGAGTTTTCGCGAGAAGAACACCGATAACCCCACTCTGGATTTTATTCTCAATAACCTGAAGTAATCAGGAGGTTTGCAGGAATTTAGCATTCAGTTCCGCACTGGGAATCATGCACTGCTCTTTCTTGCCAAAAAGCCTGTAGCGATTTTTTGCGATCAGATCGTAAATGCCATCGCGAACTGAGCGCGGAATCCAACCGAATACTGCAGGTGCCCACCCATATCCCTTTATATTTCGGGCAATTTCCAGTGCGGCGTCGGACTTTATAAAATACGCCATTCCCGGGTCTATAAAAACAATGGAATCCATTTGGGAAGCGTCAATCCTGCGTGCTTTGAGCAAGTCTTCAGCTATAGCACTTTGCAGGGGGGCGAATCGAAAAACATCTGTCTGGTCCCGCTTGATTACCCATTGTACGGCACCATTACAGAGGTTGCAAACCCCATCGAACAAAATTATTTTTTTTCCCGATTCTACTTGCATGGTGCAAAGGTAGGGGATAAGAGGGAAATCCTCACGTGGGATTTTTTCGGAACGCTTACGGATGATTTGTATCTGGAATGCTTACAGATTCAGAGGGTTCTTCCGGTTCTGGGTGCGATTGCCGAATGCAGGGCTGAGTCATATCTTAACTCAGGGTGGGGGAGGGTGGCCCTTTACAGGCCTATGATTTTCCGGAAGCCACAAGTTCCAGTTGATCTATAGAGACCTCGGTGGTAAACATGCCGTAATTGACCAAAGCCTTTTGTTTTTCAATCCGGTCGATGCTTCCCACGGATTTGCTGTCCGAAAGGCGTACCTGATCTCCGATTTTAAAAACGGGCCGGGGCTTTTTCGCTTCAGACTTCTCAGCGCTCCTCTTTTCGGCCTTTTTCTTTTTACGGATGGTTTGAACCTCCCGCTGCAATTCCTTTTTAACCGACTCGGCAGCCTCGGTTTTTTTCTTCTCCGGTTTTGAAGCCTTCGGTTTCCGTTTGCTGTTCTCAGTTTCTACAATTCGCAAAAGATCGGAGATCAGGGGGCGCTTCTTTTTAGTCTGATAGTATTTTTCCGCTGCCTTATCCACGCGGGTGCCCAGGTGAATCATGCGCTGGTTGTAGTCGTAGAGCTCCTGATAACTGCTCAGCTTGGACTGAATTTTATCATTCAGCACTTCCAGTTTCTGTGCTTCTTTTCGCGCCCTGGACTCTTCTTCCTGCAGCCTGTCTTCGGTTTGCGCCATTTTATTGCGCTCTTTTTGAAGCTTGGCGATCGTCTGGTCAAACCGGAGTTTTCCGCGGGCCACTTTTTTACGGGCTTTATTGATCAGGCTATAAGGGATTCCATTTTTTTGAGCCACTTCAAAAGTGAATGAGCTTCCCGGCTGTCCCATTTCCAATTGAAAAGTAGGCTCGAGGGTTTTGCTGTTAAAAAGCATATTTGCATTTGAGGCATATGGAAGCTCATCTGCGAGGGCTTTTAAATTCGCATAATGCGTGGTGATCACTCCAAAGGCGCCGCAATCGTAGAAAGTCTCCAGGAAAGTTTCCGCAAGCGCCCCTCCGAGTTCCGGATCGCTCCCTGTTCCAAATTCATCGATTAAAAAGAGCGTATGCTGATCGCATTTTCGCAAGAAGCGATTCATATTCTTGAGGCGATAGGAATAGGTGCTCAAATGGTTTTCGATGGACTGATGATCTCCTATATCGGTTAAGATCTGATTAAAAAAACACGAAGTGCTGCCTTCTTTTACCGGGATAAGCATACCGCTCTGAAGCATGAGCTGTAGCAGGCCAATTGTTTTAAGGGTAATGCTCTTCCCTCCGGCATTGGGCCCCGAAATGACAATGATCCGGTTTTCCGGGTTTAGTTCGAGGGTTTGAGGCCATGTTTTCTCACCTCTTGCTGTATTGTTCAGCAGCAACAGTGGATGATAGGCCTGCAGGAGCAACAACTCATTGTCCTTGTTTATTTCCGGGAGGATGCCGCCTATTTCAGAGGCCAAAAGGGCCTTGCCAGCGCACAGGTCGATTTCTGCAAGTATGTTTTGATAGTATTTGAGATCTGGAATAAAAGGGCGGAGTTCCCTTCCCAGTGTTCGAAGGATTCGCTGGATTTCCTCTTTTTCTTCCAGATGGCAGAGTTGCAATTCCCTGGAATGCACTAAAGCGGCTTCTGGGGAGATAAATACAATACTACCAGTTTTTGAGGTGCCCAGGGCACTCCCTTTGATTTTCCTTCGATACATCGCTTTAACCGCGAGAACTCTTTGGTTTTCGAGCGTGGATTCCCGGATTTCATCCAGATATTCGAGTTTTGAATACCGGGAAAGGGCTGCGTTAAAGCTTTGATTGACTTTCCCCTGAAGTCCTCGTATTTGCCGGCGGAGGATTGTGAGCTGAGGAGAAGCGGAGTCTTTAATCTCTCCATGCCGATCAATGACAGCATCGATACACTCCGGGATTTCGCTTTTGAAGGGTGCCTGGCCTACCCATTGCTCCAACAGTGGAAAGTATTCGGTGAATTTTTTCAGGAACCGTTGGTGTTGCTCCATCAAACGGGCGATAAAGGCAAATTTCCGAAAGGCTTCCACCGGCAGAAGGCTATTCTCGATACGGAGGGCTTCCAGTTCCGCGTCAATGGATTCAAACCCATGATTGGGCAACCTGTTTTCGCTCTCGAGGGAAGTGAGGTATTCCCTTGTGCGACCCAAAGACTCCCGGAGCAGAACTTCATCCTGAAAAGGAATGAGCCCTTCTGCCAGTGACCTGCCCGGACCCGTAGCACAACGTGATTTCAAAAGGGCGCAGACTTCCGGGAATTCGAGGTCTTCGAGGGTTTTTTTAGAGACTTTGTTCATAGGACTTTGAAAACAGCCCAAAGTTACGCAATGCGATTAATTCTAACCCGAGTAGGCCTCAGAACCTTTCTGCCTGTATTCTGTGGCTTTTAGCGCTGCTTTTTGTATCTTTAAGAGACTGTAAGAAATCTACAAATGTGCCCGGAGGAGAAGTATAACTCAGACGCCTGGATACGCATCAGAAGACTACCCTATCTGGTTGCCATGGCCATGGAAGGAGCCGGCAGAAGTGGTATTGCCGGATCGGCTAGTGAGCGACTGGCCATGGCCCGGGGATTGGCCGATGGACTCAACACATTTCCGGATAATCCATTGATCCAGGCCATTGTCCCTGAAGCAGCAAACGAAAATCAGCAGCTTGCCGATACTACGGCCCAACACGATGAAATTATGGATTGCCTGACGGATTTGGGAATCCGTGATCATTCCGGGTTATTAAGTCATATTTTTAAACTGATTCCCATTGTTCTTTTGGACCTTAAAGCGCATGAAACCCCAGAAACTATTAAAGAGTACAGAACCTGGATTCTCAGTCTTGCCGAGCAGATCGCAAACGCGGGTAAAGAAGGCAGTGTTTGGGGATTTGGGGGAGAGTGGTTTAGTGAGAAGGAACGGGATTTTTTTAGGATGCTATTTAAGGCTCTGATGGACTGATTTAGTTTCAAAAGATGTGAACCTCACCACTATGAAGGTGTCAATAGAGAGCGGCTGGAAATCGCTTTTAGAACCCGAATTCGATACACCGTATTTCAATAATCTGATTTCCTTCGTGCAAAAGGAATATCAGGAACATCAGTGCTACCCCAAGGGGAGTGATATATTTGCGGCCTTTGCGCATTGCCCCCTGCATAAAGTCAGAGTTGTGATTTTAGGGCAAGACCCTTACCACGGGCCCGGTCAGGCCAATGGGTTGTCGTTCTCCGTGCACCATGGGGTACGGCATCCTCCCTCCCTGGTAAATATTTTTCGGGAAATTCATACAGATACAGGGGCTGCCTATCCTGAAAATGGGGATCTGACCCGCTGGGCACAACAAGGAGTCCTGCTGCTCAATGCTGTCCTGACTGTACGCGCTGCAATGGCCGGAAGTCATCGTAACAAGGGGTGGGAAACGTTTACGGATGCGGTGATTCGGGGACTTTCCGATACCCGGGAAGGTCTGATTTTTCTACTCTGGGGCGGTTATGCTAAAAAGAAAATTCCGCTGATCGATCTCAAAAGACACCACGTTCTGACCTCGGGGCATCCTTCCCCTTTAAGTGCCAACAGGGGACATTGGTTTGGCAACAGGCATTTCAGTAAGGTGAATGACTTATTACAGTTGCAAAACAGTCCACCCATTATCTGGTGAGACTTCCTGAGACTTGTCTGAAAAATGACCTATAACCGGGGTTGCCCCTTTCGGGGAATTTTAAAGGGGAGACAAGGGGGTTATTATATGATGATCTTTATAGAACTTTCGGATTCCATAGCATGTGTTCTGCCCGAACCTTATTCTTTAAAAGGTTTAATTCATTTAGTGTATCTATCACTGAAACAAGTGTTTCTGTCTTTAATTGACTCTGGCTCCAACGCGTCAGCGATATCCACTCCCGGATATCGGAAAGGGTTTGTTTGTAATGATTTGCAAGGGTTCTGTCGATACTGGGAATTTGTTTGAATTCTGCAGTATATCCGTTGATGGTTTCGAGCAGGTCGGAAAGGAGACCCGGTTCATCCCGGGCAAAATCCGCTCGGACAACAATTACAAAACAGGGCCAGGGGGTAGGGCAGACCCCAACCCTTCGGAATACTCCCTGATCCACAAGAGGCTGGGTCGTGAATTTTTCCCACATAAAATAATCCGCCCGCTGATCGGTCAATGCCTCAACCGCACCTTCGAGCGTGTTGATTACTTCAAATTGCAGCGCATCTTCAGGCCAGGCCATATTTTTTCCATGAACAAAAGCCATGAGATGACTGCCGCTCCCATACCTGCTGATCGCTGCCTTTTTATACGCCAGTTCGGCCTGAGTAGTATACGGACTTTGGGCATGTACGTGAACGCCCCAGAGCAGGGGGGAAGCGATGTACTCCTGTGCAATCACAGCCTGTAGCCCTTCTGAAACGGCCCTGACGAATCCTTCGGTCAGCAGTATGGCCAAATCCGCTTTCCCTGAATTCAATAATTCTACCATCTTCCCTGTACCTTCTGGAATATCGCTCCACTCCAGGTTTATTCCGCGCTCCTGAAAGGCGCCCTCATCCATAGCCAAATGCCAGGGGAGATTAAAGTGTTCAGGCACCCCTACAATTTGTATTTTTCGATTCATAGAACTCAAAGGGGATTTACGCCTTTGTGGTGAGATTCCTAAGCGTTGTTTGTATCATATGATCCACGGCTGCCGCCGGGTCCGGACTAAATGTTCCGGTTATTCGATTGGCCAGAATGCAATTTACCGAGGCGGCCTTGTGCCCCATAAGGCGAGCCAGACCAAATATCCCTGCCGTTTCCATTTCCATATTTGTGATTCTCAGATTCCGATGTCGAAAAGCGCTCAGGATTTGACTCAAATTCGGAGGCTCCGGTTTTAAGCGAAGAGATCGCCCCTGTGGGGCATAAAAACCAGGCTGGGTTGCCGTAAACCCCCGGATCATGTCCTCGGAGTGCAGGTGGTCGCAAAGCTCGGGATTTGCTTGCACCACATAAGGGATGGCCTTGAACACCGACCAGTCACTATATTCCAGAAAGGCAAATTGCACATCGGCAACCTGTATCTTTTCGCTTTCATAAAAATGGAGTAATCCGTCAAAACCTATAGCCAGATCGCTTAAAACCAGGGCATCAGTGGGAATGTCTGCCTGAAGGGCGCCAGAGGTGCCCAGACGAATCAGGTTCAGCGCTTTCACAGTGCTGCGCACCTCCCGTTGTTGAAAATCAATATTGACCAGGGCATCGAGCTCATTGAGAACAATATCGATATTGTCCGTTCCGATACCGGTGGAGACTACGCTGATCCGTAAACCATTCAAGGTGCCCGTATGCGTGAAGAATTCTCTTTTGGATTTTTTGAGTTCTATATGATCGAAATACCGGGATACCCTGGGAACCCGGTCGGGGTCCCCCACCAGGATTACGGTAGGGGCGAGGTCTTCAGGATGTAAATTAAGGTGGTAAACGGACTGATCCGCATTCAGGATCAACTCAGAGGCCTTAAGGGACATGTCAGAGCTTTAAGATCCTTCCCGCTTCGGAATTGTAGAGGTAGTTGTATTTCAATGCTCCGCCCAGATAGGCTTCTGTATCCCTCAGGGTTGCGTAGTAGTTGTCTTTATTCTCAAGAATTTCTTTGCCTTTTTTGGTCAGGCGCACCGGATTAAAGGAATGAAATAAAGGTCGGAGATTTTTGAGGATTCTCTGGTATTGGGTGTCTCCAAAACCATACCAGCCCTGGTTTTGAAGTAAGGTGCCCATCAGCTCCTTTTTAGATGAAGACCCGCCTTCTGCAGCCACTTGCAAAACTCTGTTTTCTATTTCATTAAGCCCATTTTTGATGGCCGGGAAACGACGCAGGTGCGCTTTGAGGGCCTCCTCGAGATAATCAAACTGATATAAATCGAAATCGGACAGGTTCTCCAGGCGTATCGGATTATCGCTGCAATACAGTTGCCACACATAATCTGCGTATTCAATGTCGTTCTGACTTAAGGCTACGCGAGACTTGAAATGAGACTGTATTTGGTCGTCATTCAATTCGTTCAAACCATAGAGGCGATTCGAGTCGTCTTCGTATCCGGAACAAACCAGGGATATCTGAACGTGTCTGCGATGGGTTTTGAGCCAACTGATAACCGCAAGCATATTGATTTGGCAAAACAAATCGTATTCGAACCAGAGGATGATCTCATCCTGCTGTTTATGGTTGCACAGACTGCGGTATTCTTTGAGTGTTTTTTCGACAAACCAGGATTTGCTGATGTTGTAATTCTTGTGCAGAAACTCAAACCTCGTTTTCCAGAAGGCCTCACTTCCCACAGATGTTTCTGTTTTCCCTTCGCAGAGCATTTCCCTCCAGGTAATAATTTCACCCTTAAACTTCAGGTTTTTCAACCTTTGAGTGAAAATATCTCCGTTGGTAATATGCAGTTGAGAACTCATGTGGGCATAGTTGTTTGACTTCTAATCTTTAAATGTAGCATTTAATCGAAAAAAAAGAAAATAATTAACAAATTGACGCAACCCTTTGAGGTCTCAACCACCCACTCGTTTTACCTTAAACCCCAATTCCTTTAAATATTCCATAATCTCATTGCGGTAGTCTCCCTGAATGAGGATGGTGTCGTTTTTCGCGGAACCCCCTACGCCCAGGTGGGTTTTCAAGCCTTTGGCCAATTCCCTGAAGTCCTCTTTACCCCCTGTATACCCTTCTAAAATCGTGACGGGCTTCCCTTTTCGTTTCTCGTATTTACACACAATAGGGGCTTCCTGTATCCACAAAGGACGTTCTGAATTCTTAACAGAATCCTCCTCAGCCGGAACCTCATGGTCCGGAAAGAGGTTTTTGAGCTGGTCTTTTAAATCCATGGAAGCATTTTGATACAGGTTTGCGGATCAGTTTCAATTTATTCTTTCACGAGGCCCAGTTCAATTAAGCGCTCGTGCAGATAGGCCCCTGCAGTGATATCCTCAAACGCCTTTGGATGGGCAGCGTCGACACAGTTAGGAAGGCAATTCAAGGGCATAGTGCTGATGGGGTGCATGAAAAAGGGTATGGAGTATCTAGAGCTGCCCCAGGCTTCCCGGGGCGGATTAACAACCCTGTGAATGGTCGATTTTAAGCGGTTGTTTGAAAGGCGTGAAAGCATGTCGCCTACATTGATCATGAGCTCATCGGGTTGGGCGATGGCGTCTATCCATTCGCCCTGATGGTTTTTCACCTGAAGTCCTTTTCCATGAGCTCCCATAAGCAAAGTGATCAGGTTGATGTCGCCATGAGCGGCAGCTCGGACAGCATTTTTGGGTTCTACCGTAATGGGTGGATAGTGAATCGGACGCAAAATAGAATTCCCGTTTTCGACGAAGTCGTCAAAATAAGTTTCTTCGAGCTGCAGATGCAGCGCCAAAGCCCGAAGGACATAGATCGCCGTTTTCTCGAGCATCTGATAGGCCTTTTTGCCCACGGCATTGAATTTAGGCAACTCGCTCACCAAAACGTTCTCGGGGTATTCGGCCGCCCATGGTGAACCTTCGGGGAGGTATTGTCCAAAATGCCAGAACTCCTTCAAATCTCCTTCCTTTCTACCCTTGGCATGTTCTTTTCCGAAAGAGGTGTAGCCTCTTTGCCCACCAATACCCTTTATTTCATACTTCTGCTTTACTTCCTGCGGCAATTGAAAAAATTGTTTTATTTCCCCATAGAGCTCACTTACTAATTCTTCCGACAGGAAATGACCTCTGAGGGCTACAAAACCAATATCCTCAAAGGCCCCGCCAATGCGATTGACAAAGGCCGTTTTCCGCTCAGGGTCTGCCGATGTATACTCACGCAGATCAACACTGGGTATTTCGTTCATATCCTTACGGTTTAGAATGAGACTCAAAGTTACTAATTATTGGCCCTTCTCAACTTCGATTCCTTAGATTTGTCTTTCAATGCCAATGACGCAAAAAACACGGATGTTTTATGAACTTCAAAACGCATCAGGTATCTGATACCACTCAATTAAGGCTCTTTAAGGACATGCTGCTCTCCCGCCTTATCGAAGAGAAAATGCTGATCCTCCTCAGGCAGGGTAAGATTTCGAAATGGTTTAGCGGTATCGGACAGGAAGCTGTAGCTGTAGGGCTCACAGCGAGTTTAGATGAAGAAGAGTTTATCCTTCCCATGCATCGGAATTTGGGGGTTTTTACCGGGAGAAACATTCCCTTATACAGGCTTTTTTCC
>CAKZOC010000023.1 GCA_937136025.1 uncultured Bacteroidota bacterium
TTAACACATGTTGCAATGAATTAAGTTAATAGACAGGAAATTATTATTTATAGCAAAATTATAATTATTTATTGTTGAACAAGAAATATTTGTTATCTGATTAAGCATTAACATCTGTAATATTACCTTTCCACCATTGTCAAACGAGCGATTTATAACGAAAAAACGTGTCAATTTTATTTTCATAAAATGTTCGACAGTTGCAACCCTTAAAATGTACCTTGTCAAATACTTATTTGTGAATCCCTAAAATAATCAAATCTCTGAATACGAAGACCAAAAAACCCCGGCCGTCAGAGCCAGGGTTTACGTGTAAGATTTTCAAGATACTGAGATCCCGAAGACGTCTTAGTTTTTATAGACGCTGCCAGAGGCTGATTTTCGTGTATCTACCCTGGGGGCTCCGCTATAGCCAATATCGCCTCCGCTACTCGCATCTGCGGTGAGCTCTTCGGTAACATTCACCCGGATATCTGCTCCGCTGCTCGCATTGGCGCGGCAAATTTTCGTCTCCAGGTCTACAGCCTTAATGTCTGAACCGCTGCTGGCGTCAGCATACAAAAGATTAGTGCGTCCGCCCAGACGGATGTCCGCTCCGGAACTGCTATCCGCTTTGATTTGATCCGCCACTACTTCCACTTTCAGACCTGCCCCACTACTGGAATCCAGACTTAACTTGTCTGCCTCTATCAAACCTTCTCCAGTGAGGTCGGCCCCGCTATTGGCTTCCAGGGCGGTAACTTCGGGCATGCTGATATAGACCTTTTTGGTGGCCCTTCCGATGTTCTCAATCGCGTGAACCTTGAGCTTCCCGTCGCGTATGTCCGTACCGATTAAATCGATAACATTTTCGTCAGCTTCGACACGAATTTTAAAGTCTGCCGCCTGGGTGATATAAACGTCCAGGCCTTCAGAAGCGGAAACCGCGGTGAAGGGTTCGGTGATGTCCCGGCTTTCTTCAACGACGTCCCCGTTTCCGGTTACACCGCTGCCGAAGTTCACATCCATACAGGAGGCTGTGAGGAGGGCGAGGATAATGGCGATTGTAAATCTTGCTAGTGTTGTCATGATGTTCGTTTTTTGATGTTTGCAGGACTTTGGATCCTGATAATTTTAAAGCTCTGAGTTCTTTTAGATTGTTTTGATGCTGTAAAAGTCGGTGCCGGCGGGCAAAGACCACAGGAATACATACTGAATTGTCGTATTTCTAAACTGAACTGCAGAATCAGTCATTTTCCCTTGCTTTTAGCTTGATTCCATTCTCGTCGATTTTCATCTTGAAGGTATCCCTGGAATCCTGAACATCTATATCGATCCCGTTCTCATCGATAATGATATGTCCTTTGCCGTCTGAATCCTCGTCTTCGGAGTCCTCTGCACAATTCAGGCAATTCAACATTCCATCAGCACCCATAACCCAGGTGTAGTTCACAATGCGCTTGCGATACATGTCCTTATCGTACCGTGTGCGCCGACCCATGTAATCTCCTGAGTTCGCATTGAAGGTGAGCACGGTTCCTTCCGGGACAAATAGGGTCAGCCGGATTTCCTGATCCCGGATTTTATTCTTGACCGCTGTGGTAAAATGATCGTCCAGGGTCAGGGTATTTCCGGAGAAGGAATATGTATAATCGATCTGTCCGGCCCGGTCTCTGGCATTCTGATAGGAACTGCCATCCGCATCCTTGCGAACCCTCAAACTGAGGACGGTGTCTTCAGCCTGTTGTATATCCATAAGCAGGTCGTCGGAGTACAGCAGGGCATTGTCGGCTTCGTCATATCGGATTTCAAGCCCCCCCATGGTAGCTGTGGAGAGTTCTTTATAGTCTGAATCCCGAAATACAATCCTCAGGGTGTCCGGTACCTGAGCCATCGTCAGGGTATCCCGCTCGCTGACGCTACCGGTATAGGCCTGGGCCGAAGCTTGTTTGATGCCCAAAACGGCCAGGGTAATCAGCGAAATCAACCACAGACCCAGCAGGGAGAATTTGGCAATATTCCCGATCGATTTCAGATTGTTGACTAAAATGCGCAACCCGAGGTACATCAAAAAGAAAAACGGAATGCCCAGGGCAAAGAATGCCAACAGGGAAAGTAACCAGATCGGAGCATCTGTGAAATTTATCAGACTGGGGAAATCGATTCCGGGTATGTTCACCGCGTCGAATATCCCTGCAGTAAAGAGTGCGATAAAAAGTCCTATCAGGGCGGCAGCACCAATAATGATCAGGAGGATCCCGATAAATTTTCCGAAGACTTTAAAGAAAAACAAAATGATGTCACCTACGGTATCAAAAAAGGATTTCCCCGTTCTCTTTACCTGGTTTCCCACCTTGTCGTAATCCACGCTCCGGACTTTATCAGCCACCCCGTCGAAACCCTCCTTTACCTTTTTTTCGATATTGCTGATATTGACCGGTTCACCGGTCATGTCCAGCTTCTGGGCTGTCGTTACCGCTTCAGGTACCAGGATCCACAGAATGATATACGCGATCAGGCCAAATCCTCCGGCGAAAATAGCCAGGAAAAGGAAGATCAGTCGTATCCATAAGGCATCCAACCCAATATAGTATTCCAGGCCGGCGCAAACCCCGCCGATGTATTTGCGGTCGATATCCCTGTAGAGCTTTTTAACCCTGGACGGACCCGTGGATCGGGACCCGGAAGGAGCATCTTCGAAAATTTCTTCATCGATATGATAGTCCTCGGGCTGACCCATTATAGAGATGACTTCATCGACTTCTTTGGCCGTGATGACCTGCCGCTCATTTTCCATTTTTTCATAGAAAAGTTCAGCGATACGGGCCTCAATATCGGCAATGATCTCGTCGCTTCCGGTCGTGCCGGCGAAGGAGCGTTTTATGGCCTCCAGATAGCGTTGCAGCTTTTGATATGCATTTTCATCAATGTGAAAAAGCATGTTCGCCAAATTTATATTTACAGTCTTGTTCATCTTACTTCTTTTTAGCGTTGGTTACCACATTAACCGCCGTACGGAGTTCGTCCCAGGTGGTATTGAGTTCTTTCAGAAATAACTTGCCGGTCTCGGTGAGGCCGTAGTATTTTCTAGGCGGGCCGGAGCTGGATTCTTCCCAGCGATAGTTCAGTAACCCAGCATTTTTCAGGCGGGTTAGCAAAGGGTAAATGGTACCCTCCACGACGAGCATTTTGGCGTCCTTCAGGGTGCTGAGGATTTCAGAGGCATACTTATCCTCTTCCCGAAGGATGGACAAGATGCAGTACTCCAGTACCCCCTTGCGCATTTGTGCTTTTGTATTCTCTACGTTCATAATTTGTCGCTTCTTGGATCTCTTGCTTTACGGAGCGGAGACCGGGGTTAACTGTTCGTTTTTTGAGATTTCATAATCGGTGTTTACTTGATTGATGATTGATGATTGATTTTCGATTGATAAATAAACTGCGTTATTCTTTTTAATGTAAACTGATGATCCGATGCATTTTCCAGTTCCCTTCGGTGTTTTTCCAATCCGTAATAAACCGGCTGGGATTTGAAAGGGCATCGGGCTCCTGATTGTTATAAAACTTATGATATCCGATTTCTACGGCTCCAAACCCGGCTATTTCGTGTACTTCCAGACTTTCTTCGACCAGTTCCCGGGTTACTTTGCCACAGATATTCGCTTCGATACTCTGAATGATCTCAGACTTCGAGGTATTCAGCCCCCCCTGGTCGTGGTAGAATTCCAGATCGTCACTCATCAAACTCGCCTGGGTAGCCAAATCGCAGGTATTATAGGCTTCGAAATATGTGGCATCCAGCTCTAAAATAGTGCGATAGAGCCCGGAATCCCTGGCGACCTGCCCAACGGCCCCCTGACTGGCTAGCAGGAAAATACCTGAAATGATATGTATAAATCCGTTTTTCATTTTATAAAAGGTATGGTCAATGGATATTTGAAATATTCTCCTTCATTGGTACGCAGGGTGGCTAAAATGGTATATATAATGTTAATGGCGTACAGGGCGAGCTCCAGGATACCGGTCAGGCCCAGCGGCCACCAGAACCGGGGCGAATCCCAGAAATTGTCCATAAAACCAAAATGGAAGGGCCCTCTGTGATAGCTGTGTGTCCATTCGAAAATCCCCCCATCGAAAATATCGGGAAGAAAACCCAGGAAAAAAGGAAAAGAAATCATTCCGATCACAAGGGCATAGAGCGCCATGCTGATCTGAAAGTTTAAAGCCTGCTTCCCGTGGTAATCTACAAAGGCGTATTGCTTGCGGTTGGGCAACCAGAAAAGCAACGGAAATAGAAATTGCCCGAGTGGAAAAAGGAAACGACCCAGGGTGGCCCCGTGGATGAATGCGGAGAGGTTTCGCTCGTGTTTTGTTATAGTTTCTGCCATGACCTAGTTGTATCTTATGCAAATATATAGCTAAAAGAAGGTATTATGCAAAACATAGTACTATAAATTAACATAATATTAACAATAATATGCAAGAGTGATACGCTACCTTTAAGGAGGATTTATACCTTACACTATGGACGGATATACGCGGAAAGTCAACACCTTTTTATTCTTCAAACTCCCGTCTGCATGGTGGTGCGGGGTGCGGCTCAGGGAACTTACCGATCAGTATGCCGTTACTGCTGTCCGATACCGCTGGATGAACCAGAATCCTTTTCGGTCTATGTTTTGGGCTGTGCAGGGAATGGCTGCGGAATTGGCTACTGGGGCGTTGGTGAGTCGCGAAATTCGCAAATCCGGGAGGGGTGTTTCGATGCTCGTCTTGAAAAATAAGGCGCATTTCACCAAAAAAGCAAGGGGACGGATCCGCTTCCGATGTGAAGACGGAGCCCGCCTGAGTGAAACCCTGGAAAAGGTTTTGGATAGCGATAAAGGAGAAACAATTTGGATGACCGCTATCGGCCGGGATGAGGCCGGAGATGTCGTGAGTGAGTTCCATTTTGAATGGACCCTGAAGGCCCGAAACCTGTAAATAAGACTTAAGAGTGTAACACATGCCGAAAATCGATACCTATTAGGAGATGTTTGTCCTTAGGAGTCTTTTGTTTTTTGCAACTGCCTGAAAGCATTTCGCAGGGAAAACCTGTAAATTTAGAACTGGGGTGGGGGCGAAGCCCTCCCGAAAACAAACCCAGGGCTTCGGATACAGTCATATACAATTAAATACTACACTTATGAACGCACATGAAATTGATTACGAGATTTTTGGAGAAGAAATGCAATACGTCTCCATTGAACTGGATCCTATGGAGGCTGTTGTGGCGGAAGCCGGGGGTTTTATGATGGCAGAAGAGCACATAAAGATGGAAACCATATTCGGAGATGGCTCGCACCGGGAAAAGCAGGGCGGTATCCTCGATAAAATTTTTTCTGCGGGCAAGCGCATCCTTACCGGGGAAAGTCTTTTTCTGACCGCCTTTTACAACACAGGCGAAGGAAAGCGTTCGGTAAGTTTTGCATCTCCTTATCCTGGAAAAATCCTTCCGATTGACCTTTCGGAAAAAGGGGGAAAATTCATCTGCCAAAAAGATGCATTTCTTTGCGCGGCAAAAGGTGTTCACGTGGGCATTGAATTTTCAAAACGACTCGGGCGCGGGTTTTTCGGGGGTGAAGGTTTTATCATGCAAAAGCTGGAAGGAGATGGAATGGCTTTTATTCACGCCGGAGGAACCATGGCCAGGAAAGAATTGGCTGCCGGAGAAGTCCTGCGCGTGGATACCGGTTGTTTGGTCGGCTTCACTCAATCCGTGGATTACGATATAGAGTTTATCGGGGGTGTGACCAATACACTTTTCGGGGGTGAAGGCTTTTTCTTCGCAACCCTTAAAGGTCCGGGGATCGTGTATATTCAGTCTCTGCCCTTCAGCCGACTGGCCGAACGCGTATGGGCCGCAGCCCCAAAAGGTGGTGGAAAGCAAAAAGGGGAGGGGAGTATCCTCGGGGATATCGGTGACATTGTTATGGGTGACCGGGCATAATTTCACAAGCCACCTCAGGGAAGTCTGCCATGACCCATTGGGAAAATGGGTTATTCACAGATTATTGTTTGCCCGAATACCGGACTGACCTATCTTTGTGTAGCGCAGGCCTATTAAGCGTGCATTTATCTGGAATATGAGTTACAAATATCTTGCTGTAGTGCTGTTGGGTATCCTGATATCAGGCCCGGGATGTAACCCAAAGGATAAGGCACATGCTGAGGGGGAATCCGCAGCCGGGCATGATTCTGTACGTGTAGGAATTGAAAATGCCTTTGCTCAGATTCCGGAACTGCCCATTAAAATATCTGATGAATCCTTCAAACCCCTTAAGGATTTTAGGAATTCCGATCTGCAACAAGCGCTCGAGGCTGAAATAAAGTCCGATCCTAACCTCAGAAAATTAATCTCAAATCGCAAACTATCTATAGGCCTTGTTGATTTAACCAACTGGGAAATCCCCGCCTATGCCAGTATTAATGGTCGGGAAATGATGTATGCTGCAAGCCTGCCCAAAATTGCCGTACTACTGGCCGCCGAGGATGCCATACATAAGAAGCAGCTGGAGGAGACGGAATCCCTGAAGCGCGATATGCATGCCATGATCCGGTATTCCGACAACCAGGCGACCACCCGTGTCATTGATCTTCTGGGATATGAGAAAATTGAGCGGGTTATGCGAGATGCAAAAAATCAGTTTTATCAGGAAGACCAGGGCGGAGGCCTTTGGGTGGGTAAGCGGTATTCCAAAAGCGGCAAAACCAACCGGGAACCCTTAAAGAATTTGAGTCATGCAGCCAATGTGTATCAAGTCTGCCGGTTCTATTACCGGTTAGCCTTCGGCAAGCTGATTAGCTACGACAGGTCCAGGGATATGCTTGACATCCTGGAAGCCCCGGGGATTAAACACAAGTTTGTGCATACCCTTCTGAAACTCGCTCCCGAAGCCCAATTATATCGCAAGTCAGGCTCATGGCAGTCCTGGCATGCAGATTCTGTGCTGGTCTGGGATGAAGACAGACGCTATATTTTAGTGGCACTTATTGAAGATTCCGCGGGTGAGCGGATTGCTCAGGGCCTGGTCATTCCTGTTGAACGCGCTCTGAATTCGTTCAAATCCAGATAATCCTTCATGTACGCTATTACAACGCT
>CAKZOC010000024.1 GCA_937136025.1 uncultured Bacteroidota bacterium
TAACAAACTGGAGGTACAGGCGGTACAGTGCAGAAGAGAACAAACCGCGCTCTGGGCAGTGGGCATTACGGCCCTTTTGCTGACGATCATCGCTTTTGGCAGCTACAAAAGATATCGCTTTGTAAAAAATACGAATCAGATCATCTCAGAAGAACGCGACAGATCGGATAACCTCCTTCAAAATATACTGCCCAAACAGACGGCTATGGAGCTCAAGAAATTGGGCCGCGTGAGGGCCCAGCGTTTTGATGAGGTAACCGTCATGTTTACGGACTTCAAAGGGTTTACCAGCCATGCAGAAAGTTTGGATCCGGAGAAACTGGTCGAGAGTATCGACTATTACTTCTCCCATTTCGATACCATTATGGACAAGTATGGACTGGAAAAAATTAAAACTGTAGGCGATGCCTATATGTGTGCCAGCGGACTCCCCTACCCCTCCGAAGATCACGCCATACGTATTGTAGAGGCGGCCCTGGAGATCCTGGAGTTTGTAGAAACCGCAAAAAGGGAAAGCTCTGAGGATCGCGTCCGATTTGATATCCGAATCGGGATCAATTCAGGTGCTGTGGTCGCAGGTGTTGTAGGAACCAAAAAGTTCGCCTACGACATATGGGGGGATACGGTTAATATTGCCTCGAGAATGGAATCAGCTTCAGAGGAAGGTAAAATCAATATAGCAGAAAACACCTATGCCTTAATTAAGGATCATTTTGAATGTGAAAACCGGGGGAGTATCGCCGTTAAAAATCGGGGTGAACTCACCATGTACTACGTCCATGGTAAAAAAAACCAGTCGCAGTCTGCCTAACAAATCATCAGGAGATAAATTAGGTGTTAAACCAAAATACCGACAGTCAACCTGGAAAATTCCAGGCTGATCTGCCGGTACATAGCAGCAATTCCCACAAAGCAACTATTGGTGGTCCTCCGACGAATCGGCTGACCTGAGCCGGGGTTCCCCCCGTCTCCAGGACTTAGGCACAGTCCAGGTTCTGAAGCTTTTGTAAGGCTTCAGACTTTGAATTCACATCCAGCTTCAGGTAGATATTCTGAATGTGAAAATTAATGGTGCTCGGGGAGACAAAAAGCTCCTCGGCAATTGTTTTATACGTGGCTCCCTGACTTAAGAGCTCCACAATCTGATTTTCGCGTTCGGAAAACCCGCTATAGGATTTCCGCCGGAAGGCATTGATGATTTCCCGGGCCACCTCATTGCTCAGGGCAGCTCCTTCAAAGCGAATCGAATTCAGGGCATCCTTTAAGCGGCCCTTCGTGATGGGTTTGGTGAGATACCCCACAGCTCCATTTTTAAAAGCGGCCTTAATAATCTGAAAATCATTTTCCTCGCTGACCATGATCACCCGGGCTTCAGGGTTTCTTTTTCGGAATTCACAAATACCATCTACCCCGGAAATGTCGGGAAGCATGGTCTCCGAAAGAATAAAATCCGGGCGTTCTTCGTCAAGATGCTGTAAAGCATCCTCGATACAGGGGTAAATTCCCCGGAGTTCATATTCCGGGTAGGTACTGAAATAATAGGAATAGGTTTCATGAAATCTCGGATTCGGGTCGATCACAAAAACTTTAAGTTTGGTAGAAATGTTCATAGCGCGTCAGATTTGGGTTGAAATATTTGGATTGCGTTTTATCGCACGCCCTGGGACTTTCCCCCACTTATTTCTTTTACAGACCAGCGTCTTGGGACGCCTCAGGCACTTTTAAAAAAGGACCGAAGCTCACGTAGGCTGTAAGGGAAATCAGGGTATGTAAATGCCCGGGCGAATCGAATTGACAAAAACGTCAACTTCGATTTTCACCATCCGGGGGATCAGAAGTAAATTCAACTGGGCGGCCGGGTTTCTCCCAGGCGGCTCTGCGCATTTTAGTGTGTAGGTGTCGTTTCATAAGAGATCGATTTGGGTCGTATTTCTATAAAATGAAATTAGATAATCTGCTTCTTTCCGCCTAAGAAATACCTCTTTTTTCGATCAATTACCGCCTTTTTTTAAGGTCTTGCATTTCATCGATGTTTTATTTAAGGCGCTGATTCTCTGATGCTAAAAAGAAAACCACCTGCTTCTTATGAAACAGATGGTTCTTCCAGGCGAGGTTCCGGACAGGGCATCAGCGCCCTGCCCGATCTCCTCTTACAGGGCAAATTCCCGGATGTAGAAGTCATGTATTTCGGAGCATCTCAGCAACGGACTACTCCTGGTAGATAACTTCTGCAGTAGCTACCGGATTGTAGACCTCCATGATCCATTTTTCATCCCGGTATTGTCCCTCCAGGTTAGAGACAAAAGCACTTTTGGCTGCCACTTTATCATTAAAACCGGCCAGATATACATAATACAACCCGTTCTCTGAGTTATAAAACTGCTTCGCATTCAAACCCTTCTGCTTTAGTGAATCCATAAAAGCATTCAAATACGTTTTGTTCTTAAAAACATTTGCAATCAAATAATATCCAGAGGTAACCCCAACGACATCCGACCGGTTTTTGGCTCGTATGGGCAATTCCCGAAAGTCTTTCCGGGCAGGCACATTTTTAGTTTCTTTCACCCCGGATCCCGCAGCAGCCACAGCCGTTTGCATCGTGCGGCTTTTAAGATCCAGCGTTTCTGTAGGTTTTCGAAACCCATCATCATTGCGAATTTCATTGCGTATGGTGCGCACCAGGGTTTCGAATTTGCGCTCGAGTTGATCGTTCCTCGCATTCTCAATAGAATCCTGACGCCAGATAAGCTCATCGAGAATCATCCTGTTTTCCCAGGCGAGGGTAGCAGCTGTGGACTGCTCTCCCCCTCCCCCAGTTTGTGCCCGCAGCTCCAGAATCTGTTCTTCGTAATTCCGGACAATGTCATCAATTCGCTTGTCCGTGCTGGTCTCCACCAATCCTTCGTGCCCCCCATTTTTATCGTCCCGGATAGCGTAAGCCAGGGATATTTCGTGGTTCCAGCCCAGATTGCCACCGGCTTCGGAGATATCCTTCTCCATCAGATATCCCATGGAAAGACGCTGGCTCAGATTAAAGCCCAGTCCCATGGAAAGACCGTAGGTCGGGTCAAACGTCGTTTGAAACCATCCGTACTCCGGCAGGTCCAGCAAAAGGGAACCGATATACGCGAACCGGTCTAACTGATCTTGCCCAACCTGTACCATCGGCATGATGCGTCCGCCCTCAAAGAATCCCGACGTGGCTGAGAGATAGTGCGTGTACTGAAGCGAAGCCCGAAGGTTGTCCGTACTGAAACCCGTCTGAAGTTCATTGGTCGTTTGGTTATAACGAATCAGATTCGTGGCATATAAACCCACGTCAAACCGCCCCACGGTCAGCGCCATCCCAGGTTGTATCGCAATCTGGTTCTGTTTGGTACTTTCCTGCAACAGTGGGTCCTCCTCAGGAGCGACAATCCGGTTGCGGTCCAAACCCTGACTGATATAGGTGAGGTTTGTTCCGAAGGCCAACAGCGTCTTCTCCCCGAGGCGCACGGAGGTGGCATAATTTGCATTGAATCCGAATTCCTGTACCACACCTTCCCACTGCCCATAGACCCCTATTCCGAGTGCGGTACGCTCATTCATTTTATTTGAAAATCCGAGGTAGTAGTTCTGAATGTTATCTTCAAACGAGGCGTACTGATTGCGGTGCATGATATTCAAATAGGACTTATTTTCGCGTACGAGGGAAAATGTAGGGTTGATCAGAAACCGGTTGAAAAACAACTGGTTGTGAAACGGACTTTTGACCCGGAAGTTTTCCGGGCTCGTATCCTCCTGGGAATGCAGTTCCTGGGGAACACTGAGTACAAAGAAAATGAGTACACCCAGGAGGATTGGATAGGTTTGCGTTCGGTTTTTCATCGGGCTGTGTTTTTGGGGAAAATCTGGTTGTAAAAGGGCTCAGAGCTTCCCGTTAAGGGTTTGGTTTTAGTTCCACCGGATACGGGCTTTTTAAAGAACCTCTAATCCTCTTACTGTTCAAAGACGGTATTGGTGTACCCTGCCGGGGTCTCCAGAGGCCGAAGTTCCAAAAAGCGATAATCCCCGTTGTCCGCCAGACGGCTGTTCCCATTGGTGCCATAACTAAAGACAACCTGCTGTACGACGTCGTCAGCAGTGGCCCGGTTAGACATGACCAGGGCCCTGCCCTTTTCCTGCATCAGATTCATGGCAAAATCATCCTTGCGGCTATTAAACGGACTGCCCACGTTGACTGCAAGGCCCACTTTTTTCGAGGCCACCTGAACCGCAAAGAGATCGAGGCCTCCGTATCCTTTATGACCTTCTGAGGCGAAAAACAACATTTCATTATCCAGTACCTGTGGATACAGATCATTCTTAGGAGTGTTTACCTTCTTCCCCAGATTCCGTGCCACTCCCAGACTTCCGTCCCGACTGATTTCTGCTACATATATGTCGAATTCCCCATAGGACCCCGGCATATTGGAGGCAAAAAACAAGCGCTTCCCGTCTCTGGAGAGGGCCGGATGCATTACGGAGGCATACTTGGGGGCCAGAGGTACTTCCTGAATATTTTTCCAGTTGCCTTCTTCGTACTCCGCCCGGTATACCTTGTGCTGGAGTTGCTTTTTAGAAAACAACCCGGTAAGGGGCTTCACATATACCGCTCGACTGAAGTAGGCCGTTTTTCCATCGGCGGAGAGGGCCACCGGCGGATTATAGGCATACGGCAGATTTGAGCGGCCCGAGACAGCCTCAGCCTCACGTGGAATCGCATAACCCTGAAGGCGGGCAAGTGCGTCATTCTTGGCTTCTGCGCTCGTACTCAGAAATTTAGGGATTTCGTACTCCTTAGCTAGCGTTTGGGTCAGTTGATCGGCTACCGGTCCCTTTTGAATTTGATAATCCTGAGAGACCTGGGTATGCCAGTCGCGCTCGGTGTCCAATTCCGGAAAATTCCGAATTCCCGCCTTGTGTTGAGCGACCATCAGTCGCTCTTTATAACTTGCGGAGATTGCATCCTCCCCGACCAGATCGATAAGTTTCTGATACCAGAAGGCGGCGGTGCGAAATTTTCCGGTTAAAAAATTCACATTTCCAAGATCTTCAAAGATTTCCTTCTCGGAATATCCCATCTGAACCAGGTTCATATAATCGTCTATTTGACGATCGGCTTCTTTACGCAAGGCCTCATGGGCAGCTTGCGGGTTGGCGATTTGTCCGACTGCGTTGAAACTGAGCAGGAAACATCCCAGAATCGCCGTCATTTTAAAGGGGTTGAAATTGAGCATAATTTGAGATTTGGGGTTTAATACGCTCAAATTTCAAAAAGCAAAGCGTTGGTTACTTATGAATTATTCACAGGATTTGATTCAAAACGACCTCAAAATTGTTAAAATACCAGGGGTGCACTGTGAGAAATTCACAGTTTCGGCCTTGAGCGCGTAATATTCGTTCAGGACCCACAATTCGATTCCAATGATCCCTCATACCCTTTGAAGGGATACTCCTTAACAGTGTTTTTTAATCCCTGGTCGATAGTTTCTCTCCCTTGTCGGGGTCCTTCATTAACGATCCCATGACAACAAAAATAAAGCCCCGGCATTATGCCAGGGCTTGGTGAACGGTTACCCGGTAAGTCAGGACAAGCCAAGCACAACCTCCACGGGATTGACCACAGAATTGTACATGGGCGAACGTTTCGCCAGTTCAAGCAGTTCGAATTTCTCTTGCTCGGAAACCCCTTCGGACGTTCCCACGCGAACATGTCGCCGGGTCGCACATCTTCGATGTCGGCAATACGGCGCCAACCATCCTTGGCACGACGGGTCGGGCTTCGCTTGATCTTCCTATAGAAGTCGCGCGCGACGGGCCGGCCCTTGTCCATCGCTTTGCGGGCTTTGCTTTGTGCGTTGCGCAAGCGGTTTTCGTAGAGGGCGAGCTGGGCCATGTCGCGCTGTGTACAGGCGAGTGCGTGTTTGTCGCCGGACTCGCTGAAGATGGAGAGCGCAGTTGGAGCTATAG
This sequence comes from uncultured Bacteroidota bacterium, assembly GCA_937136025.1. Classification (GTDB taxonomy): domain Bacteria; phylum Bacteroidota; class Bacteroidia; order Flavobacteriales; family Flavobacteriaceae; genus Robiginitalea. The sequence continues at coordinate 5,992 of CAKZOC010000024.1, forward strand.
CACAAAGGGCTTGCCTACCACCTTCGGTTTTCCTATCCGGGTCCAGCCGCGCGATGTTTTCTGCAATCGTGCCGTCAAAAAGCTGTACGCGCTGGGGCAGGTAGCCGATGTATTTGCCCAGCATACGTGGCGCGTATTGATCCAGCGTCGCCCCATCCAGCCGCAATGTGCCGCTGACAGGGGCCCAGACACCGGTCAGGGCGCGGGCGAGGGTGGATTTCCCTGATCCCGATGGGCCCACAACGCCGACGGCCTGACCAGGGGCAACCTCAAAACTCAGGGATCTGAGCGCCGGTTTTTTCTCATCCGGAGGAAAGACAGTGATGGCCTGCGCAGACAGGTTCGCCTTTGGGGCAGGCAGAGTGGTGCGCTCGTCCACTTTGGGCACAGCACCCAGCAGTTCCCGCAGGTTGCGCCAGCCCCTCATTCCGTTTTGCACGAGGGTCCATTGGTTCAGCGCCATATCGACAGGGGCCAGGGCACGACCCAACAGAATGGTACCTGCAATCATAGCACCCGCGGTCATCTCGTTGAGCAGAACCAGATATCCGCCCATGCCCAGCATGGCCGACTGCAGGAAAAGGCGCATGGTTTTGCTGATGGATGTGAAAAGACCGGATACCCCAGTCACCTGCAT
>CAKZOC010000025.1 GCA_937136025.1 uncultured Bacteroidota bacterium
CTAAACCCCGGGGGCATTTACCTGGAATCTTCGCTGATCCTGGAGGATTCTGAAATCTACCGTATCCCTAAATCAGATTTTATCCAGTTGCTGGAGGAAAACAAAATAGTATCCAAAAAATTTATCGAACTCATTTCGAATAATCTGATCGACGCCCAGGAGCAACTGGTAAACCTAGCGTATTCCCCCGTTCGCAAGAGGCTGGCCCTGGTACTTCTTAAATTACAGCGCGCCGGATTAATTCAGGATGCCACGCACCGGGGTATCGATATCGCCAGAGAAGATTTGGCGGGGATGGTGGGAACGGCAACCGAAACTGTCATTCGCGCCCTTTCTGAGTTAAAGGATAATGGGGTAATACGAATGGGAAAAGCCCGGCGCATACTCATTGAAAGCCCCGAAAAACTCAAGGAAATCGCAAGTTATGGATAGGTGCACCAACACACCTGGGCGTAACCAAAAGGTAATTCAGGGTTGTTCCGTTTCCGGAAGCGGGGAGGTATGAATCCCTGGATTGCATCCGCGCTCACCTGTTAAAGCAAGCAGCAGAAAATCAGGCAGGCCTCAGCATTCAGGAGTCTTGTCTACAGGCTTCAATTCCGTTGAGGAAGCCATGGACCGAGGACATAACGAATATTTCGAAGTTTGCCCAACGACCAGTCAATAGCCATAATTTTGAGTGAAGGCAACAGGCCATACCTCCATCCTGACCTGAGGATTTCTCCAGGGGCCTCATGAACCTGCCTCTTTAATCGATACAGACTAAGCTGCCTCTGTGTCTGCAGCATCTCAAGTCGGGTATCAATTTGTTCAAATGACGAAAACCGGGTTTCCATAATTCTTAGTTTTCATTCCAGTATAAATCCGAATAGGATTGCAATACCCATCGCTCCAATCGACCTCTCATGACATAGGCAACGCCAGCGGCCAAAAGATACAAGATTCCCATAAGGGTAAAAGCCAAAGGATAACTCTCCATTTGATCTCCCAGGGCGAGTGTAGCACCAATGGATAGAAACAACAAGGCCAGAATAATCAAAACGCCCACAACGGAAGATTTCACAAGTGAAGTCATCAAGCGCATGAGCGTTTTGAATACCTGCAATCTAATGTAGTCCGTACTCGACTCCACATAGGATTGTACGGATCCTACTACTTTTAAAACCGGTTCCTGATATGCCGGGGCAGCCATAATATTTATTTTTGGAGTTGGGCGTTCTTCTTCCGAAGGTCCTCTAGTTTATGCTCAAGCCCTGCAATAATATCGTCGGCCTTGTAACTCATCTGGCTCAGGGAATCTTCAAGTCGGTTTTCGAAGGCCTCACGTTTTTTCGCAGCGGAGTGCGTGAGTTGTTCTTTGGCCTCATTAATACGATGCGTCAGGTCATTACTGGCGTCTATAGCCTTTCTCTTAATCATCCTCCGGGTTTTTGAGCCCTTCTCAGGTGCATATAAGATACCAAATCCAGCTCCAATCGCGGCACCGGCCAAAAGCCCCAGTACTACATTTCCACTATTTGTTTTCATCGCTCAAAGGTTTTAAGGTTAAACAATTTTATGAGCTATAAATCTAGAAATCTGTTTTGGGTTCGGAAATGATCTGTATCATTCAAGAGGAAGAACTGATATAGATCATTTGTTTTAGGATTGGAAATTGAGACCTTCAAAAAAACTCCCTAAGGAACGATTCAGATGAAAAATACACTGCATTACGATCAAAGACAGGCCGAATTCCATCGGTACGTAAACGAGAGTTTCCAGTCTCTGAAAAGGCTGCGATCCGAAGACAAAGCAAGAGCCTTTAACGAACTTTTGCTTAAAGTACTCCCAGATGTGAAACGCTACATCACCAGGGGGCTGAGAATTGCCCTGTCCAAAGGGGTGATTTCACATAACAAGTATAAACCTGAAGACCTTTTTGACCAGTTGATTATAGACGTCTACGATCAGCTGGACGAGGTTAAAGATCCGAGTGAATTCCATGCCTGGCTGTTTCAACGGGCCGATAAGCTCCTCGAGGATATGGAAGTAGAAGAGGAGTTCGCTACATACTTCTACGATGATATCGATGCGTATTCCCGGGCGGAAAGAGAACAGATGAAGGAAGAGTATAGCACGGACGGAGATGGGGATCTGGTCATGCTGGAAGAACTCGATGATATCTCCTATAAAAATCGGGAGTATTTACTCAAAAATCTATTTCTCGACGACTCCCACGAAGAATTGATGGCGCTGCTCGAGCAGAAAGAAGGCAAAGATAGTCCTGAGCGTATGGTGGAAACCGCAATATTTAACCTCCCTCCTACCATGCGATCTGTCTTTGAACTCGCCTCAGAACAATTATTCACCCCGGCAGATATTGCCCTTATCAAAGGCTTCTCAGTAGAGCAGATTGAAACGATGCTGACGCGGGCGCGCCACTTGCTCCGCGACACTTTCAAAGACGAATTTCAAGACCCTTAAAAAATACAATCATGAGTACTAAAAATCTCCCCAACACATTTGACTATCTGCTGCCCGAAAGTCTGGAAGGCCTGCATAGGGAAAGCGTTGAATGGTTACAGACGGTTGCCTTCTGGCAGGATGAAACGCGCTTTTTCGCGTCTCTCCTGGAAGGGGCTCAAACCGCAAATTCACAAGGCGTGGATACCTCCGAAATGCTTCGCGACCTGGAGCGCCTGCACCAAATGCTTTTTGAGTATCTCGTAGAAGAGATCCGGGAACACGAAAACGTGTTGAGTCGGATCGAAAAAGGGGCAAAGGGTATTCCCGATGCCAAATACCGGGATACTCATAGAACCCTGAAAGAAAAAATGATGCGCTTTACTCTGGACTTCAGAGCCTTCAAGTCATTGGTCTTCTCACATGCCCGGGATCTAAAGACTTTCCGCGCCTGAGCGACGACATCAAGGGACTGTGTGTGAACGGTGCGTTTTATTCCGGATAGCCATGCATTCAGGCCTTATCTGAGGATCCGGCCCTGAGCAGATGATACGTTTGTCTGGCAATTTCGAGTTCTTCATCTGTGGGGATCACCCAAATCTGAACCCGGGATTCCGCCTGGTGAATGGCCCGGTTCCCTTTGGCGGAAAGGGTATTGAGGGTTTGATCGAGCTGAATTCCGAAAACATCCAGGTCTTCACAAACCATCCGACGCAATTCCGCAGAATGCGTTCCCATCCCGGCTGTAAATATTAGGGCATCCAGTCCGTTCATAGCCGCTGTATAGGCGCCGATATATTTCCGGATCCGATACGCCATCATCTCCATAGCTAACTGGCAGGAGGTATCCCCCTCCGCAGCCGCCTGCTGTATGTCACGCAAGTCTGTGAACCCCGTAAGGCCCAAAAGGCCGCTTTCTCTGTTCAGCAGGGTATTGACCGCCTCCTGAGAATACCCCAGGGTTTCGATCAGGTAGAAAATAATGCCAAAATCGATATCCCCGCTTCGGGTACCCATAATCAGCCCGTCAGAAGGTGTAAACCCAAGGCTGTGATCCACGCTCCGCCCACCCTGAATAGCCGTCGCACTGCAGCCATTGCCAAGATGTAAACTAATCACCCGGGACTCCTTATCCAGTTTTGGCGCTATTTGCTCATATACGTATTTATGACTGGTGCCATGGAAGCCGTACACCTGAATTCCTTCCGATTCAGTCAAAGCTTTTGGAATCGCATAAAACCGGGCCTTAACGGGGATGCTGCGGTGAAAGGCTGTGTCGAAAACGGCTACCTGCAAGGCCTCGGGAAAAAGGGCCTCGGCCAGAAGGATTCCCTCCAGATTTTTGGGGTTATGTAAAGGGGCCAGGGCCGAGAGTTTGCGGATTTGCGTCTTTACATTTTCGGTAACCTCTGTGGTTGATGAAAACTCCGCCCCTCCATGCACCACGCGATGCCCCACCGCATGTATCCCCGGATGACCTGCATTCCGGGACACCTCCAGCGCGCCCAGAATTTCGGCTACCCGTTGCAGCGCCCGCTGATGATCTGCCACTCCGAGGTCCTCCTTCCTCTCCTTCCCGCCCATCTCAACGACCAGGAATCCATTTTCAGATCCAAGCCGCTCCGCGGCACCTTTACAAATGGTATCCTCATCGGGCATTTGAAGGAGTTGAAATTTCAGGGAGGAGCTCCCGGCATTCAATACGAGAATCCTGGCCTTCATGACTTTTTATTTTTTAAATCGCCCATATATTCCGGCTTATACTCTCTGAGCCTGAATGGCTGTGATCACGACCGTGTTAAAGACATCTTCCTCAGTACAACCCCTGCTCAAGTCGTTAACGGGCTTATTCAAACCTTGAAGGACCGGTCCAATGGCCAGGGCTCCTGTTTCGCGCTGAACCGCCTTATACGTGTTATTACCGGTATTGAGATCCGGAAATACAAAAACGGTAGCCCTTCCGGCGACCTCAGAATCCGGAAGTTTACTCTTGCCTACTTTCAAATCAACAGCCGCATCATACTGAATCGGGCCTTCTACTTTTAAATCGGGCCGGGCTTTACGCACCAGGGCTGTAGCCTCCCGTACCCGATCTACATCGGCCCCCTGCCCGGAACTTCCGGAAGAATACGAAAGCATTGCAATACGCGCCTCAAGTCCGAAAGCCAGTGTCGTATCTGCAGAAGTAATGGCAATGGTAGCGAGCTCTTGAGCCGTTGGGTTCGGATTGATCGCGCAATCCCCGAAGACCACAACACGATCGGAAAGCAACATGAAAAAGACAGAGGAAACCAATGAAACCTCGGGTTTGGTCTTTACAAATTGCAGGGCCGGGCGAATGGTGTGCTGAGTGGTATGGACTGCTCCGGATACCATCCCATCGGCATGACCCTTATAGACCATCATGGTGCCGTAATAGGAGACATCTTCCATAAGATCTCTGGCCGTGGCCGGATCCATATTCTTGTGCTTCCGCAGCTCGTACAGCGTATTGGCGTAATCTGCCGCATCAGGAGAATCCATAGGATCTATGATCTGTACCTTATTCAGATCCAGGTCAATACCCAACACATCCACTTTCTTTTGAATTTCAGCCATATTTCCCAAAAGGGTAATGTCCACGGCCTGTATTTGTATCAGTTCGCGGGTGGCCCTGAGGATGCGCTCGTCCGTCCCCTCCGGCAATACGATGCGCTTGCGCCTGGACTGGGCCATTTTCAACAAGTTATACTGGAACATTCTCGGGGTTATCCCGTTCGCACGAAAGGTAATCAGACGTTCGGCCAGAGCATCCTCCGGGAGGAACCTGGAGAAATCTTTCAGGGAGCGCTCAATTTTCCTGTGGTTCTCCGGATAAATCCGGGGTTTTACGGCTCCAATCTCATTGGTGGCGGCATAGGTGCCCTGCTGAATCGAAATAATCGGGACCACCTCGGAGAGGCCTTCAATCAGTCTTGTGATCGATTCTTCCGGAAGGAGTCCACCGGTCAGGAAAATCCCTGAAACCGTTGGATAATTTTTAGAAATATTCGCCTGAAGGGCTCCTAATATAATATCGGCCCGGTCTCCGGGGGTAATGACCAGGGTATCCGGACCCATATAGGTGAGGTAATTTCGCAATTGCATCGCGCCGACCCCAAAATGCCCGACCTGATTGTCCAGATGATCCTCCCCAAACAGTACAATTCCATTAAGGGCCGTGACAATTTCACGGATACTGGGATTGGCCAGAGCAGGGTTGTGAGGAATGGCCGCGATTAAGGTATCTCCCGGAAGCTCTTTTTCCAGCCTTTGAAGCACCATTTCCCGGTTTTTCGATTCTATTTTATTGGCGACGACCATAAGGACTTTCACCCCACGGTCTGCAAAAGAATCGCAGGCCAGTACCAGGGAATTCTCAAATTCTTCGATGCCCTTACTGCGTCCACTGGAAATAATGATGGCCGGAATCCCGAGATTTTTAGCGATCAATACATTAAAATCCCATTCAATAATCGCCCCTTCTCCCACGAAGTCTGTGCCTTCGACCAGCACAAAGTCAAATTTGCTTTCGACCGCCTTATAGCCGGCTATAATTTTGTCCAGGATCTGATCCTCCTGGTTGCGACTGTTTTTCTGAACCACCTCGCTTCGCGTACAGGCATAGGCCTCTTCATACTGCATCGGAATTTTGAAATAAGAGAGAATAGTCGCTATGTGGTTGTCCTGCACTCCTTCCGGATAATCATTGATTATAGGTCTGAAATACCCGACCCGGGCCATCCGACCCAAAAGCAGGTGCATGAGCCCAAGCGCGATGATTGACTTCCCACTATTCGCCTCAATAGTAGCAATATATATGGCCTTATTAGATTCCATCACTGATTGTTTGAAACAAAGACAAAAGTAATAGTTCCCGCAGGAACTCGAACCTGAACTCCTTTAAATCTCAGTGAAATTCCACACCCCTATCTGTACCTGCGTTTTTCCAGACTGATTTAAATCATTTGGGCTTCGGGGGTACTGAACTACATTTATAGCCTATAGAGATACTGACAGTTAAATCAAACGAAAATGAAATCCATACTCTACGCAACCGACTTTTCGATGGCCTCAGCAAGTGCCTTGAGATATGCAAACAGTCTCAGTGTAATGCTGGGAATGCGCCTTGTAATTACACATGTTTACGACCTGCCTACAATTTTGGGAACTCAATTGGAGGCCCCTTTCCCGGATCTGAGAAAGGATACGGGAGGCCATGAGCGTAAAAGACTGATCGATTTTTACGAACGCATTATAGGAGAAGCAGAAAGCCGCCCTGAAGACCTGGTTTTTGAACCTGTTGAGAATATGTCTGTCCTCTCCGGAATTATTTCCAAGGCCACGGACTGGCATGCACGGATGATTATTGTGGGCATGAAGGGAGAAAGCGTTTTCAAAGATCTGGTCATGGGAAGTACGGCAAAAAAACTCATTGACAAGGCGCCATGCCCTGTCCTTACCGTGCCTTCGGATCATCAGTTCGAAAAGCTCACAGACCTGGTCTACGCTACTGATTTCGAAGTGGAGGACATAAAGGCGCTGGAAAAGGTTGTGGAACTGGCCAAGGTCTGGAAAGCAGATATCCGTGTGGTCCATGTAACAGCAGATAAATCATACGCCGGAAATCCCCAAATGGAGTGGTTCCGCGAAATGGTTCTAAACAAGATTGATTACGACCGCATTCACTTCGAAGTTCTGGAATCGAACAATATTGTAGCATCCTTAGAAAAGTATACTGAAAACCGTCATGCCGGAATGATCGCCATGCTCGAGCGTATCCACAGTGGAGCGGCCAAAAAGCTGTTTCACAGAGGGCGCGTCAAACAAATGGCATCCCGGAATCAATTACCCCTGCTCAGTTTTAATGAGCGCAATCTGCAGGCTCTGTTTTTCTAGACCTGCCTGGGTAGTATTAAAAGTGGTATTTGTGTATCAAAAGCGATACGCTTTACCACTTTTTCTTTTGTGAGGGCTTCCAGAAAACTGTGTTTATGCCGCTTCAGAGCCATGAGATCTGCCCGGGTGGTATCCGCATAGTTCAGGATCGCATCGGTCACAGTTGTTTTCAACGGAGCTTCTGCAAATACGGTATTCTGCATTTTCAACTGTTTTTCCAGGAGGTTTTTATGGGACTCCTGAGTGCGGTTCAACCCAAACTCCTTTGCCGCGTAAACCACATGGATTTCCGCCTTCCACAGGCCGATAAGTTCAAGTAAAGACTCCAGCACAAAAGGTTCGCAGTAGTGCTTGAAATCTGTCGGCAGAACCACCTTTTGAAGCTGTTGAAAATCGTAGGCCTGAGGTACGGCCAGAACAGGCCGGTTGAAAATATGAGTAATCATGCGCACGGTATGACTTCCCATGAAAATGCGTTCGGCACCCGTAGCCCCTTTGGTGCCCATTACAATTAGGTCAACACCCTTCTTTGCAACCTGTTTTTTAACCTCATAAATCAGATCCCCGGGAATGCATTTTGTTTTGAATTCATACGAGTCATATGAACGCTGAGAAGACAATTCGGCAAGCAGCTCCTTCATTTTAGCACGGGATTCTGCCTCCAGAGATTCATAGATCATTCCAAGTCTGCGCTCCCCCTGATCCCCCAGCACATTGATCAGATCCGGCTCATAAGTATTCAGAAGAACAAAGCGGCAGGCTTCATTCCTAAAAAGCTTAAGGGCCGTGTACAGGGCGTTCCGGGCATTAGCCGAATAATCCGTTGGAATTAGAATGGTTTTCATGATACTTGGAGTGTTTTCAGGAATCTGTGAAATTCGGTACAACCATTAATGGAATTTGTACCTGGAATCCGATTCTATCGATATTCTGACGCAACATCAGGCGTTCCAGAAACGAATGCTTGCGGTTCATCATCACCAGGAGATCTACCGGATGTGCCTGTGTATATTCCAGAATTGCATCAGGCATCAGGGCACCTTCCAGCTCTACGGTTTCATATTCCAGTTCTTCTAAATGACGCTCCAGATGGGCCTTGTGTTCCTTTTGATCGGATGTGAATCCGCCTTCTTCCATGACATGTAAAAGAGTGATCCGGGCCTGATGCATCCGTGCGATATACAGAATTGGTTTCAGGGAGTCCGGGGAATACCTGGACAAATAATCACTGGGGAATAATATATTGCGAATAGGATGGTACTTTACTTTTTCAGGAATGGCCATAACAGGAACTGTTGCTTTTCGTATGGTAAAGACCGTGTTTGAACCTAGAAAAACCTCTTTAGCCCCGCTGGCCCCCTGCGTTCCCATAACCACAAGATCGATAGGCTTTTTTTCGACCAGTTCGCGAATCTCGTCGGTTAGCGTATTAAAAGAAGACACTATTTCGTATGTGTGCTTCGGATTTCCGTAGGCCTCCTTTATATCGGCTACCGTCTTTTCCAGACCCATAAGGGATATGTCTACACCTGCATCGGGTATGGCACTGAAACTGGGTCCCCCAACAACGTAATCCATCCGATAAAAGGCCGGAGAATAGGTATGCAATAAATAAAAAGTACAACTTTCATCCTTGAAGAAATTCATGGCATACGAAATGGCATGCCAGGCGTTCTCAGAAAAATCGGTGGGTATCAGGATCGTTTTCATGGAAATTCCGGGATTGATTCATCTTAAAGATACCCATAGGGCAAGGGCCGTGCTATGACTTCTGTCAGTTGACAAGGCTCCCTGACATTTACCGCCGGACTCGTTTTTCTTACTACCTTTAAGTGAAATCCCGTTTAAAAAATGAATATAGCCCAGTATATAGACCATACCCAACTCGCCCCCAACACTACGGAATCAGATGTCTTAAAACTGTGTAAGGAAGGACTGGAATATGGCTTCAGGGCGATCTGCGTGGCGGGGACCTGGGTTAAATTTTCCAAATCACAGCTCGCCGGAAGTCCTGTGCTGCTGGCTGCAGTGCTGGGTTTTCCTCATGGAAATACAACCTCATCTTCAAAAGCTTTCGAAGCCGAGACTTACTTTAGAAACGGGGCGGATGAATTGGATATGGTCATCAATGTGGGGTGGATGGTCTCCGGGCGCACAAAACAGATTGAAACGGAACTCAGACTCATTCGCAAAGCGGTCCCCAAAGCTGTACTAAAATTGATTCTGGAAACCTGTTATCTGAATGATGACCAAAAACGTCTGGCCTGTCAACTCGCTGTGGAAACAGGCTGGGACTATGTCAAAACGTCTACCGGGTTTGGCACTACCGGAGCAACCCTGGCCGATGTGCGCCTGATGAAGGAGGAAGTAAAAAACACTATGGGAATTAAGGCCTCCGGGGGGATACGGGATTACAAAACGGCGTTGAAATATCTGCAGGAAGGAGCTACCCGGATTGGCACTTCCTCCGGTCCGGCTATTGTAGCAGAAGGCGCGCGTTTCTCATAGAAAGGAAATCTGTGATTTCGAATATCAATTGACTCAGATCATTTCCAAAGCCAATAAAAAGCGTCATTTTTAGGAGTGAATCCTTAAATGATGTTACTATGGCACTCAATTTCAATCAATATGCGAATGAAGGGAACGCATTCTTAAATGCGTACACAGAACACATGGGATTCGGACCCGATAAGGACAAGGCGGGGCGAATCCTGAGCGCTACACTCTATGCCCTGAGGGATATTATTCCTTTCGAAGAATCCCTGCAGCTGATCGCCCAGTTGCCGATGTTCCTCAAGGCCGTTTATGTCAATGGCTGGACCATGCGGCGTCGACCGGATCGGATTAAACGTATGGAAGACTTCATAGAACTGGTGAAAGAACGGGATGGCGTAGCCGCCGTCAATGATTTTGGATATGAAGATGACCTGGCAGAGAAATACCTCCAACTCACATTTATGTTCCTGAGAAAACACGTTTCCCTGGGTGAATTGGAAGATGTGAGGGATTCCCTGCCCAAGGACCTCAAACATATGATTTACTCCAACCTGATGTTTTAGGTTGACCATTTTTCAAGCAGCCCTTGGAGGATACACTATATTCCGAAGACTCTTTCCTGAAAAAAAGAGGAGAGTCCAGGATTCGGATGGGCCTTTAAACAAAGTATCAGGAAGTCTTTCGGAGATTCATTCCTGTGGCCTGACCGATAAGCTGGCGAAGAATTTCCCCATTTTCAGGATTCAGAAAATTGATAGCCCGCACTCCGCACAATTGCTCCACCAGAGCAATACCTGCCAGGGTATTGGAGGCCACTCCGGTCACCAGGTCAGGCATCATTCCGTACGCCTTCATCAGGCCGTAAACGGCATAGGGATCAGAAGCGCTTAAAACAGAAAACTTAAGGTTGGATTGAAGGGCTTCAATGGCCAGGGATCCGTTGTAGGGTTCCATGGGGGAAGCCCCAACTTCCACGACAGCCACATCGGCCCTAACGGAAGCCATACGATTGAATAACTGATGTATTTTTCTTTTATACAAGGCAGTGTCACAGATTGAAGAAGGCAATCCCACGTCCACAAAGTCAAAAACCGCATCTGCCCCCACATCTTTAACGGCCAAGATGTCCCTATACCTTCCGGCACCGGACAGTTTGGCCCCAACCACGGAATACCCTGCAGATTTGAACAAGTGGGTAACGATCCGGGCAGATGTCGTTTTGCCGGCAGACATGGAAGTTCCGTAAAACAGGATAACCGGAGTCTGGAAGGGCCTCTCCTCCACTTGCGGTACAAAATCCTCCATCCGCAATTTATGCCCATTTCTAAAAGCATGCCCCACATACCTGAGTTCCATCATCGGCGGGAGGTATACGGATTTAGAAGTAAGCTTGCCAAAAAGACCTGCCCCGGTGAGTACATGCATCTTTCCATTGTTTCCAACGGCTTTCCAACTGCCTGTAGCCTCCAGGGTGGCAAAACGATCTCCAAGAGCCCCCATAATCATTTCGCCCCCAATGACCCCTCGCATACGGCCAGTCTGTAATTCTATAAGGAGCGTATGTCCTCCCGGATCGGTAATTTTACAGATTACATAATCCCCCATTTCCCAAAATTCCCGCTCCAGGCTGCGAATATCAAATGGTACTTCCGCCAGATCGGAAATCCGGGTGAGTGAGGTAAATATATCGACCTGCTTCTTCATCTATGTCTTATTTAGAGGATCCAGCATGAGCAACAGGGCTAAAAGAGCCGTACGCTCTGAAAGCCGGTCCGTCTGTATATACTCATGAAGGGAGTGTGCGCCATCCCCGGGAGTCCCCAGGCCGTCCAGAGTCGCAGTGTACTGGCTTGTAGTGTTGGCATCTGAACCTCCTCCAGCCATAGCCTGTTTCAGTTCCAGACCTATCGCGCGCCCCGTTTTGGCTGCCATAGCCCAGAGTTTACGGTTCCCCGGGGTCGCCTCCATGGGAGGCCTTCCAAACCCTCCTTCAATTTCGAGTCGCACCCCTTCCGTCTTTGCCTTTAGCGACCGGATCGCACTTTCAACATGTTTCCCATCCACTTCGGTGAGCACCCGTACATCGAGGACTACACGGCTTTCTGGGGCTATGGTGTTGGGTGAAATACCTCCCTCGATCAGTCCGATATTCACCGTCGTACCCCGGTCAAAATCATTTAAGGCATATAATTCCTGCACAAGCCGCGCCATTTCCACAATGGCATTGGCCCCTTTTTCAGGATCCAGCCCGGCATGGGCAGCCTTGCCATATACTGTAAGGGTAAATCTTCCAAGTCCTTTACGGGTTGTTTTCAATTTTCCCTCCAGTCCCAACGGCGGCTCCAATACAAATGCCCGGTCAGCAATCCGTGCTAAACGACGGATGGCCGGGGTAGATTCTCTACTGCCGATTTCCTCATCTGAATTAATCAGCACTACGGGGAGCACTTTAGGCTTCAGCCCGAGGTCTGAAAGGCATTGCAGCGCAAAAACAATCTGCACAATACCAGCCTTCATATCATAAACCCCAGGGCCAGCCAGGCGGGAATCTATCTCCCTGAGGGGCATTTCCTCAAGGGTCCTGTGCGGCCATACCGTATCACAATGCCCCAGGAGCAATTGCACGGGCTGATTCGGTAACTTTTCTTTTGGGCGTACATACAAGTATCCGCCTGATGCCCGCCCGGGAACACGGAGGGTATACATTCCCAGCCGGCTTAACCGGGCATCCAACCATACCAGTAGCTTGGACAGGGCTTCCGGGTCCGATGAGGGGGATTCCATCAAGGCCAATTCCTTAATGAAGTCCATAGCATCATCCTGTCTGGCGTCGAGCCAGTTATGAACATCTTTGGCTATGTGTTTGGCAGGAATCATCTTTTAAATCCTTTAGGAAAGGGGAATTGAAAGGTATCTGCTACCCGGGCAAACCGTCCTTCGGCCACATAGGCCAGTAGCGGGTGCTCGTGGAGTTGTTCTTGTTCGTCCTGTTCAGAAACTCTGAGATAATCCGGATGCACATAAGCATGGAGAATAGTACCCGTGATAAGGCTATTACTTCCAAATCCATCAATCGTCTTGAAGTGTTTGCACTCCAGCATCAGGTAAGACATCTCCAGGAAAAGGGCATCCACTTCAATAGCCTTACGCGTTGGAAGGGCATCGATGACCTGGTCCGCTTTTGAGATCCCTGCGTACCTGGGGGAAGCTGTAAGGGAAGTGATCAGGGCCTGGTTCGCCAAAGGAAAACTCACCGTAAACTCACCCCATGCGGCAATATTATGGTACGTAGCATGGGCCGGGGTGCAGACAAAGCCTATATAATTTTCAAACCCCATGGGAGTGATCATATGCTTTGGTGCCAGATCATAACCATCCTTCTCCTTTGTCCCTACCACGGCCAGTGGCGCAACCATAAAAAAGCGATTCCAGATCGGGCGGTCCGTTTCCAGAGCAATCCACTTTTGCGATGTTGGAGGGTTCATAAACACTCGTTTTAATCATAAGTCTGAACTTTTAACCTACAAAAATGTCCTTACAGCCCCAATGATTTAGATCAGTTGGCCATCGCGTACGTTACCCCTTAACGTACGGACTGATGCAGGTCATTGTCATGGAGGGACCTCTCCCCTATTTTTGCGGTACAGACTGCAGATATACCCTTTGAATATTCACCTAAAATCCTAGCCATGAAAAAGCTGTTGTTAAGTCTGCTGTGTATCGGGTTCATCAGTCCGATGCTTGCTCAGGTCATCAAGACCGAAGAATTGTCTGAAGTAGTCGTCTATGCTACAAATTACAAGTACCTGAATAGTCTGAAATCCCAGGAACCTGCGGCCATTCCGGTCCAAATGCTGGAACGTAAGGTAGCTGCCTTTAATCTGGAAAACTCCGACTACTATCAGGATGACTACGATTACTATCAAATACGATTTTACATTCCGGACGGAAAAATCCTTGCCGCCTACAATGCTGATGGAAAAATTATTCGTACCATCGAAAAATTTGAGAACGTCAAACTCCCCGAAAGTGTGAACAATGCCTTGTTGGACAGATTCCCGGGATGGGTAGTAAGTGAGGATGTCTACCTGGTCCGGTATCATGAAACCAAAGGTGTGGACAAAACCTACAAAGTAACCTTGAAAAACGGGGACAAAACCCTTAAAGTAAAAATGGATGACAAGGGTAATTTTCTGTAGAGATCAGATGTCGTAAGGGGTATTTGCATGTCAGTGTTATGCATCTGTTTACCCCTGTCGTCCGAAAGCCGCCCCGAATAACTTCAGGGCGGCTTTTTTTCTATCGATTTTTGTTTTCCTTTTCCTGCTGCCTTTCCAGCTTTTTGAAATATCCACGGGTAAGCCAGTTGTGTTTGAGGGCTTCCATATTCTCATCAAACTTCACAAGGCCGGAATCCAGGTGCCTGAGGCCGTGTCTTATTTCAGCGGCCATGGTGGAATCGGTCATTAGCATTCCCAGGGTCCCTTCGCCTTGTTGTACTCCCCCGATCAGATCGTTTATGCGGCCGGTGAGTTCCCGGATCTCCTGCCCGGAACTGTCCAGGTTGGCAGCCACCCTTTGAATCTGCCCGGTGAACTCAGGATCATCTGTCAGCAATCTAAGGGTACTTTGCTCCAGGCGCCATTCCCCGATCATCTTATTTAACCGGCTGATAGCCTCTTCAGTCCGTGCTGTGCTTACGTTCAGGTTGTGGAAGCCCTGGCGAAGGTCTTTAGCCATAGTGCTGTCATAGAGCAACTGGGCGAGGACACCGGATCCACTGCGCAGGGCATGGGTAACTTCAAGGAGGTCCGCTGAAAGAAGGGATACATTCTTATTGGTAACGTTCAGCGTGGAGAGCATGTCCTGTGTGCTGATACTGCTATAGGAGGCAATCTCACCTCCATCCCGAACCGGGGCTCCTATGCCCGGACCGGGCAGGATATTAACCAACATACTGCCCACCAGTCCATCTGATCCTATAACCGCAACGGCATTGTCCTTAATATGGGTGATCATGCCTTCCTGAATCTGCATATACACCCGGATACTGGTGTCCTGCTCCATCACTATGTCCCTTACCGTTCCCACTTGAATTCCGGAATACCTGACGTTGTTGCCTTTTTGCAGGCCATTGACATTATTGAAAACCGCTGAGATTTCAAAGGTAGGCCTGAAAACATTCTGCTCGTTCCCGATCATATATGCCGTCACCAGGATCAAAAGACTCCCGAATATAACGAAGAGCCCAAGTTTTACGAATTGTGAAGTTGATTTTGCCATGACTCATTTTTTAAAGAATGCCTGGACTTTCGGGTCCCTGCTTCCCGCCAGTTCCCGGTAAGTTCCCTCCGCATAATTTACTCCGTCCACCAGCAGCAGGATGCGTTCCGATATCACCCGGGCACAATCCACATCGTGGGTGATAATCAGGGAAGAGGTTCCGTATTTCTTTTGTATGCTGCGCATAAGTTCTATGATCTCTTTCGAGGTAATCGGATCCAGCCCACTTGTGGGTTCGTCGTACAAGATCAATTTCGGTTTGAGGATCAGGGCACGCGCCAGAGCCACACGTCTTTTCATTCCCCCCGAGAGTTCAACGGGCATCAGGTCAATAGCGCTGGCAAGGCCAACACTTTCAAGAGCTTCCAGTACCCTCGGAAGTGAATCCTTTACCACCCCGAGCTTCTCACGATGCCTTCGCATCGGAAATTCCAGGTTCTCGCGTACCGTCATAGAATCGTACAACGCACTGCCCTGGAACAAAAAACCTATATCGGACCGGAGCAGGTCCAGTTCCTTCTGCCCCAGGGTCGAAATATCACGTCCCAGGACTTCCACCAAACCTTCATCCGGAGCCACAAGCCCTACCAGGCATTTGATCATCACGGACTTACCCGAGCCCGATTTTCCCATGACCACGAGGTTCTCACCTTCATAGAGGGTGAGGTTAAAGCCCCTGAGGACCTGGTTATCCCCAAATCCTTTCTTAAGGTTTCGTATTCGGATCACCTCTTTGCGGGCGGATATCTGCCCTGTTTTACCTGTATATATCGTTTTAGGTTCCATGCTTCAGAGTTCATAAAAAATATCCGAAATGAAAACGGCCATGAAATCAACAAAAAAGACCAGGAGGGAAGATGTCACCACAGCTGTATTGGCTGCTTTTCCCACACCGGCCGTTCCTTTTTTACAATAATACCCTTTGTAACACCCTACCAGGCCGATCACAAAACCAAAGAAAAAAGATTTTAAGGTGGCCGGTATAAAGTCCCCGAAAGAGAGGGCGCTAAAGACCTTGTTGAAGTATAACTGGAAACTCATCCCGCCTTTGAGATATTCTACAAGGGCAGACCCGTAAAGGGCAATAATATCCCCGAAAATCACCAAAAGGGGAAGCATCAGGGTGGTCGCCAGGATACGGGTCACCACCAGGTATTTGAAAGGGTTCGTCCCTGAAACTTCCATAGCATCGATTTGCTCGGAAACCCGCATCGATCCCAGTTCGGCACCAATGCCCGATGCAATCCGGCCCGCACAGATCAGGGCCGTGATCACAGGCCCGATTTCGCGTACTATTGAAATCCCAACCATATTCGGCATCCAGGATTCCGCGCCAAATTCGATGAGGGTGGGCCTGGATTGCAGCGTCAGAACCAGGCCGATAATAAAACCGGTGACCAGGACCAACATCAGGGATCGATTCCCCATTTGATAGCACTGCCGAAGAAACTCTCTCACCTCATACGGGGGCCTGAAGACTTCTTTGAAGAATCGGCCGGCAAAATAGGTCAATTGCCCGGTTTCGATCAGAAATCCCTTAATCCTATGCGCTATGGATTCATTAGGGTCCATACTAACAGTAAAAGTAGGCGATCTGCCGTTTTTTACGTATGACCTTTATCATCCGGGAAGAAATAAAGGCGAGATAATACTCCCGGCTTACCAGATACTTTTCAGGGAATAGATGGTGGAGGATTCCAGTGCCCATTCCCCGTCATCCGCCCAGAAGGTAAGCGTGTCATAGGGCTCTGAAGGAAAGAATATTTCCGTGAAGTTCAGGCGGCCGTTCTCACCAAAAACCTCAATAGACGCCACATCCAAAAGAATCCTCAGATTTGGGTCCCCATCAGGGCCCAAATCTATGGGTGCCGTATGGGGTCCTTTAAAAAAAGAAGCCGAAAACCCCGGGGATCCTGAACCCCGACGATCCACCCATAATTGGTTGTTGGCCCGGTCGAATCCGAGGATCAGGCGGTCTCCCACCGAATTGGAAAGGGTCAACCCATAAAGGTCAGCGGTGGTTTCCGCTCTATCTGTCCTCAGGAGGATTTCGCATTGTGCCGGAGAAAAAGAGCCGCTCACTTTTTCCTCTCCCTGAATTTTAAAGTGGGTCATTTTCGTTTCCGAACTGCGAAGGGATTTAAGTCCTTCGATCGGGTTGGCGTTCAAAGTGTAGCCCTCCCCCACGGATTCCAACCGAAGGGACCGGGGGATTGTCATGGCCGAGCGCCAGGTTTCTGTAGGCACTTCCTGGGCGTACTGCCAATTGGACATCCAGCCAATACCCACTCTTTCGGTGGCCTCCAGGGGGGCGTTGTCCCAGGTAACGAAAGCGTAATTGTCTGTTCCCCAGTCCAGCCATTTTTGATCCTCCGGATTACCGAGAAACCGCTTCCCGTCGAAATCCCCGAGAAAGTAACTGGTGGCGGTACCCCCGTTGGGAGCTTCTTTCTGTATGCTGACCAGGAGTACCCACCGGGTTTCTCCGGTGCCGGTTACTTTAAGGGGAAACAAATCCGGGCACTCCCACAAGCGGGTATCCCCGGGTATGCCAAACTCGGAGAGGTATTCCCAGCTTTTTAAGTCTGTTGAGGCGTAGAACTCTACCTTATCATAAACGGCCAGGGTCATGATCCATTTGCGTGAATCTTGATGCCAGATAACTTTAGGATCCCGAAAATCGCGAATTCCCTTTTCATTTTTTAACACCGGGTTACCGGCGTATTTCGTCCAGGTCCGGCCCTTATCCAGGCTGTAGGCAATACTCTGGGTCTGGAAATCGGTAGTTCCGGCCTGCTCCCCTACCGGATCGTGATGGGTGAAAGCCGCGACAACAGGAGGATTCTCAGAAGTACCGAACCCTGAAGTGTTCCGGAGATCCACTACCGATCCCCCGGAAAAGATATACCCAAGGCTGTCCGGATACAGGGCTATGGGCAGGTGCTCCCACTCAACCAGGTCTTTGGAGACGGCATGCCCCCAGTGCATGGGGCCCCAAACGGTGCTATCGGGATAATACTGGTAGCTCAGGTGGTATTCCCCATCCATATAAAACATCCCGTTGGGGTCGTTCATCCACTTTGATGGGGGTGTGAAATGGAATTGGGGTCGGTGGGGTTCCCGGTTGTCCGTCACCTCTTTGGTATCTGCTGCTTTCTCACGGGTCGGTTGCTCTTGTTTGCAGGATACTACCCCAAAAAGCAATAATGCACAAATCCAAAGGGGTCGGTTTTTCATACTCTTAAAGCTATAGGTTTCAAGATAGCAAATTCCGACAGATCCATCAGGCGCCAAACCGGCATAAAAAAAGGCCGGAATTGCTTCCGGCCCTTAGTACAGCTATCTAGTTAACCTACTGTTTGATAATCCGGAAGGCAGAGCGCGCGCCCTGGTTCTCGGTCACAATGGTCAGGATCCCCTCTTTCAGTGCACTGATATCGAGGTAAACCTCATTCTGCCCTTCGGCTGAATATTCCTGTACCATCAACTGCCGGCCCACCTCATCAAAGACAGACACCCGTACATCCCCTTCCATGTTCCCCACAAAAAGGGTCAGGTAATCGGTGGCCGGGTTCGGGTAGGCCCTTGGTGCTCCATCCTCA
This sequence comes from uncultured Bacteroidota bacterium, assembly GCA_937136025.1. GTDB lineage: Bacteria > Bacteroidota > Bacteroidia > Flavobacteriales > Flavobacteriaceae > Robiginitalea. Next base: position 18,741 of record CAKZOC010000025.1, read on the forward strand.
AATTCCCGCGTAAAGGAATCTACATCGACATCGCTTGTGAGGGCGGCACTGGTATCACAGGGATCTGCATTTGACCCCGTGGCAGATTTGGAAGCGCTATTACAGCCCGGGGTAATCACCTCCCATTGAACCGCTTCCCCGTTTGTGATTATACAGAATTGTCCAGATTCTCCTGCCGGAAAGACAGATGGCGCTTCACCTTCTAAAATGGTCAGATTCCCCTTGGTTTTAAACTTGTTCTCAGCAGTGCCAAAAGGTATATA
>CAKZOC010000026.1 GCA_937136025.1 uncultured Bacteroidota bacterium
TTGACTGGAATTCCCCGGGGATGGAAAAGGATACCGTAATGACTCCTTTGGATTCCATACGGTATTACAAGACCTTCCTCAGGTCGGCTATGATGTCTATGGAGCCTCAGACAGGGCATGTGAAGGCATGGGTGGGAGGTATTAACTACCGTCATTTTCAATACGACGCTGTCATACAGGGGGCCCGCCAGGCAGGATCTACCTTCAAGCCCTTTATCTATGCCGCAGCTATCGATCAATTGCGCAGGTCGCCCTGCGACACCCTTCCGGATACGCAATACTGCATTGAAGCCAACAAATACGGAAACCCCGAGCCCTGGTGCCCGAAAAACTCAAACGGGAAGTATTCCGGACAGAGTTATACTTTAAAGCGGGCGCTGGCCAATTCTGTGAATACCGTTACCGCCCAGTTGATTGATGAGGTGGGGCCCAGACCTGTGGTGAGTATTGTAAAGAATCTCGGATTGACCAGTGAAATCCCGGAGGTGCCTTCTATTGCGCTGGGGACTCCGGATTTCAATGTGTATGAAATGGTAGGCGCTTATGGTGCCTTCGCGAATCAGGGGGTCTATGTAAAGCCTGTAATGGTAACCCGGATCGAGGATAAAAACGGCACCGTGCTTTATGAATATACCCCGGAGACCAAAGATGTACTCAGCCAGGATGTGGCCTACGCCATGGTGGATCTCTTAAAAGGGGTGACAGAGGGAGGCTCCGGAACCCGACTCCGACATACCTTTGCAAAGGAAAATCGGGTGTATAAAGAGATCATGACCGGATACCCGTACGAGCTGACAAATCCCATCGCCGGGAAAACCGGAACCACGCAAAACCAGAGTGATGGTTGGTTTATTGGGATGGTTCCCAACCTTGTGACCGGGGTATGGGTTGGGGGTGAGGAACGCGCGACGCACTTTAAGACGATCTATTATGGGCAGGGAGCTTCTATGGCTCTTCCTATTTGGGGACTCTACATGAAACAAAATTATGAGAACCCCGATCTGGAGGTCTCACTGGCCGATTTTGAAAGACCCGAGGAATTAAGCATTCGCGTGGATTGTAATAAACCCGTCGAGGAGGAAGAAGAAAATCAGGAACTGGAAGACGACTTAGAAGGGTTGGATTTCTGATTGACGCTTCAGAAGCCCACCCGACCAGACTCAAAATACGAGAGAATATGATCCGGAAAACCGTAGCAAACGCCCAGGAGGCATTGGAAGGAATCGAGGATGACATGACGCTGATGCTCGGCGGATTTGGTCTTTGTGGAATTCCGGAGAACGCGATTGCCGAATTGGTACGACGTAATGTAACGGGCCTGACCTGCATCAGCAATAACGCCGGAGTAGATGATTTCGGTTTGGGGTTACTGCTTCAAAAACGTCAAATACGAAAAATGATTTCTTCCTATGTTGGGGAGAATGATGAATTTGAAAGACAAATGCTCAGCGGAGAACTGGAGGTGGAACTCACCCCTCAGGGAACTCTGGCAGAAAAGTGTCGGGCAGCTCAGGCGGGAATTCCTGCCTTTTTCACACCCGCCGGCTTTGGGACAGAGGTAGCTGAAGGGAAGGAAACCCGTGAGTTTGAGGGGAAGATGTACGTTATGGAAAAGGCGTATCAGGCAGACTTTGCCTTTGTCAAGGCCTGGAAAGGAGACGAGGCAGGAAATCTGATCTTCAGAGGCACCGCCAGAAATTTCAACCCCTGTATGTGTGGAGCTGCGCAAATTACTGTGGCAGAAGTCGAAGAACTCGTGCCTGCCGGAGCATTACCACCCAATGAAATTCACGTTCCGGGCATTTTTGTCAGGAGGATTTTTCAGGGGGTCAATTATGAAAAGCGCATTGAACAACGAACCGTACGAAGCAAATAAACATGCTGGATAAACAGGGTATCGCCAAGCGAATTGCAAGGGAAGTAAAGGATGGATTTTACGTCAATCTCGGGATTGGAATCCCGACTCTGGTGGCCAATTATGTAAGGGAGGACATTGAGGTAGAGTTTCAGAGTGAGAATGGCGTTCTGGGCATGGGCCCTTTTCCCTTTGAAGGGGAAGAAGACCCGGACATCATCAATGCCGGAAAGCAAACGATAACCACCCTTCCCGGAGCTTCGTTTTTTGATTCTGCGACCAGTTTTGCAATGATCCGCGGGCAACACGTGGACCTTACGATCCTTGGCGCCATGGAGGTATCGGATAACGGGGATATCGCGAACTGGAAGATTCCCGGAAAAATGGTCAAAGGCATGGGAGGGGCTATGGATTTGGTCGCTTCCGCTGATAACATCATTGTCGCCATGATGCACACCAACAAAGCAGGGGAGTCAAAACTTCTGGAGTCCTGTACCCTGCCCCTTACGGGCGTACAATGTGTGCGCAAAATTGTGACGAACCTGGCCGTGCTGGAAGTCACTGAAAAAGGATTTTTGCTTTTAGAGCGGGCGCCCGGAGTAAGTGTGGAGGAGATCCGTAGCGCGACAAAAGGCCGTCTGGTCGTGCCGGAAGAGGTCCCTGAAATGCCGGTTTAACAACCGCGTATTTTTATTCAAAAATCGACGTTTTACTACATTTTACCGACAATTCACAACATTTGTCCATATGCATCGTTCTAGGGGCGTATTTTCATGATGAAATACGAAAGAACCCCAAATTAATTTAACCCTAGTGCTATGGACACCCAAATGAATCAAGTTTCCGAGCAGGAAGAGGTTCAGGTTTATCGAAACGACTTCGTAAGCGGAATACTCCACCTGACGCGAAAATTATTTATGCTTTAGCAACCTGCTGAAAGTGAAGAGAAAGCCCCCGGCCTTTGGACCGGGGGCTTTTTTTATGATGAGTTCCCGGATATCATCAGCAATTTATACCTTGGTCATTATGAATTCCGTGGAACTTTTACCCATTGATATCGGGGAAATACAGGATCTGAAACGGATTGGGGTTCAAACGTTTACCGAGTCTTTTGCCCATGTTAATAATCCGGAAGATTTCATCACGTATCTGGAAGAGGCCTTTCATATAAATACCCTTCGTCGTGAACTCCTGAATCCGGAAAGCCGCTTTTTCTTTCTCTATGAAGAAGGAATGCGTGTGGGCTATGCCAAGATCAATACAGGGGCGGCACAATCGGAGCTTCAAGAGGCAGAGGGTATGGAAATCGAACGCATCTACGTGTTGAAGGCCCGGCAGGGGAAAGGTCTGGGGGCATGGATGCTAAAGCGTTTTCAGGCCATGGCCCGGGAGGAAGGGAAGTCCTATCTGTGGTTGGGGGTTTGGGAAGAGAACCATGCGGCCATTCGGTTTTACAAACAACATGGATTCATTACATTTGACAAACACCCCTATTATGTGGGATCGGATCGGCAGATGGACTGGATGATGCGCCTTGAATTGTAATAGGATTTGGAACTCCAACGAATACCTGATGTTATGCTAAAGAACCTGTGGCTACTCGCAATAATTACATGTACATTTTTTCCGGCAAATGCCCAGCAAGGGCTCTATTTTCCTGAACCGGGCGCAGATTGGGCTACAAAGAGCCCATCGGATTTCGGCATCAATGCGACCGAGCTGGAACGCGCTGTCGCCTACGCGGAATCTCATGAATACAGCGGTCCAAAAGATCTAAGACTGGCGATTTTAAAGGGGTTTGAACGGGAACCCTATCACGAGGTGCTCGGACCGGTAAAACCCAGGGGCGGCCCTGCCGGTATGATCTTGAAAAAGGGATATGTCGTGGCTTCCTGGGGAGATACAAAACGCGTTGACATGACCTTCAGTGTCACAAAGAGTTTTTTATCGACCGTGGCGGGACTGGCCAGGGATAGAGGTTTGATGAGTTCCGAGAAAGATTTGGTGTCCGACTACATCTGGGACGGGACCTTCGAGGGGGTTCATAATAGCAAAATCAGATGGTCTCATTTACTCCAACAGAATTCGGATTGGTCTGGCAGTCTATGGGGGTTAAAGGACTGGGCAGACAGACCTCCCCGGGAGGGCGGAGTGGATGATTGGAAATACCGCCCGCTCCGGGAACCTGGGACGGTCATGGAGTATAACGACGTGCGGGTAAATGTTCTGGCGTATTCCCTGACCCAACTCTGGAGACAGCCGCTTCCAACAGTGCTGAAACGAGAACTTATGGATCCCATTGGGGCTTCACCTACCTGGAGATGGTTCGGGTATGATCACGCCTGGTCGGTCATTGATGGATACAAAATGCAATCGGTAACAGGTGGAGGCCATTCCGGGGGTGGTATTTTCATCAGCGCGGAAGATATGGCCCGATTTGGCCTTTTGTTCCTCGGGAAGGGCGTTTGGAATGAGCAACGAATTTTGAGTGAATCCTGGATTAAGGATGCAACCACCCCATCCGAACCCAATCCGAATTACGGGTATATGTGGTGGTTGAATCAGCCCGGGGATCGCCATTGGGAAGAGGTGCCGGATACGGTATATTACGCGGCAGGTTTCGGTGGAAACTTTATTGTCGTGGCTCCGGAAGAAGAGTTGGTTATGGTGTTGCGCTGGTTAGAGCCTTCTGAAATAGGAGCTTTTGTACAGCAGGTCCTCAAGGCCCTGCCTTAAATTCCGGAGAGTATTTCACAGGCGCGTTTGAGCGTATCCGTTTTTTTTGCAAAACAGAAACGAAGTTGTTGGTGATCCTGACGATTCAGGTTGAATACTGAAATGGGAATGCTTGCAACCCCTTTATCCAGAAGTAATTCCTGCGCAAATTCAAGATCGCCCAGCGGACTGATTTTTGAAAAGTTCAGGAGCTGGAAATAGGTGCCTTCAGCAGGGGTAAATTCGAAACGGGAATCCCGGATTCCCTCCAAAAATAAATCCCTTTTTTGTTGAAAAAATTCAGATAGGCCTTCGTATCTCGAGGGTTTCTGCATGTATTGCGCAAGGGCGCGCTGGGCCGGGTGGCTTACCGAGAAAACCACAAATTCGTGCATCTTTCTAAACTCGTTCATCAGCGCTTCCGGAGCCATGCAGTAGCCCATTTTCCAACCTGTGATATGGAAGGTTTTCCCGAAGGAGGCACAGACAAAAGAACGCTCTTTTAAACCCGGGTATTTGGACACACTTTGGTGCGTGCTCCCATCGAAGACCAGGTGCTCATAAACCTCATCACTTAAGACCAGGGTGTCTGTTGGGCGGAGAATTTCTTCGAGTTGGCGCAGGTCGGCATCCTTTAAAATGGTGCCACTCGGATTATGGGGTGTATTGAGGATGACCATGCGCGTATTGGGGTTGAGGACTTTCCGGAATTCATCCCAGTTGATGCTAAAATCCGGTCCGCTCAGCTGCAGGAGTATGGGGATGCCGCCCTGAGCGAGTACGCTGGGTTCATAGCAGTCATAAGCGGGCTTAAAGATCACCACTTCATCCCCTGGATATACGGTGCTGGCGATGGCTGTATAGATGGCCTGTGTCGCCCCGGCAGTAAGGGTGATCTCCTTTTCCGGGTGATAGGTCTGCCCATGGCAGCGCTCCGTTTTTTCGGCAATCGCTTCCCGGAGCGAATAGATGCCACCCATAGGGGCATATTGATTATAGGGGCCAAGCAGCGATTCCTGCATAGCCCGGATCAACTCCGGGTCCACGTCAAAATCGGGGAACCCCTGAGACAGATTGATGGCGTTGTGCTTTACCGCCAGGGCACTCATTTTGCTGAATATGGATTGTTCGAGATTCGGCAATTTAGAAACCGGATGTACAGACATAAGACGCTTTGGGACTTAAAAATAGAAAATCCCGGAACGCCATCGCGTCCGGGATTCGTAAAAAAGAGGGATTGGGATTATCCTTTAACGGTAGCCATCAAATACTCCCGATTCATTCGGGCGATGTTTTCCAGAGAAATCCCTTTTGGACATTCCACTTCGCAGGCTCCGGTATTGGTGCAGTTTCCAAAACCTTCTAAATCCATTTGCCGAACCATATTCTGAACCCGATCGATGGCTTCTACCTTTCCCTGAGGGAGGAGGGCAAATTGGGAGACCTTGGCAGCCGTAAAGAGCATCGCGCTGGCGTTTTTACACGCCGCGACACAGGCACCACAGCCGATACAACTGGCAGCTTCAAAAGATTCATCTGCATGGTGCTTATCGATGGGAATGGCATTGGCATCCACCGTGTTTCCTGAAGTATTTACGGAAATATATCCTCCGGCCTGCTGGATACGGTCAAAGGCTGAACGGTCGACCATCAGGTCTTTGAGGACCGGAAAAGCAGTGGCGCGAAAAGGCTCAATGACAATGGTGTCCCCATCGTTAAAGCGGCGCATGTGCAGCTGGCAGGTGGTGATGAGCCTGTCCGGCCCATGAGGTTCTCCGTTGATCATCAGAGAACAAGTACCACAAATTCCTTCGCGGCAATCGTGATCGAAAACTACGGGTTCATCTCCTTTTTCGATCAGCTCCTGATTCAGCACATCGAGCATCTCCAGAAAGGACATGTCCCCTTCGATATGGTCAATGGGATAATCCACTAACTTGCCTTTAGAGCTTCCGTCTTTTTGCCGCCAAATTTTTAAAAGTAGTTTCATAGCTAATTTTTTTTGAATCTCAGTACTCCGGTTTAAAGGAGTTGAGCCACAGCAATTTATTTATAACTTCTCGTTTTCAATTCAACATTTTCAAATACCAGGTCTTCCTTGTGGAGTTTCGCATCTTTAGGAGCTCCTTTGTATTCCCATGCCGCGACATAACGAAAGTTTTTATCATCGCGCAAAGCCTCGCCTTCCGGAGTCTGGTATTCTTCCCGGAAATGTCCGCCGCAAGATTCGTTGCGCTCCAGGGCGTCTTTGGCAAAAAGCTCGCCTAATTCCAGAAAGTCTGCGACCCGTCCTGCTTTCTCCAATTCCGTATTCATTTCGTTGAGACCCCCGGGGATGCGGACATTTTCGTAAAAGTCGGCCCGTAAGGCTGAGATTTCTTCAATGGCCTCTTTGAGTTCGGTGGCATTACGGGACATACCGCATTTATTCCACATGATTTTCCCCAGTTTTTTATGGTAATAATCTACAGGGTGCGCACCTTTGGCATTGAGCAGTTTCTCAAGATTGGCCCGGACTTCAGCTTCAGCTTTATCAAAAGCTTCGCTCTCCGTTGAAATAGGTCCGGTCCGGATATCATCTGACAAATAATCTCCTATGGTGTAGGGAAGTACAAAATATCCGTCGGCGAGACCCTGCATCAGGGCTGAAGCGCCCAATCGATTCGCCCCGTGATCACTGAAATTTGCTTCTCCCGTGCAGAAGCATCCGGGAATAGTGGTTTGTAAATTGTAATCTACCCATAACCCACCCATGGTGTAGTGAACCGCCGGATAGATCATCATTGGGGTTTTGTAAGGATTCTCATCCACGATCTTCTCGTACATCTGGAAGAGGTTTCCGTATTTGGCCTCAACAACTTCTTCCCCGAGTTTTGTAATCGTTTCCTGATCCGGGTCTTTGATCCCTGAAGTCAGTGCTTTTTCGGACCCATAGCGCTGAATGGCCGCGGCAAAATCGAGATATACGGCTTCTCCTGTTTTATTGACACCAAAGCCGGCATCACAGCGCTCTTTGGCGGCCCGGGACGCGACATCTCTGGGCACCAGATTCCCAAAGGCAGGGTATCTGCGCTCCAGGAAATAATCCCGATCCGCCTCCGGGATTTTTGTGGGTTTTAGTTTTCCTTCCCGAATGGCCTGAGCATCCTCGGCTTTGGCAGGAACCCATATCCGGCCATCATTTCTGAGCGATTCGGACATCAGGGTTAATTTAGACTGATGGTCTCCGGAAACCGGAATACATGTGGGATGAATCTGTGTAAAGCAGGGATTGGCAAAAAACGCCCCTCTTTTATGCACCCGCCAGGCCGCAGTAACATTACTACCCATGGCGTTCGTAGAAAGGTAAAACACGTTTCCATAACCTCCCGAAGCAATAACCACGGCATGGGCCGCGTGCCGTTCGATTTCCCCGGTAATGAGATCCCGCGCAATAATTCCCCGGGCTTTTCCGTCTACCAGGACGACATCCAGCATTTCATGCCGGGTATAGGATGTGATTTTACCGCGGTTGATCTGCCGGTTCATGGCCGCGTATGCCCCCAGGAGTAGTTGTTGACCGGTTTGCCCTTTCGCATAAAAGGTTCGGGAGACCAAAACGCCTCCAAAAGAACGATTATCCAGCAAGCCACCATATTCTCTGGCAAAGGGCACCCCTTGTGCGACACACTGGTCAATGATATTTACGGACTCTTCGGCCAACCGGTATACATTCGCTTCCCGGGAACGGTAATCTCCACCTTTGATAGTGTCATAAAAAAGGCGATACGGACTGTCCCCGTCTCCCTGGTAGTTTTTTGCAGCATTAATTCCTCCTTGAGCCGCTATACTATGCGCTCTTCTGGGGGAATCCTGATAGCAGAATGTTTTCACATTATAACCCAACTCAGCAAGCGTTGCTGCCGCAGAGGCCCCGGCAAGACCGGTTCCCACCATTATGATATCGATGTTCCTTTTATTGGCCGGGTTGACCAGGTCAATGTCGTTCTTGTGTTTCGTCCACTTATCAGCCAGGGGTCCCGAGGGGACCTTTGAATCGAGTATTCCCATAATTAATGCGTTATTGGGTTAAGGTGATGATACAGCGCGATAAAGATGAATAACAGCGGTACCACAATGGCGTAAAGACGCGTAAAACTCCGGATCCCGGAGCTGTATTTATTGTTGATCCCCATGCTTTGGAAGGAGGATGCAAATCCATGCCATAAGTGCAGGGCCAACAACACAAAGGAAACCACATATATAAGGGTCCTCCACATCGGCTCAAATTTCTCCACAGTTTCGGCATAGTATCGGGTGGGGTCCTCCGGATTGGCCTGCACGAATTTGTAATTCATTTCGTGAATCCAGAAGTCGTAGAAGTGCAGTCCCAGAAAAGCCAGAACCACAAGGCCTGTCAAAATCATATTTCTGGAAACCCAGGGGGCATTTGCGCCACCGGCATATTTCACATATCGTACGGTACGGGCTTTTTTGTTCTGAATCTCAAGAATAATACCCATGACAAAGTGGACGATCACCCCCGCGATTAAGATAGGTTGCATCAAAAATTGCACCAGGGGATTATAGCCCATAAAGTGCGACATGGTATTAAAGGTATCCGGACTGATCACCGAAGTGAGATTAATGGTCACGTGCAATAGGAGAAAAAGCACGAGAAACAGCCCTGAAAGCGCCATAACTACTTTTCTGGCTACTGAAGTTTTAGCGAGTCCGCTCATGTATCGTTGGTTTTTTTACAGCAGGCACAAAAATACTCCACAGGCCAATCAATAACAAACTTTGACGGCCTTTCTAAGGGGATTAAAAAGGTTCTAAATAAGATTTTGCGCCGGATTATCGGTCCGGGGTATCTCCCCCGATATCCGAAAGTTGAATTTTCAGGGCTTTGGTGGATAATTGCACCTCTATAAAACTGAGAATAAGGGAGGTGATCAGACAGAATAAACTGGAGCCGAAAAGCAAATTGGCCCAAAACATCCACTCGAGATATAACAGCAACATACACAGGGCGCTGAATAGAAAACTCAGAATGGCAGCCGCCTGCATTTGCTTAATGATCTCCAGGCGTCGCTGCAGCTGCCGCACCTGTTTCCCAAGGGTGACGGAGGCCTTTTCCCGATATTGACGGTGCAGTTCCCGAATCAGGGCTGCGATGGCCAGATATCTGGCATTGTACGCGAGCATGCTCAGGGATATCGCGGGGAATAAAAGGGCGGGAATACTCAGGTTTAACTCCATAGGGTACGTGTTGGCCCGGTTTATAAAAATTCAAAGGCTTTTATTCAATTTTGAAATCTTGAGTGGCCTGCTCCCCATTATGGCGGATCAGGACCTGATAGCTGCCTTTGGGCAAATAGGTTTTTCCATCTCCGGCCTCCACCAGGCGGGTCTTGTATTTCGAGAGGTAGTCCGCCTTCCCTTTTTTGGTAAAGGCTACATCGTAGGAAATAACATTCATGCCCGCATCGGCCTGGAGTTCCGTCTCACTCAGCACGATGCCATCCGGAGTCTGTATAATGGCTTTGGCCGCTCCGCTTTTCTGGCTGTAAAAGACGATGTCCAGCCCCGGGGTATTGGGAGTTCTCCAGGAGGAATACGCATTGCCCCATCGCTGGGAGTGCTTGAGATCCGGCAGATCAAAAACAATCAGGGGTTCCTCCAAAAGTCCGGGCTGGAGTTTTTGCAGGGGGGCGATATCGGCCCGATAGATACTACGACCATGGGTGCCTACCAGTAAGTGTTTCGCCTCGGGCTGAATAACCAGGTCGTGTACCGCCACATGGGGCATCCCATTTTGCATGGCATTCCAGGTCTGACCCCTGTCCAGGGATGCGTAAAGTCCGTTATCTGTTCCCGCAAACAGTAAGTTTTCATTTTCAGGATCTTCAACAACAGCGTTTACCGGAGCCGCAGGAATGCCATCGGCAATGGATTTCCAGGTTTTTCCACGGTCCTCACTCAGATAGAGGTAGGGTGTAAAATCATCCCACCGATAGCCGTTGAGAGCGGCATATACCCGATTTTCACTATGGGACGAGGCCGCCACCCGACTGACCCACAGACTTTTGGGAAAGCTATCTGAAATCCGTTTCCAGGTGTTTCCTCCATCCGGACTCATCTGAAGAACGCCGTCATCACTTCCGGTGTATAACAGACCAAAACGCAGTGGAGATTCCGAAATGCTAGTCAGCGTTCCGTATGAGACATTACCCTTCTTTCCCCCGGCAGTCAGGTCACCTGAAATGGCCTGCCAGTCTGTTCCCTGATTCATCGACCGGTGTAATTTATTACTGCCCAGGTAAAGGATGTCCTGATTGTGGGGGGATAAAAGGATAGGGGTTTGCCAGTTAAAGCGATAAGGGGATTCCCCGAGCGTGTGCCCGGGCTGAATGCGTTTGCGCTTCCCGGAGGAAAGATCGAGCCGAAAATAATTTCCAAACTGGTACCCGGTGTACACGATATCGGGGTTTCGGGAATCGATCTGAACCTGCATGCCGTCACCACCCATAATCGCTTCCCAGGGATATTTGCCCGACTGCTGCCATTGCACAGAGTTTTCAGCATTGTGTGGCCCTTTCCAAACGCCATTGTCCTGGAGTCCTCCATAGACGTTGTAAGGCGTCTGCTGATCCACATTTATGGCGTAAAACTGCCCGACGGTTGGAGCGTTGTTTTTTATCCAGTTTCCACCGTAGTCATAGGAGATGTTGACCCCTCCGTCGTTTCCATTGACCAGATGCCCCTGCAGGGTCGGATTGATCCAAAGGGCATGATGATCCGCATGAACATTTTCAGCGTCTATAGATACAAAAGAAGCTCCGCCGTCGTCCGAACGAAGGATCGGGACTCCCGTGACATAAATCTGATCCCGGTTATACGGAGCGACGCGGATCTGCCCGAAAAAATAACCGTAGCTGTAGTAGAGGTCCTCTAAATATCCATCGTGGGTTTTGCGCCAGCCGCTGCCACCATCAGTACTTAGGTACACCTCGGCCCCAATCACAGGCGTGTCGAAAAGCAAGGTGTTCGCATCCTCCAGATATTTGATGAGGTCATCGGTGCGGAGACTGCCATTTTCAACTTCGTTCTTTACGGCCTCAGCGTTGTATTTCTCAGGGAAACCGTTGGACTTTAAAAAGGTGTCCAAACGGGTATTGTCAAGGGCCATAAAGGCTTTTACAGAGATATTTCTCAGATCTTCTTTGTCGAGTTCCGACCCTTTATCCGATTTTTTTTGAGCCGGACGCCTGGATTGATTATCCAGGATGGCATAGACCGTATTGGCATCAAAAGCCGCAAGACCGATGCGCCCCACACCTTCCCCAACAGGAAACCCGGAGGCCTTGTCCGAAATCAATGCCCAGGAGTCTCCCCCGTCAACACTTTTATAAATACCAGATCCCGGGCCACTTCCCTCGAAATTCCAGGCTTTTCGATCCCGCTCCCATGCGGCAGCAAACAGAATGTCCGGATTATCGGGCGCCCTTGTGAGATCTACCATGCCCGTATAGTCGTTTATGTACAGGGTTTTCGACCATGTTTTACCACCATCCCGGGTTTTGTAAATACCCCGTTCTTCATTGGGGGAATACAAATGCCCGAGTACAGCCACAACAACCTCTTCAGGCCTGTCCGGATGTATCTGTATCCTTCCAATATGGTGGGAATCCGGAAGGCCGGCGAAAGACCAGGTCTTCCCCTTATCCACGGATTTCAAGATGCCAATGCCTGCATAAGAGGAACGGGACGCATTGTTCTCGCCCGTGCCGGCATAGATTGTCCCACTGGGCCAATGAACGGCAATGTCACCGAGATTCTGGGTTGGGGTTCTATCCATTACGGGGATAAAACTCGTGCCATTATTCTGGGTATACCATAGTCCCCCGGAGGCATAAGCGACATAGAATTCCGAGGGTTTTGACGGATTGACGTCCAGATCGACAACTCTTCCGCTCATTATGGAAGGCCCGATATTGTGGAGAATCAAATTTTTGACAAGGGAGCTTTTTTTCATTTTTTCCTGCAACTCCATGCCCTTCTGAATTTCAAAAGGAGTGGTCGCAGGAGCCTGAGCGGTTAAGGATCCCGTAAGGCAGGAGACGATTAAAAAGAGGGTAGTCTTAAGGAGCTTCATGCGGTTATAAATTGAAGTTCAATGAGTTATTGCTTGAGGCAGTTTAAAAGGGCACGTGTTTTTTTTGTAATTTAGGAATGTTCAACCAACAAAACCAATTATAATGGAAGAGAACTTGCCATTGATTATCCAACTGCTCTCGGGAGCGGTTGGCGGAAACTTAGCAGGAAGATTGTTTAAAAACCTCGACCTGGGTACTATCGGTAATTCTATTGCCGGAATCGTCGGTGGAGGAATCGGCGGATGGGCCCTTGGCCTTATTGGTCTGGGAGACGGGGGTACGGGACTCTCGGGAATCCTCGGGAGCGTTGCCGGAGGCGCCATCGGAGGTGCTGTGATTATGGCCGTTGTCGGCGCCCTGAAAAAGGCTTTTGTAAAATAGGGAACAGCCTACTATTCTCAGCCTTGGAAAAAGGAGCCGGATCAGGGCTCCTTTTTTCTTTTCTTACGGATATGTACCTTTGGCTTAAAGGCCACTGTAAATGAAATACCATCCCATAGATTCGAAATTATTTGTACGGAACCGCCAGAAATTTATGAAGGCCATGGGCCCGAAAAGTCTGGCTGTTTTTAACTCCAATGATATTTATCCGGTAAGTGCGGACAGCACATTGCCGTTTAAACAGCAAAGCGATATTTTTTATCTCAGTGGCGTCGATCAGGAAGAGAGTGTGCTCCTGCTTTTCCCCGATGCGATAAACCCGGAGTTCAGAGAGGTTCTTTTTGTCCGGGAAACCAACGAACACATCGCCGTATGGGAGGGAGAAAAACTGACGAAGGAACGCGCTTTTGCGGTGAGCGGAATCCAGACCGTACGATGGCTGCAGGATTTCGAGAAGGTGTTTTTTGATTTGATGACTGAGGCGGAGACCATCTACTTTAATACGAATGAACATTATCGGCAGGCTGTTGAAACAGAGACACGGGAGGCACGGTTCATTAAGAAGTGTAAAGCGCAGTACCCGGCGCACAAGGTCGCTAAAAGCAATCCGATCCTGCAGCGGATCCGGGGAGTTAAGGAGTCCCAGGAGCTCGAGCTGATGAAAATAGCATGCGGAATTACGGAAAAGGGGTTCCGCAGGGTGCTGAATTTTGTGAAACCTGAGGTTTGGGAGTACGAGATTGAAGCCGAGTTCCTGCATGAATTCATTCGCAACCGCTCTGCGGGATTTGCCTATACTCCCATTATCGCTTCGGGAAATAACGCGAACGTGCTTCACTATATCGAGAACAATCAGCAGTGTAAGACAGGAGACCTGATTCTGATGGATGTAGGCGCCGAATACGCCAATTATTCGAGCGATATGACGCGCACCATTCCCGTCAATGGGCGTTTTACAAAACGACAGCGGCAAGTTTATCAGGCGGTTCTGAATGTAAAAGAGGCGGCTACAGAGATGTTGGTTCCGGGCACGATTTGGGCCGAATACCACAAAGAGGTAGGTAAACTCATGACATCAGAATTAATAGGTCTGGGTCTTCTGGACAAGGCAGACGTGCAGCAGGAGAATCCGGATTGGCCCGCTTACAAAAAATATTTCATGCACGGAACCAGCCACCATATCGGATTGGACACGCATGATTACGGGGAATTAAAAACTCCGATGAAACCCAATATGGTATTCACCGTGGAGCCGGGAATTTATATCCCTGAAGAAGGGATGGGAATTCGTCTGGAAGATGATGTTGTCATTCAGGAATCGGGTTCTCCGGTAAACCTTATGGCGGATATTCCCATTGAGGCTGATGAAATAGAATCGCTCATGAATTCTTAAAAAAAAGCCCGGTTGCATCAACCGGGCTTTTTTTTTTGATACCTGCCTTTTATTCCTCCACAAAAAGATAATTCAAATTGAGGTCGTTAAATGCTTTATTAAAGGAGGTAATCTCTGAATCCACCATTTGGTCAAAAGCCGTGAGTTGTTTATTAATCTCGGTGGTGAGCTCTGTTTTAACGGCGATGTCCTGAGCGGTTGGCGGGAAATCATCCAGGCTGACCAGGCTATTGAGATGGGCGAGTTTGTTAGTCAGTCTGATTGGGAAATTCAACGGGTCCTGACCACTCCGATTCTGTGTCTGGTATAAGGCCTTTTCAATCTCACCAAAACCTTCCTTCATTTTTTCAGCCCGGGCCACCAGATCTGCCGTGGCCTCGTTTCCTTCATATTGAGCAATAAAGGCATCCAGTTGGGTGTTTACACCCCGAATTTTTTTGATGGATTGATGCGCCCGGTCTACGGTCCCGTTAACGTCAGAAATAAAGTCATATTGGGCCTGCATATCCGCAACACTGACCTCTGCCCTGGGATCCGGGATTATTTTAAACTCCTGAGTCAGGGTTTGATCCCCTGTGTTCAGGTGGACTTTATAGGTCCCCGGAACGGCTTTTGCACCCTCGAGATTTGCCCACCACAAGATCATTCCATCGAGCCTTTCAGCGCCTTTGCCCCGGGTATCCCAAACATGGGTATTGCCCTCTTTTTGAACAACGAGTTTTTTATTTTTCTCTTTTGCAAAAGTGCTGTAATTGGCAAGTGTATCCCCGGACATGGTCGTATACGTCAGAGACACGCTGTCTTTTTCAGAAAAATCCTTCATATAGAAATGGGTAACGACACCGTTGGGCGGATTCTGACCTGCCGTCAGCGAAGGGGTTGAGGTAGTACCCCCTTTGGTCCGGTAAGAGTCCTTTGGTTTGTAAAGGATGGCCGAAGAATTCTTGCTGGCTTCTTCCAATTGGTGCAGGACCGTGAGGTCATCCAGTATCCAAAGGCTGCGTCCCTGAGTAGCTACGATGAGATTATCATCTTTTATGGTGAGATCCGTTATGGGAACAATGGGCAAATTCAACTGAAAGGGCTTCCAGGAGGCCCCGTCGTCAAAAGAGATGTACATCCCGGTTTCCGTACCTGCGTATAACAAACCTTTGCGTTTTGGATCTTCGCGAACGACCCGTGTAAAATGCTCTTCGGGGATTCCATTGGTAATAAGCGACCACGTTTTGCCGTAATCCTCAGTTTTGTAGAGATAAGGCGTAAAATCACCCAGCTTATACCGGGTGGCCGCTACATAGCAAGTGCCTTCATCAAAGGCCGAAGGCTCAATACTGTTAATCATATTCCATTCGGGCATCCCTTCCGGGGTAACATTTTCCCAGTTCTGACCTCCATCTTTTGTGAGATGAATCAGGCCGTCATCACTCCCTACCCACATCAACCCTTCTGTCATGGGGCTTTCGTTGGCGGCAAAAATGGTACAGTAGTATTCAACCCCCGTATTGTCCTGTGTAATAGGACCCCCGCTTGAAACCAATTTTTCCGGATCGTTTCGTGTAAGATCGGGTGAGAGGAGCTCCCAGCTCTGTCCTTCATTGGTGCTCATATGCACATGATTGGAAAAAGTGTAGAGCTTTTTGGGGTTATGGCGGCTAAAAATTATCGGAAAATTCCATTGAAACCGATATTTCATTCCTTCGGCTCCGTAGCCCATAGGGTTATCCGGCCATACATTGACGGCGCGGGCGGTTCCTGTTTCGTGATTCACCCGGGTGAGAAATCCACCGTAGCTGCCACCGTAAACAATATCGTTATTCTGAGGGTCCACTGCGATATGCGCACTCTCGCCTCCGGCGGTCTCCTCCCAGTCATCGTCGCCTATAGTCCGCCCGTCAGATCGGTGCCGGATTCGGATCGTTGAATTATCCTGTTGGGCGACATAAATCCGGTACGGATGGGCGTTGTCTGTGGTAACCCGATAAAACTGGGCTGTGGGCTGGTTGTAATAGGTACTCCAGGTCGTACCGCCATCATAGGAAATTTGAGCACCCCCGTCATCCCCAATAATCATCCGGTTGGGATCCTCAGGGGCAATCCACAGGTCGTGATGATCCCCGTGGGGGGCATTAAACGTATTGAATGTTTTCCCTCCATCAGTCGATTTATGATAGCGTACATTTAAAACGTAGACCACATCTTCATTCTGGGTATCTGCGTAAAGGCGGGTGTAGTACCAGGCGCGTTGCCGTAATTTGCGTTCGCTATTGACCTGAGACCAGGTTTTACCACCGTCCTCCGATCTGTATAGCCCCCCTTTCTCCTTATTTTCCACAATGGCCCAAACGCGTTGTGAATTAACAGGGGAAACCGTTACGCCGATAATCCCCAGGGTGCCTTCAGGAAAACCCTCATGGGTGGAGATTTCTTTCCAGGTTTCCCCACTGTCGGTAGATTTCCAAAGGGCAGAACCTTCCCCACCACTACTGAGACTATATGGTGTGCGCTGTACCCTCCAGGTGCTCGCATATAGAATTCGGGGATTCGTAGGATCCAGAGTCAGGTCTACAGCCCCCGCGAGATCATTGACAAAAAGCGTTTTTCGCCAGGACTGGCCTCCGTCGGTACTTTTATAAATCCCCCGCGCTTCGGTGGGTTTGTAGATATTACCCAGAACCGCGGCATAGACGATATCAGGATTCTCAGGATGAACTTTTAAACGCGGGATATGCCGTGTTTTTTCGAGGCCTGCCTGCTGCCAGGTTTTCCCGGCATCAACACTTTTCCATACACCATAGCCCGAAGATACATTGCCCCGAACGGTCTTTTCGCCGCCTCCGACATAAAGCACATTCGGGTCGCTTTGGGCAACCTCAACAGCACCGATACTGCCTCCGAAAAAACCGTCAGAGATATTTTCCCAGGCGCGGCCACCATCCTTAGTGCGCCATACACCCCCTCCGGCAGCTCCGAAGTAAAACAGATTGGGTTTGCCGGGAACACCGGTAACGGCGGCAGAACGACCTCCGCGAAAAGGGCCTACCAAACGGTATTCCATTGACGAGTAAACGGCTTCCGGAAATGAATTGGTGTTATTGGATTTTTTTCTTCTCTGGCCTTCAGCAGCCAGAGGTAAAAGACTCAGGATAAGCAGAAGGATTCCTGCTTTACAAAGGATTTTTTTCATTTTAATACAGTTCGAATTAGTCAGCGTTTGAAAGTACTAAATCTTTAAGGAATTATGATACGAAAACGGATCTTCAGAGTGAAACCAAAGAGTCATGGCGCACCAAAACAACTTCAAAAATGGCGTTAGGGTCAGATTACTACTAAAATCGAAGGGTTTACAACAAATGTTTACCCCTTCCCACAGCACGCTGTACATTTAGCGTATGCTATCGGGTTTTAAACAGACAGGTCGGTTGCGATTGATCCTGATATTTGGACTGCTATTCCTGCTTGGAATACAAAAGGAGTATGCCCAAAACGGGCCTCCTGTGGCTTCAGATGACTCCTATTCCACGGGTTTGAATACCCCTCTGAATGTCGTTGCCGCTCAGGGCCTTTTGAACAATGATACAGATCCGGATGCTCCGGCAGGGCTCACAGTGAACCCAACCCCCGTTACAGGTCCGGGATCGGGGGCTGTCGTTATGAATCCGGACGGAAGTTTTTCATATACCCCCAATCCTGGTTTCAGTGGCACGGATAGTTTCACCTATCAGGTTTGTGATGATGGCACCCCAAACACCCTGGTTTCCCGATTTGATTTCAACACTACAAATCTCGGTCTTGCCACTACGGGTCCGAATGCTACCTCAGTCAATCCTCTGGCTGTTCAAACCGCTTGCGGGATACGTATTGGTTCAGGAGCAGGCGGAAGTGTAGGCCTGGATGTTGTTGTCCCCAATACCGGAGGCATTTTTGACTTTACCAGTTTTATTGTTTCTTTCGAGTACCGGGATCAGGAGAATACCGCAGATATTGTGACGGCGGGCAATTTTCGTATTTGGCATATCTCAGGAAATAACCTGGGGGTACAGGTGCGTGTCATTGATGGGGTTACCGGGCTTCCCGCGACCTATACTCAAAACCTGGGGGGATTTCTGGGAGGCAGCAACCCCTACAGCATTGAATACGACGAACTCACAGGGAATATTATCTATACAGCCAATGGCACTACCACAACCTTTACTCTGGCCCCTGCATACTCTCCCTTGAATTCCGGGCTTGCTACCGACATTATATTGGGCCGCTTTATGGATAATGCAGGGGCTGCGCTTCCTTCTTTGTGTAGTATGGAGTTCGTAGATTCCAGTAAACTCTGCGACACTGCAGATGTCGCTATTGTTATTCCAACTTCGCTTATCACCAATCGAAGAATCACGTATCGCGTCAACGGGAATTGAGCTTCGGTCTTCCATAGGCTCAGCACATCCTGAATTACTTTATAGGACTATTACAGCAAAATCCCATGATCTTGTATTCCTTTCCCATCTTGTCAGTCGATGGAAAATTGTATCTTCTGGGAATGGAAACGACATTGAAAATAACAGACCTATGAAGCAAGTCTTTTTAAGCGGGTTGATGGCGCTGTGTTTCTGCGCCTGCCAACAGGAACCCGCCAAACCCAGTCAAAACCTCCCTTTTGCCCAAACTTTTGAGAAATCCTATGTGGATACACATAATGGATACTCGGAAGCGGTCGTGATCACTTCGGGAAATTTGAAAACGATTTATGTTTCCGGACAAATAGGAGAGGGAGCGGATCTCGACGCTCAGATGCGCGACGCCTTGTCCAAAATGGAGCGACTATTAAAGGGTTCCGGAGCCGACATGAAAGACGTCATTAAAATGAACACCTACATCGTGGATTACGGGCCACAGTCCCTTGAAGTTTTCCGGAGTGTTCGCAAAGAACTTCTCGGCGATTCGGACATGCCTGCAAGCACGCTGGTAGGGGTCGAGGCTTTGGCCTTGCCCGAATGGCTTATCGAAATTGAAGCGGTGGCCGTAGTTGAAATCCAATAAGTGGGATCTTCAATCCCCAAAGCGAGAAATGAGTAAAGACAGCAATCCCGAAAGAATACTTCAAATTGGGTTTTATGCCGGACTCCTTTTGGTTTTTCTCGGAGTGCTGGAACCCCTTCGCGGCTCGTTGTCTGTGTTGTTTGGCAGCGCGTTGATCGCCGGGGTAACCTACAAATACCGGGATCCGCAACACGGGTATTACCTCATTGCAGCAGTCCTTATCTTTATTGGGGTTCTCACCTTAATGATCCGATATTATTTCAGTGGAATAGACGTGGAAACAGCCCTATTGAGCAGTTGGGGCCTTTTTATTCTCGCGTATCCGATAGGTTGGTTCTTTATTTTAGTGCTTTTGTTTGTGCGTTTGTTTTGGATGAAAAAGATTTAAAGGGGGCAGCCCCTCCCTCCCCGGAATTAAGATACTTCCAGATCCTGCAAGTTTAAAGCACCAACTCCTGTAAAGTCCCGGGCAGGGGTGAAAATCCCAATTGGATTGAGTACCTTTCTCATACAATTATTCAGATCGATGAAGTGGTTTTCAGTGTTTCTTCTCATGGGAGTATTTATGTCTTACAACAGCTACAGTCAGCAGAAAAGAATTCGGGAGGCCGGAATTGCCCTCGGGGTTCTTCAGCCCGGGAAAATGAATGCCATTACCGATGTCCCCGGCGTGGCGGTGGGTCAGGTCACCCGTATACTCGGGGATTCTGTGCGAACGGGGATTACAGCCATCCTTCCCCATACGGGAAACCTGTTTCAACAAAAAGTGCCGGCAGCCATCTATATAGGTAACGGCTTTGGCAAGCTTGCCGGATATAGCCAGGTAGAGGAACTGGGGACCCTTGAAACGCCTATAGTACTCACCAACACCCTGAGCGTACCCGTGGCCATGGAAGCCCTTATAGAGTATACCCTCCGACAAGAGGGAAATGAAGAAGTCCGCTCTGTCAATCCTGTGGTAGGCGAGACTAATGATGGCCGCCTCAATGATATTCGGGGCCGTCATATTGAGCAAGCCCATGTGCTTGAGGCGATCTCAAATGCAACTTCAGGGCCGGTGGCAGAAGGTAATGTGGGGGCTGGCACCGGTACGGTGGCCTTTGGATATAAAGGAGGAATAGGCACGGCATCCCGAAGAGTGCCCAAAAAGGTCGGAGGTTATACAGTTGGAGTTTTGGTTCAGGCCAATTTTGGGGGAATTCTTACCCTCAATGGGAAGAACCTCGCCCAGGTACTGGATCGCATCCCAGAGAGCTATAAACAGGACACCGATGGTTCCTGTATGATGGTGGTTATTACCGATGCACCGCTGGACACACGGAATTTAAAGCGCCTGGCCAAGCGCTGTATGCTGGGTCTTGCCCGCACCGGGGGTATTGCTTCAAATGGAAGCGGGGATTATGTAATCGCCCTGTCAACGGCAAAGGAAAACAGGGTCGCTTATACACCTGAAAGCCTGTTGAGGACTACAAGCACCATGCACAACGATTATATGTCTCCCTTTTTTCTGGCCGCCATTGAGGCGACCGAAGAGGCGATTTGGAATGCGCTGTTTTCCGCAGAATCCATGACGGGCTTCCAGGGGGCCAGGGTTGAAGCCCTGCCTCAGGATAAAGTTTTGAAGGCAATCCGGGGGGAATGAGCCCCGGAATCGTATTTGTAAGGGCTTTTAAAATGGGTATTCCAAACTAGGAGCTTACAACCAGAGTCTTATCGATTTCCTTTTTGAGATAATAGCCGGTGACCAGGGTAGCGAGCACATCAGCAATGGTAAAACTGATCCATACTCCGAGTTCCCCAAAGAAGTTCGGGAGAATCAGAATCAGGGGGATAAAAAAGAAGCCCTGACGGGTGAGGGTCAGTAACAAGGCGGGAATAGCTTTCCCAATGGCCTGAAAATAGGCTGCTCCAATGAGCTGTAGGGCAATGATAGGGGTGGCTGCGAAAACCCATCGCATGGCAGAAGGAGTATGCTCCAAAACAAAAGCATTGGTGGCGAGGGCTTCGGGACTAAGATCCGGCCGGTCACTGAGAAATAGCCCTGCGATCTCCGCGGGGAAAATCATCAAAAGAATAAAAACCAGGGTGGCCACCAGAGCTGCATATTTGACCGCTATATAAATGGATTTTTTTACCCTGTCGTATTTATGGGCGCCATAGTTGTAACCGGCGATAGGCAAAAAACCCTGCGTAACTCCAAATACGGGAAAGAGGGCAAACATCAGCATACGACCTATGATGGCGTAGACCGCGACCATAGCCTCTCCGCCCAATTCAAACAGGATGTTGTTCATCAACAAAAAGGTAATGGAAGTCACGGCCTGCCGGGCCAGGGTTACAAAGCCCAGCCCCCCTATTTCTTTGAGCAGATAGCGATTCAGGCCAAAGTGATGCCAGTGGATTTTGAGTTCTGAATTCGAGGAAAGAAAGAACCAGAAAATATAACCAAAACACAGTAAATAACCTCCTGTAGTGGCCCAGGCCGCCCCCAACATGCCCCAATCGAAGACATAGATAAATACGTAATCCATTAACAGGTTTCCCACGGAGGGAATAATCATGGCAATCATGGCAAAACGAGGCTTTCCCTCGGCCCGGATTACGGTATTTCCCATCATACAAAGGGCCAGAAACGGAATCCCGTAGAGGACGATGGTATAGTAGATTTTGGCAGGTTCAAAAATTCCGCCCTTGCCTCCGAAAGCGGGTATCAGGGTATCCACAAAATAAAGTCCCAGGACCACCATGGCGCAGGTCACCAAAAGGGTGAGGGTAATCTGATTTCCAAAGGTTTTAAGGGCTTTTTCCTTTTGGTTAGCTCCAAGCGCTCGTGAAATAATACTGCTTCCACCGATACCGATAGCCATCCCCAGGGCGGCAATAAAGAAGGAAACCGGGAGGACTACATTGATAGCGGCAATGGCAAGGGGCCCAATCCAATTTCCCACGAAAATGGTATCTACCAGGATATTCAAGCTCATCACCAGAATTCCAATAGAGGCCGGAACGGCTTGCCGAATCAATAATTTCCCGATGGGTTGTGTGCCCAGTTCTTCTGAAGATACGCCCGACATGGTTTAAGAAGGAATAGATTGCATGGCCTGAGCTTTTTAGATTTTTATGGTGAGCCGAGGGCTGCTGACGTTCTGAGGCGCCTTAGTACCCGGCAGCCTGCCCGTCTTTACGGCTCTCAGAGGCTCCGTGATACACACCTTCCGCCGCGTCCCAAAGAATCGCCTGATACCCCCCGTAAACACCCCTCGCATAGCGCACCTCATGTCCGCGGTCCATAAGGCCGCGGATAGTTTTATATGAAATTCCGGACTCAATACGAACTGCTCCGGCACCAGGGCCTTCGCCTGTAGGGGAGGAGCCTCCGGTATGATCCCATCGGGGTGCATCTCCGGCTTCCTGTAAATTCATTCCGAAATCGACAAGGTTCATCACAATTTGAGTGTGTCCCTGGGGTTGAAAATCACCACCCATAACCCCAAAACTCACCCAGGGAATCCCATCCTTCGTGATGAATGCGGGAATAATAGTGTGAAAAGGCCGTTTTCCTGGGGCGTAGGTGTTGGCCTGCCCTTCCTGCAGACTAAACAATTCCCCCCTGTCCTGAAGCATAAACCCAAGGCCCGGGGGTACCATGCCCGATCCCATGCCCCGGTAATTGCTTTGAATCAGGGAAATCATATTCCCGTACTGGTCGGCTACCGTCATGTAAATCGTCTCCCCGGCGCTGATTTCTCCCGCATTATACACCCCTGCCTTCTCGCCAATTTGCGCTCTTCTTTTTTCAGCGTAGGTATCCGAAAGCAGTGTTTTAGCGGGAATCTTTACAAAATCCGGATCTGCGTAATACCTGGCCCGATCCTCAAAGGCCAGTTTTTTGGCTTCCGTAAAGAGGTGTAAGTGTTCAGCACTCCCGAATTCGATATCTGAAAAATCGTAACCTTCCAGAATTTGCAACATTTGCAGGGCGGCAATTCCCTGCCCGTTGGGTGGAAGTTCCCAGACATCATACCCTCTGTAATTGACTGAAAGTGGAGTCACCCATTCCGAGACATGCGTATTCAGATCGGCTGTAGTCAGGTAACCGCCCTGACTTTGGATAAAGGTCGCGATAGTCTCGGCAATTTCACCTTTATAAAACGCATCCCGCCCTCCCTCGGCAATTTTGCGATAGGTCCGGGCGAGAAAAGGATTTTTATACAGACGTCCTTCCCCGGGGAGTTGTCCCCCGTTCTGGTCTATATAGGTTTCTTTGATGTTCGGAAATTCGCGCCCCTGAAAGAAAGGGATGGTGCGATTCATGTACCAGGCGATTAATTGGGTCAGGGGGAATCCTTCTTCTGCATAGCGAATGGAAGGCGCAAGGAGATCTGCCATCGGGAGTTTGCCGAATTTGGAATGCAATTCGAACCAGCCATCAACGGCGCCCGGCACACTCACAGGTAGCGGGCCGAAGGATGGAATTTTTTGGAGCCCTTTCTTTTTGAATTCGCTGAGCGTTAAGGATTTTGGAGACCGCCCGCTCGCATTGAGGCCCTGGAGTTTTTTAGACTTTGCATCCCATACGATGGCGAAGAGATCTCCTCCGATACCGCTGCCTGTAGGTTCCATGAGTCCGAGGGCCGCATTGGCAGCGATAGCGGCATCAATGGCGGTTCCGCCCTTCTTTAAGACATCAAGGCCTATCTGAGTGGCGAGCGGGTGACTGGTAGCCACCATTCCCTTCTGGGCGAGAACCTCAGACCGCGTGGCGAAGTCGGCTCCTGAAATCCGATCCTGTCCCAGGACCAGTACCATACCGGCCATAAAAAAAAGTGTGGTAATAAAGGGTTTCATACGTGTTTGTTTTTTTGATCCTTTGTATTGGGGAAGCCCCATATGTTTTTTGTTTTGTGCTACCCGGAAATCCGGGGTAATTTGGGCAACAGAAGGCCCCCACCCTCCCGTATTCAAGATAAGCTTAACCCCTGCAAAAACCAATCACCTCAACCCTGCAGCGCGGAGCTACACCGGAAGTGCATCGGTTTCGGCCCATTGGTCAATCCATTCACCCATCAGCCCAACCCAGTCCTCCCGGTCGTTCAGGCAGGGTATATGAATATACTCGGAACCTCCTGCTTCGAGGAAATCTTCTTTCCCCTCCATGGCGATTTCTTCTAATGTCTCCAGGCAGTCGCTGACAAAGGCCGGCGTGATTACGGCCAGTCGGGTCTTGCCTTCTTCAGCAAGTCGCTTGAATTCGTAGTCTGTATAGGGTTTTAGCCACGGATCTCCCGCCAGCCTGCTTTGAAAGGAGGAGCTCACTTTCTCTCGCGGGAGGTCCAGGGTTTGGATGATCCGCTCTGTAGTGTCGTAACACTGATGTCTGTAACAACTGTTATGCGCAATGGAATTAACGGAACAACATTTCCCGTCAATTTTACAATGAAAGCGGGTAGGGTCTGATTTTCGGATATGCCGTTCCGGGATCCCGTGATAAGAGAACAGCACATGGTCGTACTGGAAATCTTTTAAATAGTCCTGTATGGAATCTGCCAGCACCTTAATATATCCCGGGGTTTTATAAAAGGCCGGCAGGGTTGTAATTCCCATGTGTGGAAATTTATCCTGCTGAACTTCCAGTGTTTTGACCACTACCGTCTCATAGGAACTCATGGCGTAGTGCGGATACAAAGGCACCAGAAGCACGTCATCGACCCCCTTTGCACTTAACTCCTTCAGGCCTTCTTCAATGGAACCCGATCCATAGCGCATTCCCAGGGCAACCGGCAAGTCCGTTTTGGAGCGGACCTTATGGAGAAACCGCTCTGATATGACGATCAGGGGAGATCCTTCTTCCCACCATATTTTTTGATAGGCTGCGGCAGATTTCTTGGGTCGTGTCTGCAGGATAATTCCCCTTACCAGGATCGTTCTCAGCCATTTGGGGGCATCAATCACGCGCTCATCCATCAAAAACTCGTCCAGATATGGTTTGACGTCTTTTGGGGTCGGGCTGTCGGGAGATCCCAGGTTTACCAGTAATACACCTTTCATGAAAACAAAGTTCTTTTTAGGTTGGGTTGTATGAAGCCCTACAAAAATACGGTTTCGAAGGAAACAATCCCATCGAAGCAGGAGGTCTTTACATTATAGAGTAATAAGATTTTCTGATACCCCGGGTTTTTTAGGCGCCACTTGAGATGCGCAATAAATTCCTTAATTTCATCCGTAAAACCTCGGGCATGGATTCATTGATTCCAAATTCAGATCACCGTGCGCTTATCTTTCTCAGCCTAACGCTCTTACTATTGATCGGGGTATATTTGGGGATAGGGGCGCTACTGCGCCATTTTGGAAAAAACCCCCGATATCTTTTGCCCTCTCAAACCGTTAAAAAGGTAGCCTGGCCTCTGATTTTTATTCTTTTTTCGCTCCTGATCCGCTTGCCGGCACTCCGGACGCTCATTGGACTTGAGGATTATGCCATGGCGTTTAGAAAGGGGAGCTCTCT
>CAKZOC010000027.1 GCA_937136025.1 uncultured Bacteroidota bacterium
GGAGGGGATCTTAATAATGCTATTGTTTATGTAGATAAGGAAATTTCTGAATCTACAATGAAAAAGCTAGAAAAGGCATTCAACAAAGAAAAGCTTTCGGTAAAGCCCAATGGTATTTTAGACAACCTGACCCTGCATTATCCCAACGAAGCAGCCCGACACAAGTTACTGGATGTTATTGGAGACCTGGCCCTGATCGGGACGCGAATTCAGGGAAAAGTCATCGCCAATAAACCCGGGCACTATGTCAATACGCAATTCGCCAAAAAACTCTCTAAAATTATTAAACTGGAGAAGCGAAATAAGGTTCCTAAATACGATCTGAATAAGGAGCCATTTATGGATGTGACGCAAATTATGCAGATGTTGCCGCACCGCCCTCCATTCCTTTTGGTCGACCGAATTCTGGAGCTTTCGGACACTCACGTGGTAGGCCTGAAGAACGTCACCATGAATGAACCTTTTTTTGTAGGCCATTTTCCGGGAGCACCTGTAATGCCTGGGGTACTCCAGGTGGAAGCCATGGCTCAAACCGGTGGGATTCTGGTGTTGAGTACCGTACCTGACCCTGAAAATTACCTCACCTATTTCATGAAGATTGACAAGGTGAAATTCAAGCAACAGGTGATGCCCGGGGATACGCTAATTTTTAAATGCGATCTGGTATCTCCGATTCGCAGGGGTATTTGCCATATGCAGGCCTACGCCTACGCCAACGGAAAGCTCGTTTCCGAAGCTGAGCTGATGGCTCAGATAGTCAAAACCAAAAACAACTAGAATGAATCAGCCGCTGGCCTACGTGCATCCGGGTGCCAAAATAGCCAAGAATGTGGTTATTGAACCCTTTGCCACCATTCATAACAATGTCATCATTGGAGAGGGGACCTGGATCGGCTCCAATGTCAGTATTATGGAGGGGGCTCGAATTGGGAAAAACTGTAGTATTTTCCCGGGTGCGGTCATATCTGCTACACCTCAGGATCTCAAATACGACGGGGAGGAAACCATTGTCGAGATAGGGGACCATACGACGATCCGGGAATGCGCTACGATTAATAAAGGAACGGCGGATCGTCAAAAGACCGTCATCGGCAAGCATTGCCTTATCATGGCCTACTGTCACGTGGCTCATGATTGTATCGTGGGGGATTATTGTGTTTTTTCAAATAATACGACCCTGGCGGGCCATGTCACCGTTGGGGATTATGTGGTATTGGCCGGGATGGTAGCTGTGCAGCAGTTCGTTTCCGTGGGATCCCATGCTTTTGTTACCGGAGGCTCTCTGGTTCGAAAGGATGTCCCCCCTTATGTAAAAGGAGGGCGCGAACCTATGTCTTACGTGGGTATCAATTCAGTAGGTCTTCGAAGACGTGGATTCTCAACGGAGAAAATCAGGGAAATCCAAAATATTTATCGGATTCTCTACCAAATGAATTACAATACTTCCCAGGCGGCTCAGATTTTGGAAGCGGAAATGGAAGCGACCCCGGAGCGCGATGAAATCCTCCAGTTTATTCGGGATTCGCAAAGAGGAATAATGAAAGGATACTTCAGCAACAATTAATTATGGCTTCAACATCAGATATCAGAAAGGGATTGTGCATTCGCTACAACCACGACATCTATAAAATTATTGAGTTTTTGCATGTCAAGCCCGGCAAGGGACCGGCATTTGTGCGGACCAAACTGAAAAGTGTAACCACCGGAAAGGTGATTGACAATACCTTTTCCTCGGGTCATAAAATTGAAGACGTTCGCGTGGAGACAAGGTCTTATCAGTATCTCTACGCCGAAGGGGAAACCTATCATTTTATGAATACGGAGGACTACAACCAGATCTCCTTGCAGGAAAGCACCCTGGATGCCCCCGATTTGCTTAAAGAAGGGGAGGTGGTGACCATTTTGTTCAATACAGAAGACAGTATGCCTCTATCGGTGGACATGCCCGCCAGCGTAGTTCTGGAGGTAACACATACGGAGCCCGGGGTCAAAGGGAATACCGCTACCAACGCCTCCAAACCTGCCACTGTGGAAACAGGGGCCAGAATCAATGTCCCGCTTTTTATCAATGAAGGGGATAAGATTAAAATAGATACAGAAAAAGGGGCGTACATGGAGCGCGCCAAAGAATAAACCCCCTCAGATGAAATTTCCAAGAACGTACAGACTGGAGGAAATCGCTGACTTACTCGGGGTATCCTTCAAAGGCGACAAGGATTTTCCGGTTCTTGGCACCAACGAAATCCACGTCGTAGAGCCCGGGGACATCGTTTTTGTCGATCACCCGAAATATTATCAAAAAGCCCTCGATTCGAAAGCTACTATCGTACTGATCAATAAGGAAGTGGCTTGTCCGGAAGGGAAGGCCCTGCTGATTTCAGATGATCCTTTTCGTGATTTTAACCGTCTGACAGCGCATTTTAAACCTTTCCGGGTAGCTCATGCCCAGATTGACCCATCGGCCACCATAGGTGAAGGGACTGTCATTCAACCCGGGGTTTTTATAGGGAGAAATGTGGAGATTGGCAAGAACTGTATTATTCATCCGAATGTGGTCATACAGGATTCCTGTATACTCGGCGATAATGTCGTGGTCCAGGCCGGAACGATTATCGGGTCGGATGCCTTTTATTACAAAAACCGTGAGGAAGGGTATGATCGTCTCCTTTCAGGCGGCAGGGTGATCCTGGAGGATGGAGTAGAGCTCGGAGCCCTTTGCACCATTGACCGGGGCGTTAGTGGCGATACCCGGATCGGAAAGGGCAGCAAATTGGATAATCAGATACAGATTGGTCACGACACCGTCATTGGGAAAAAGTGTCTGATCGCTTCACAAACGGGTATTGCAGGATGTGTGGTGATTGAGGATGAAGTTACCATTTGGGGGCAAGTCGGTATTACCAGCGCGATCCGAATAGGAGCTAAAGCCGTGCTTTGGGCGCAGGCTGGAGTTTCAAAATCCCTCGAAGGAGGGAAGGGGTACTTTGGGAGCCCGGCCATGGAGGCACGAGAACAACTCAAACAACTGGCTGTAATGCGTCAATTGCCCGAAATTGCACAGCACATAAAAAAACTATAAATAATCATTGGGCCCCTCTTTTACGAAGCCCTATTTTTGACTTAGAAAAAAAGAAGCTATGAGCGTATTGGTTAACAAGGACTCAAAAATTATCGTTCAGGGATTTACCGGAAGCGAGGGAACGTTCCACGCGGAGCAGATGATCGAATATGGAACGAATGTAGTTGGGGGGGTGACTCCCGGCAAAGGTGGACAGAGCCATCTGGAACGGCCGGTTTTTAATACTGTTTCTGAAGCGGTAGCCGAAACGGGTGCGGATACCACCATTATATTTGTACCCCCGGCTTTCGCTGCTGATGCGATCATGGAGGCAGCCAATGCAGGGATCAAGGTGATTATTACCATAACGGAGGGAATTCCCGTGGCCGATATGATTAAGGCATACGACTACGTTAAAAGCCGTGGATTGCATTTGGTGGGCCCAAACTGCCCCGGAGTCATTACCCCGGGAGAGGCCAAAGTGGGAATTATGCCTGGATTTGTCTTTGAAAAGGGCAAGGTAGGGCTGGTATCGAAGTCCGGAACCCTGACTTATGAGGCTGCGGATCAGGTCGTGCGCCAGGGACTGGGTATTTCAACTGCCATTGGTATTGGAGGGGACCCGATTATCGGGACCACGACCCGAGAGGCCATGGAATTGCTCATTGGAGATAAGGAGACGGATTGCGTCGTAATGATTGGCGAGATCGGGGGGCAATTGGAAGCTGAGGCTGCCCGCTGGTATAAGGCGAGTGGTTCTTCGAAACCCGTGGTTGGGTTTATCGCCGGGGAAACAGCCCCTGCGGGCCGGACTATGGGACATGCCGGAGCTATTGTGGGAGGCAGCGACGATACGGCTCAGGCCAAAAAGGCAATAATGAAGGAGTGCGGAATCCACGTAGTGGATTCCCCAGCCCAAATTGGTATGAAGGTTAAGGAGGTCCTGGCCTGATCCTGTATCTATAATTCAAAGGCAAAAGATATATCAGACATGAAAATGCTCGAAGGAAAAAAGGTGATTATTACTGGGGCCAGCCGTGGAATAGGCAGGGGTATTGCTGAAGTTTTTGCACGGGCGGGTGCCGATGTGGCATTTACCTACAGCAGTAGTGAAGCCCCGGCCCTGGAACTGGAAGCTGAGCTCAAAGCTCTGGGGGTGAACGCCAGGGCGTATAAGAGCAATGCCGCGAGTTTTGAGGAGGCTGAAACTCTGGTAGCAGAAGTTCTGAATGATTTTGGAGGGGTCGACGTGCTGATCAACAACGCTGGAATTACAAGGGACAATTTGCTGATGCGCATGAATGAATCGGACTTTGACCAGGTAATCGCCACCAATTTGAAGTCTGTTTTTAATATGACCAAAGCCATACAGCGCACGCTGTTAAAGCAGCGCTCCGGCTCCATTATCAATATCAGCAGTGTAGTGGGGGTGAAGGGGAACGCCGGTCAGGCAAATTACGCCGCTTCCAAGGCCGGAATGATTGGTTTCACCAAGAGTATAGCCTTAGAGTTGGGGTCTCGTAATATTCGTTGCAACGCTATCGCCCCAGGTTTTATCGAGACGGAAATGACTCAAAAGCTCGATGAGAAGACAGTACAGGGCTGGCGTGATGCCATTCCGCTGAAAAGGGGAGGTACTGCAGAGGATGTTGCCAATGCGTGTCTCTTTCTGGCCTCTGACTTGTCCGGGTATATCACCGGTCAGGTGATTCATGTCGACGGTGGAATGCTCACCTGATCTGGGAGCAACCAAACCAAAGGGTTACAACCGGGTGCCCCTCGCAATGTCAGGATACGACTGCAATCCTTTTTTTAAATCCAAATGAATGACGCTTGAAAATGTACTTTGGATCACCCTGAGTGCAATCCTGGCCCTGGCGCTGGCATGGTTCAGTTATTTTTACAAGTCTGGAAAAACTCCGTATCAGTGGCTGCTGGCATCGCTCCGATTCCTGGGACTCTTGTCGGCGTTTCTGCTTCTCGCACCCCTGCAGTTTGAAAAGGTCAGCGTCAATATGGAGCCTCACCGGTTGATGCTTGTTTTGGACAATAGTGTGTCGGCCGGCCGGAACGCTTCCCGCCCCGCACTTGAACAAATCCGTGATTTTTTCCAAAAAGATCCTGATCTCCCCGGGCGATTCGACCTGCAGATGTACACGTTCGGATCCGGGGTCCGGGAATCGGATACGCTGGATTTTTCTGAAAAAAGAACCGACATCGCCGGGACCCTCAAAACACTTTCAAATGCCAGTCTGAATGGGAATGCCAGCGTTGTATTGGTTACGGACGGAATACAAAATCAGGGCAAGGGATGGCTGCCCTCCGGTCCGGGCTCCATATCGGTGTTTCCCATTGTTATCGGAGATACAACGGCTTATCGGGACATTCGAATTGACGGGTTGAACTGCAACCGTTATGCATTTCTCGACAATCAATACCCCCTGGAAATCCTCATTTCCTATCGGGGGG
The DNA here is from genome assembly GCA_937136025.1 of uncultured Bacteroidota bacterium. Lineage (GTDB taxonomy): Bacteria > Bacteroidota > Bacteroidia > Flavobacteriales > Flavobacteriaceae > Robiginitalea. The sequence goes on from CAKZOC010000027.1 coordinate 5,528, forward strand.
AGGAGGCCACAACCGCCCTTTTGACTCTTTTTGACAACGGCAGGAAAGTTCACAGTGAACAGATCCGCCTCGCGGCAGGCCGGGCGAGTCAGCGACTATCGGTGCTTATGTCTGCCGGGCAAGTAGGATTTCACACCTTAACTGCGGAAGTGGCACCTCTTGAAAATGAACGAAATACAAGGAATAACCGCCAGGCGGCGGGTATTGAAGTGATTGACGAAAAGACACGGGTGACTATAGTTGCCGACCGCTCTCACCCGGATATCGGGGCCCTCACACGTTCTATTGAGAGCAATGAGCAGCGGCAGGTGACTCTGATTAAATCCCGGGATGTCCCTTCCAGAGCCGACGAGACAGATCTATGGATTTTCTTTCAACCGGAGCCCGGGTTTCGAAATGCGTACGCCACCCTAAACGATGGGAATAAACCGCTGCTTACCCTGGCCGGAGGCTTGACTAACTGGAATTTTTTAAATGCGACCCAGCAAAGCTTCCGCCTGGAAAGTCCGGGGCCCCGGGAAGAACTTCTGCCGGAGCTCAATCCCACTTTTAGCTATTTTGACGCCCGGGACTGGGCGGTGAGTAGTTATCCGCCAATTTCTGGTTTTTTGGGGGAGTACCAAATTCTCCAACCCCATGAGAATCTTCTGGGACAGCGGGTTCGAGGTATATCGTTAAATCAGCCCCTGATGACTTTGATTAAAGGCTCAGCGCGTCGGGAAGTCGTCATCTTTGGGGACGGCCTGTGGAAATGGCGGATGCAGTCCTTTACACAAGATGGCGATTTCCAGAAATTTGATGCCCTCTTCAGCAAGCTATGGCTGTTTCTGGGGGCCGGAAAGGCCAATGAACGACTCAACCTCGATTATGAAAATGTATTCGACGGGCAGCAGGCAGCAGTGATTCGGGCACAATTCTTTGACGAAGCCCTGCGCTTTGATCCCTCCGCGCGGTTGACACTTCAGCTCAAAGATAGTACGGGCGCACCCCTGGATTCCTATCCTATGGCTGTTTCTAAAAGGGAATACCAGGCAGATATCAGCAGTCTCGCTCCGGGTGCGTATTCCTTTGAAGTAGCTGTCGAAGATGCGAACTTCAGAAAATCAGGGCAGTTTCGCATTCAGGATTTCGATCTGGAAAACCAGCAGGTTCGCAGCGATCCGGAAGCCCTGCTCTCAATTGCCCGGGCCAGTGGAGGAGCCTTGTATTACCCCTCTCAACTGGAGCAGTTAAAAGACAGTCTTATGGGTGCAGATCGCTTTCGCCCGGTGAGCCGAAGCCAGAGAAATGTAGTATCTTTGATTGATTTCCGCTGGCTCCTCGCACTTATAGTCGCAGCCCTGGGGGCAGAGTGGATCATAAGGAAATACAACGGATTATATTGAAAAAAAGAGCGTATGGATAAGTTACCTAAAATAGCATTACCGACAATTTTACTCATTATCGTAGCCATCATCCTGGTCAGTAAATCGGCCATCGTTATCGGTTCGGGGGAAGCCGGGGTATTATACCGGACTTTCGGTGAAGGCGTTGTTATTGATGAACCCCCATTAGGAGAGGGTTTTCACCTGGTTGCCCCATGGAATAAAGTGTTTATTTACGAAGTGCGGCAGCAGGAAGTTTTTGAAAAAATGAAAGTACTCTCCAGCAACGGGTTGGATATTCAACTCGATGCATCGGCCTGGTTTCAACCAAAATATCCGGATTTGGGCCGGCTGCACCAGGAAAAGGGAGACCAGTATAAGGAGCGTATCCTCCTTCCCGCCATTCGTTCGGCAGCCCGATCGGTGGTAGGGCGATATACTCCTGAAGATTTGTATTCTACAAAGCGGGATGCCATTCAAAAGGAAATCTTTGAGGAGACCAAGCGCATAGTAGACGATCAGTACATTCAGTTGAATGAGGTATTGGTTCGGGATGTCACCCTTCCCTCAACCATAAAAGACGCTATCGAACGCAAACTCAAGCAGGAACAGGAATCCCTGGAATACCAGTTTAGGCTGGTGAGTGCCGAGAAGGAAGCGGACAGACAACGTATTGAAGCCCAGGGAAAGGCAGATGCAAACCGCATTCTGAGCGCCTCCTTAACGGACAAAATCCTGCAGGATAAAGGTATAGAGGCGACCCTCAAACTCTCTGAATCCCCGAACGCGAAGGTTGTAGTTGTAGGCTCTGGGGAATCCGGCCTGCCCCTTATTTTAGGAAATAATTAAGACCAAACATCTTTTGACTTTCTGAAACTATAACTTATTTTTGAAGTTCAAATGCAGACTTTAAAGACACATCATCATTTTTCTATCGGCGCTCAGGCGTGGTAGGAATGATGTGTGGTGTTCTCAACATATTTCCAAAACCCCGTTTGAGTGATCAAACGGGGTTTTTTATACCGTAAATTTGTACATAATGGATACGATTAAAGTAGCAGTCCAGAAAAGTGGCAGACTGAATGAAGACTCCCTGAAAATCCTTAAAGATTGTGGAGTTTCTATTGACAATGGTCGGGACCAACTGCGCGCCTCGGCCCGAAATTTCCCAATGGAGGTCTTTTATTTGCGCAATGGCGACATTCCCCAATACCTTCAGGATGGGGTCGTGGACATTGCCATTCTCGGTGAGAACGTCCTCATTGAAAAAGGGGCAGACATTTCCGTGGTCGAAAAACTAGGGTTTTCTAAATGTCGTGTATCGATTGCGGTTCCCAAGAATGTCGATTACAATACCCTGAGCGATCTTGAAGGGAAACGGATCGCGACTTCGTATCCCAATACGGTGCTTCAGTATTTAAAGCAGAAAGGCGTACAGGCAGAATTACATATTATTAACGGCTCGGTCGAAATAGCTCCTAATATCGGACTCGCGGACGCGGTATGTGATATAGTTTCCAGTGGAAGTACCCTTTTTAAAAACAATCTTAAGGAGGTCGAAATACTCCTGCGCAGCGAGGCGGTACTTGCCGTTTCCCCAAAAGCCGGACCGGAACAGTTAAAAATACTGGAACAATTGCGGTTCCGTCTGCGGTCTGTTTTGGAGGCGCGGAATAACCGATATGTGCTTATGAATGCCCCTAACGATCGACTGGAGGCCATCATTGCACTGCTGCCCGGGATGCGTAGTCCCACAGTTTTACCATTGGCAGAGCGGAACTGGAGCTCCATCCATACGGTTATAAACAAGGATCGGTTTTGGGAGGTTCTGGACCAGCTGAAACGAGAGGGTGCCGAGGGAATTCTGGTTTGCCCCATAGAAAAAATGATCGTCTGAATCTAAAATTTAAGACTATGCAATGGGTACATCTGCCCGATAGAGGTTCATGGGAGGTTATACTGAAACGCCCAACAAAGGATTCCACATCTCTGGAAGGTCTGGTAGACGAAGTTTTTAAGGCAGTTTCTTCCGATGGGGATCAGGCCTTGAAGAAGTATACAGAGACCTTTGACGGCGTGGCTCTGAATGACCTTTTGGTAAATTCCGCCGAAATAGAGGCCGCTTCCGGGGCGCTTTCGGATACGCTGAAAGAAGCTATAGAACTGGCCTATCAGAATATTTACGCCTTTCATGCCGCCCAGAAGATTACCCCCGTGCATGTCCGCACTACAGAGGGAGTGGATTGTTGGATGGAAAATCGGGCCATCTCTCGTGTGGGGCTCTATATACCCGGAGGGAGTGCACCCCTGTTTTCAACCGTACTCATGCTCGCCATTCCGGCTATAATAGCAGGATGCTCACAGATTGTACTTTGTTCCCCCCCGGATAAAGACGGGAATTTGCACCCCGCGATTTTATATGCAGCTTCCCGTTGTGGGGTAACTCAAATCTGTAAGGTAGGAGGTATACAGGCCATTGCCGCCATGACCTACGGTACTCAAAGCGTTCCGAAAACCTATAAGATATTTGGGCCCGGGAACCAATACGTTACGGCTGCAAAGCAATGGGCCAGTCGTTTGGGCGTAGCCATTGATATGCCCGCCGGCCCGAGTGAGTTGTTGGTAGTAGCCGATGATTCTGCTGTTGCTGATTTTGTTGCGTCAGATTTGCTGAGTCAGGCGGAACATGGGGCGGACAGCCAGGTGATACTCGTAACAGATACCCCTGAAATCCAGGAAGCCATTGAAAGCGCTCTGGCCTCTCAGATTCGCGAGTTGCCGAGGCAGCAGATTGCGCAGGATGCGCTTGCCAATAGTCGGGGAATTGTACTGGCAAACCCTGAAGCCCTCGCCGACCTGGTCAATGCCTATGCGCCAGAGCACCTGATAATTGCCCACAGAGCGGAAAAATACTTACTGGAGCACATACAGAATGCGGGTTCGGTCTTTCTTGGAAATTATACCCCGGAAAGCGCAGGAGATTACGCCTCGGGGACAAACCACACCCTGCCGACCAATGGTTACGCCAGGCAATATAGCGGGGTGAATCTCAGCAGTTATTCTAAGAGTATTACCTATCAGCGCATCCGGCCAGAGGGTTTGCAAAATATAGGCCCTGCCGTTGAAACCATGGCAAAGGCCGAAGGTCTTCAGGCACATGCCAATGCCGTGACCCTTCGTCTGAAGGCCCTGGAAAAGAAATTTACCGAAAAATAGGCCATGGGAAAGGAAGGTTTTATCGAAGCACTTGTCCGACCAACCGTTCGGGCACTTACCCCATATTCTTCCGCCCGGGATGAATATGACGGAGCGGGAAATAAAATGATTTTTCTGGATGCCAATGAAAACCCGTTTGACAATGGGTTGAATCGCTATCCGGATCCGCATCAGAAGTCTTTAAAAAAACTGATCGCCCGAGTGAGGAGCTTATCTCCAGATCAAATCTTATTGGGAAATGGGAGTGATGAAGTTCTGGATCTGCTTTTCAGGGTGTTCTGTGAACCCTATACCGATGCCGTGATTACCTTGCCTCCGACCTATGGGATGTATGCCGTGCTGGCCGGTATCAATGCCGTTGAAAACATAGAGATTCCACTGACCCCAGATTTTCAACCCGATGTGGATCAGATTTTGGAAAAGGCAGGTGCACATACCAAAATGATCTTTCTTTGCTCCCCGAACAACCCGACAGGAAATAGTTTGGATCCGGCCCGGGTACTTGCCATTTTAGAAGGGTTTACAGGTTTGGTTGTGATCGATGAGGCCTATATCGATTTTTCAGAAGCTGAGGGTTTCGTCCCCCTGTTGAAAACCCATCCCAACCTGGTGGTTACCCAGACCCTTTCAAAGGCCTTTGGCCTGGCGGGAATCCGATTGGGTATGTGTTTTGCCGCCCCCGAAATCATCGCTTTTCTCAAAAGGGTGAAACCCCCGTATAACGTGAATGAGCTTACCCAGCAGCGCGCACGGACGGCTTTGTCAAACCTCGATAAAGTAGCCCGCGAAATAGGGGAGCTCAAAGCCAGTCGGGCCCAATTGCGGAAGGGGTTACTGGATATTCCTTTTATAGAGGAAGTCTTTCCGACAGATGCCAATTTTATTCTGGCCCGTGTGGATAATGCGCGCCTGCGCTATCGCCAACTTGTGGATAAGGGGATCGTGGTGCGGGACCGTTCTTCACAACTGGGCTGTGCGAACACCCTTCGATTTACCGTGGGTACTCCCGAGGAGAACACGGCATTGCTCAATACTTTAAAAATACTCGACACCTGAAGCTATCATGGAAAAGAAACGCGTATTGTTTATCGACAGAGATGGAACACTGATACTGGAACCGGAGGACGAACAAATTGACGCCTTTGAAAAGTTGCAATTCTATCCTGAGGTCTTTACCTATCTCGGACGTATCGCCAGGGATCTCGATTACGAACTGGTCATGATCACCAATCAGGATGGTCTGGGCACCCCTTCTTTTCCGGAGGATACGTTTTGGCCGGTTCACAATTTTATGCTTCGCACTTTCGAGGCAGAGGGCATTGCGTTTCGCGAGGTCCTCATTGACCGGACCTTTCCGCAAGACCAGGCCCTGACCCGGAAACCGGGCACCGGGCTGCTGACCGCGTACTTCGGTCCCGAATACGACCTGGAGCACAGTTTTGTTATCGGGGATCGCCTGACCGATGTAGAGCTCGCTAAAAACCTGGGCGCTAAAGGTATATTTATCAACAACCAGACGGGTCTCGGTACAGAAGAAGTGAAGGTCCCGGCTGCCCAGCTCGAAGCAACTATTGCCTGGGAGGGTGATACCTGGAGCGGGATCTATAATTTTTTAGCGCAGGGCATTCGCAAAGGGGAAGTTTCACGGAAAACCGCCGAGACGGATATTGAGATAAAACTCAATTTGGATGGTACCGGAAAAAGCGAGATTCATACCGGGTTGGCTTTCTTTGATCATATGCTCGATCAGTTGGCCCGGCATGGACAGTTAGATCTTTATATAAAAGTAAAGGGAGACCTTCATGTGGATGAACACCATACTATTGAGGACACAGCAATTGCACTGGGGACTGCAGTTACGGAGGCTCTGGGCGATAAGATGGGAATTGAGCGCTATGGGTATTGCCTTCCCATGGACGATTGCCTGGCCCAGGTAGCCCTGGATTTTGGGGGGCGTCCCTGGCTCGTTTGGGAAGCCGATTTTAAACGGGAAAAAGTAGGGGATATGCCCACTGAGATGTTTATGCACTTTTTTAAGTCGTTTTCAGACAGCTCGCGTTCGAACCTGAATATCCAGGCAGAAGGGACCAATGAACATCATAAAATTGAAGCCATTTTTAAGGCTTTTGCCAAGGCGATTAAAATGGCTGTACTCCGGAATCCGGATAAGCGTATTCTCCCAACCACAAAGGGTTTACTTTAATTTTGGGCATGGATGTAGTCATAGTAAATTACGGAGCCGGAAATATTCAGAGTATTCGATTTGCGTTTAAGCGTTTGGGATACGATCTGGAACTCAGTGCAGATCCGGAACGGATTAGAAATGCGGATAAGGTGATCTTCCCCGGGGTTGGAGAAGCTTCGAGCGCCATGCACAAATTAGAGCAATCCGGCCTGGATCGGCTCATACCGGAGTTAAAACAGCCTGTTCTGGGCATCTGTTTGGGGATGCAACTGATGTGTGAGCGCTCGGAAGAAGGGCATACCAAAGGTCTGGGTATCTTTAAGACCGAAGTGATTCGCTTCCCGCCGGCCATGAAGGTGCCCCAAATTGGGTGGAATGGCATTCATGAATTGAAGTCACCCCTTTTTGACGGTATACCGGAAAACGAATACATCTATCTGGTCCACAGTTTTTATGCGCCCCTGTGCGATCAGACCATAGCCGTAAGTGACTATGGGGGTCCCTATAGTGCGGCCCTTGAAAATGACAATTTTTTTGGTGTACAGTTTCACCCCGAGAAAAGCGGGAAACCCGGTGCGCGAATCCTGAGTAATTTTCTAAAAATATAAAGCTATGCGGATCATCCCGGCCATAGACCTGATTGACGGTAAATGTGTACGTCTGACCAAAGGAGACTACACGACCAAAAAAATTTATAGCGAGGATCCCCTCGAAATGGCGCGGACTTTTGAAGCTTCCGGAATTCGCCACTTGCATCTTGTAGATTTGGACGGAGCCCGTTCTGCGCACATCGTGAATCACAAAGTGCTCGAACGCATTGCCGGAAATACAAACCTGCAGGTAGATTTTGGCGGGGGTATAAAATCGGATGAAGATGTCCGAATCGCTTTTGATTCAGGGGCTGCCCAAATTACGGGAGGAAGTATTGCGGCAACAGAGCCTGAACGGTTTCTGGCATGGTTTGAAGCCTATGGTCCGGATCGCATTATTTTGGGGGCAGATGTCCGGGACGGTTTGATTGCCGTATCCGGATGGCAGGAAGCTACAGGAAAGGAGCTGGTTCCTTTTGTTAAGGGCTATCAGAAAAAGGGGATTCGGTATGTGGTGTGTACGGACATCAGCAAGGACGGCATGTTGATGGGCCCCGCCTTTGATCTCTACAGGGAACTCCTTAAAAAAACGGCAACCCTTGAGACGCGGATTGGCATGAGTGGGGTAGAGGATGTCGAAAAACCCGGCATAGCCCTGATAGCAAGTGGAGGCGTCAGCAGTGTGGAAGACCTGCGCAGGCTCAAAAAGCTCGGGTGTGAAGGAGCCATCATTGGGAAGGCCCTGTATGAAGGACAACTGAAACTCGAGGCATTACAGGCTCTAAATGAGGAAGAATGGAAACACTGAGTCAAATACTGGTGGCTGATTTCCGGGATCAGGCCGTTTTACGCATATCCGAATCCCTGGAGAAAATACAGGGGTGCCTCGTCGAACTGGACGAGGAGGCCTTCTGGTGCGAACCGAACAAAAATTCGAACAGCCCTGCTACCTTGCTGCGTCATCTTCAGGGTAACATAGGCCAATATATTACAAGCGGGCTTGGCGGGGCCGAAGACCAAAGGGATCGGGAGGCAGAATTTACAGGGAAGGATTTGCGGAATCGAAAGGATGTAGAGGCTGATTTTTTTGAAGTCGCACGAAAAGCCGCGGACCTCATCCGGACTGTACCGGAAACCGCCCTGATCCAAAGAAAAAGAGTGCAGGGGTTTGAACTCTCAGGCCTGGGGATTATCCTGCATGTGGTAGAGCATTTGAGTTACCACACAGGACAACTCGTGTATCTTACCAAACACTTGAGGGATATAGATCTCGGATTTTACAAGGGCTATGACCTGAATCAAAAAAATGAATAAGCTATGCTGACAAAACGGATCATACCCTGCCTGGACATTAAGGATGGACGTACGGTCAAAGGGGTGAATTTTGTCGATTTGCGCGATGCAGGAGACCCGGTAGCGCTGGCCGAAAGCTATGCGCAACAGGGGGCCGATGAGTTGGTCTTCCTCGATATTGCTGCCACTGAAGAAAACCGAAAAACACTGGCCGATCTGGTATGGCGGGTGGCCGAGCGGATTGATATCCCCTTCACCGTGGGAGGAGGGATCAGCTCTGTGGAAGATGTAGATATCTTATTGCACAACGGGGCAGATAAAGTGTCTGTCAATTCAGCTGCAGTGCGTGACCCGGAGCTCATTGATCGTTTGGCGGCCAAATTTGGTTCCCAGTGCATTGTGGTTGCCCTCGATGCCCGCCGGATTCAAAACGAATGGCTTATTCACCTGATGGGCGGAAAGGTTCCCACAGAGGTCGGTCTTTTCGCCTGGGCCAGGGAAGCGGCTGATCGGGGAGCAGGAGAACTACTGTTTACCAGTATGGAGCACGATGGCACAAAGGGGGGTTTCGCCAATACGGCCCTAAGAGAACTATCGGAAGCGGTCAATATTCCCATTATCGCTTCGGGCGGTGCCGGGAATATGGCGCATTTCGAAGAGACTTTTACCGCGGGAAAAGCTGACGCAGCCCTGGCCGCCAGCGTATTTCACTTCGGTGAAATACCCATACCTGAATTAAAAATGTACTTAAAGGACAGGAATATTCCCGTTCGTATATAAAGTAAATCGCGCATGGAAGAAATTGATTTTACCAAAGGAGCGGATCTGGTTCCCGCAATTATTCAGGATTCCTTTACCCGCAAGGTACTTATGCTGGGTTATATGAATAAGGAGGCTCTGGAGAAGACAAAATCAACAGGACTCGTGACCTTTTACAGCCGGTCTAAAAAGCGGCTCTGGACCAAAGGAGAGGAAAGCGGTAATGTACTAAAACTCGAGGAGATACGTCTGGATTGCGATGCGGACACCCTTTTGGTACACGTCCGACCTTCCGGGCCGGTATGCCATACGGGCACAGATACATGTTGGGGTGAGACCAACGATGGGATTGGCTTTCTGAACCGTTTGGATGCTGTGATCAAAACCCGAAAATCAGAAGCGGAGTCAGGATCAGATCAGAAGAGTTATGTGGCTTCTCTTTTTGAAAAAGGGATGAATAAAATCGCTCAGAAAGTAGGTGAAGAAGCTGTGGAGACGGTCATTGAAGCCATGGATGATCAGGACGATCTTTTTCTCAATGAGAGCGCAGATTTGTTATTTCACCTCATGGTCTTAGTTCAGGCTAAAGGTTTTTCCCTGGCCGATGTGGTTTCTACTCTGGAATCCCGACATGAACCCAGTCGTTAAGGTTTCTTAATTTTTGGATCAGCTGACCCAAAAGTTGTATTTTTAGACTGCTATGAACAGAAGACAAGGCTTCAGGTTCACTTCCTATCAGGCAGCTGAACGATCTCCTTTTGAAAAGCTTTTTGACATTTTTCAGGAACTCATCACACATACTTCGGGAGATGTGGAGGAGGCTTTGGACTGGTTAAGGGAACTCGATAAGGAATACGAACTCACCGATGAAGAGTATACCATTGATGATTTTATCGAGGATCTTAAGGCAAAGGGATACCTGAGAGAGGAAGTGGAATTCGGCCCCGGTGAGCCCGGTGAAGGGGGAGCCGGAGATCCGACATTTTCCATGACAGCCAAACTGGAACGCATGCTTCGCAGACGGGCTTTGGATCAAATTTTCGGGAAACTCAAAAGGAGAGGGAGCGGCAATCACCGGACGGGTAAAACCGGACAGGGCGATGAACATACGGGAGATTTTCGCTCGTACCGCTTTGGAGATCGCCTGGAGCAGATTTCCATGACGGAGAGTCTGAGAAATGCCCAGGTCAACCACGGCATGGATGATTTCAGGCTGGAGGAAAACGATCTGGTGGTAGAGGATACCCATCACAAAGCTCAAATGAGCACCGTACTGATGATTGACATCAGCCATAGCATGATTCTTTACGGGGAAGATCGGATTACGCCTGCCAAGAAAGTGGCTATGGCCCTTACGGAGCTTATCACAACCCGATATCCGAAAGACACCCTGGACATTCTGGTTTTTGGGAACGATGCGTGGCCGATATCTGTGGCCGAACTGCCGTACCTCAAGGTAGGACCGTATCACACCAATACCGTGGCGGGTTTGCAACTGGCCATGGATTTACTGAGGCGCAAGCGCAATACGAACAAGCAGATTTTCATGATCACAGACGGAAAACCGTCCTGCCTTAGAATGCCCGATGGGACGTATTATAAAAACAGTGTAGGACTGGACGACTATATCGTGGAGAAGTGTTATAACATGGCGAGCCAGGCGCGTAAATTGCATATTCCCATTACGACATTTATGATTGCCCAGGATCCCTATCTGATGCAATTCGTGCGCCATTTCACTGAAGCGAATAAAGGAAAGGCTTTTTTCACCGGACTGAAGGGATTGGGCGAAATGATTTTTGAAGATTACGAGCAGAACCGGAAAAAACGATTAAGAGGTTAAACAGTACAGACTATATGAACCGAGAAAAAGGAAATAAACCTGAAATTAATACGTTTGGCGACCTGAAAAAATCAGGTTATCAAACGCGGCCTATACGCGATGAACTTCGCGAAAATCTCATCCTTAGAATGAAAGCGGATGCGCCTTCTTTTGAAGGGGTTTGGGGATATGAGAATTCGGTAATACCTCAATTGGAGCAGGCTATCCTCTCCCGTCACCATATCAATCTTCTTGGATTGAGAGGACAGGCGAAAACCCGACTCGCGCGTTTGATGGTCGAGCTTTTGGATGAATGGATTCCCGAAGTTGCAGGCAGTGAAATTCACGATGATCCCTTTGCGCCCATATCCCGGCATGCCCTTGAAACCCTCCGTGAAAAAGGTGATCAGACAGAAATTGCCTGGGTTCACCGCTCAGAGCGCTTTTATGAAAAGCTGGCCACACCGGATGTAACGGTAGCGGATCTCATCGGAGATGTAGACCCGATTAAAGCGGCCAATTTAAAGTTGTCTTATGCCGATGACCGGGTTATTCATTTCGGGATGATTCCCCGGGCCAATCGCTGTATTTTTGTCATCAATGAACTCCCCGATTTGCAATCTCGGATTCAGGTAGCGCTCTTCAATATTCTGGAAGAGGGCGATGTTCAGATTCGCGGATTTAAAGTTCGCCTGCCGTTGGATGTCCAATTTGTATTTACAGCCAATCCTGAGGATTACACGAACAGAGGCAGTATTGTCACGCCCTTAAAAGACCGGATCGGATCACAAATTCTTACCCACTATCCACAAGATCTCGAAACCGCCCGTCGCATTACGGCTCAGGAAGCCGCCCGGGTACCCGCTCAGGAAAAGGGCATACGGGTACCGGAGCTCGCGAGGGATTTGTTGGAGCAAATATCTTTTGAAGCCCGTAAAAGTGAATACGTGGATCGAAAAAGCGGCGTAAGTGCGCGTATGAGTATTACCGCTTTTGAGAATTTGCTGAGCACTGCCGAACGCCGCATGCTCAAATCAGGAGAAAAAAGCACCGTCGTCAGGCTCAGCGATTTTATGGGGGTCCTCCCGGCGATTACGGGAAAAATTGAACTGGTATACGAAGGGGAACAGGAAGGAGCAGACAATGTCGCCCAAATTCTTGTAGAAGAAGCTGTCAAAACGCTATTTGCAACGCATTTCCCGGAAATTAAAAAATTGGAGCACAAGGACGCCGAGACGCCGTATGACAGTCTGATCGCCTGGTTTTTTGAATCGGAAGGTATTGATCTGATGGACGACCTATCCGATGCGCATTATCGGGAAGTACTCGAGAATATTAAGCCCCTTACGGCCCTGATTCGTAAATACCTGCCCGATCTTGAGGAGGAATCCAGGCCTTTTGCACAGGAATTGGTGTTGTGGGGTCTTGAAGGTTTTGAAAAACTCAGTAAAAGCAGGATTTCGGAGGGTTTTAGATTCCGGGACTTGTACGGCAGCTACATCAGCGGACTTTAACCGGATGAAATCAAAAAAGCCCTGGCAAACACCAGGGCTTTTTCTTGCCACAACACAAGAATACCGGCTATTGCCAGGAATTCATATTTTGATCGATCTGTTCGAATTCATAGGGACCGATAAGCGTCTTTCTTTGATAAAAACTAAAAATTGTAAACCCTATCAAAAGCAATTGGAGGGTGAGGATCAAAAGTCCCAGGGGCATGAAGGTCTCGGGAATGAGGTAAGACTGATACTGCTCGATACTCATTAGAATATAAAGGGTGTCCAAACCCTTAAAAATGTAGATTAACAAGACGGCATACATGCCGTATTCGATATTTCGCATAACGGGATCCGGGAATTCCCCCTCGCGTATTTTAAAGTTCATGACGTACAAGAACACGAAGTGGAGTATAGCGACCAATGGAAAAATATAGTTATCAATTTTCAAAAAATAAAACCGGTTGCTGTATAATCCGTAAAAACTAAAAACGATTAAAACGGCCAATAGGACAAAACTGGTAAAATAGCAGAACTTCCATATCGAAAAGCGTTTTTGGGCCTGAATATCTTTGAGTACATTCACTGGGTGTCCGGGGTTTGTTTGGTATAAAAAACGCCGGTCGTACAGGTATATTTCAAGGAATTCGATGAACGGCAAGCGATGTTGTCAACAGGACCCTGAGTGTTGTGAAATAGACCGGAAGCTGCGTTAGTGAGAAGAGGAAAGTATCTTTATAACCTTAAACCCTTTGACTCTGGTTTGTCACCAGGCTCGCGCTTGTGTAACAGGGATTGCAAAACCGTCCCTAGGAGGGTAAACCCATTGAAATGATTCAAATACAGAAGCATTACTATATACTTCGCCTGAGTTTCCTCGGATTTCGGTTTCAGGGATGGCAACAACAGCCCGGGACTAAGTCTGTGGAAGGGATGGTTCTAAAGACCTTGAATTTCGTGCTTCCGGGCAGATCTTTTAAGCTATTGGGCGCGGGCAGGACCGATGCCCGGGTTTCCGCTTTGGATTTTGTATCCCAGCTTATTTTAAAAGGATCACCCCTGGAGGATCTGGACGCTTTTCGGGATGAAATAAACAAGAATCTTCCGGCAGACCTTAAGTTGATGTCCGTGAGTTCGGTCTCAAAAGACTTCAATGCGATCCGCGACAGCATATCCAAAACCTACAGATACTATTTCAGTTTCGGGGCAAAACCCCATCCCTTTTGTGCCCCCTTCCTGGGTTATTTTCCGGGAATACTCGATATAGAACGGATGAAAAAGGCAGCCGGAGTCTTTGTGGGAACGCATAACTTCCAGAGTTTTATCACTCAGCCAGGCCCTGCTTCACAAGTGATTCGTACCATTACGCGTTGTGAATTGTCTTTGAATGAGATTCTGTCTGCCAGTTTTTTTCCAGAAAAAACGTATTATCTGGACGTTGCGGGACCCGGATTTGGACGCAATCAGGTTCGCTTAATGGTAGCGGCCCTGGTGGCAATAGGGCAGGATGAATTTCATGAGGAGTCTTTAAAAAAGGCACTTTTAAGTGGGGAATCCACGGGGATTAAACATATTGCCCCGGCCTCGGGCCTCCATTTAATAGAAATTCAAATGGGATCACCATTCAAATAATTTGTAATTTTTGATCGATGAAAAAGCAAAAGAAGTCCGCTTTTCAATTTATTAAAACATCTCCCAAAAGCCAGCGCAGTATTAAGTTGGGCAAAGCTCCGGGAACCGTTACCTATATAGGGCAACGAAAGGCTGAAAAGTCGAGAGTTGACTTAATAGCCTACGACGATTCTGAATTAATAAGGCGAGAGGTTGAAGTCTCCGAAAATATGGATATCGGGGATTCCCCCCAGGAAACACAGTGGTTTACAGTGATCGGTCTGAGCGACGAGGTTTCGATGAAACAACTGGCCAGCCTCAGTGGGCTGAACCCGCTGGTTATGGAGGACATCGTCAATACGGAGAGTCGTCCAAAGGTAGAGGAATATGAAGATCATATTTTTGTGGTTTTAAAAATGCTCTATCTAAATGGATCGGACCAGATTGTTAAGGAGCATATGGCGCTTGTTTTAAAGCAGGGACGAGTATTTTTATATCAGGAAATTGAGGATGATGTTTTCGATGGAGTTCGCGGTAGACTCGAACAGCACTCCGGAAGAATCCGTAGTCGGGGAAGTGATTATTTGTTTTTTGCCTTAATCGATGCCGTGATAGATCATTACTTTATGGTATTGGAAGCCCTGGAAACCAAATTGGATCGACTCGAACGGGTCATCTATACCGATCCGAAACCCGAAACGGTTTATGAAATTCAACAGTTGAGAAATGATATCCTGAAGATCCGGAAATGGATGGCACCGGTCCGGGAACTCATCACGCGGCTTATAGAAACGGAATCCCAATTGATAACCAGGGACACCCGGGTTTTTCTTCGGGACATCCTGGATCATACCATAGAGATAAATGAAACGCTGCATATTCAGCGTGAAATGGCCTTTGGTCTTATGGAGCTCTATATGAGCCATGTGAGCAATAAAATGAATCAGGTCATGAAGGTGCTGACCATTATGGCGACTATTTTTATTCCACTGACCTTTATTGCAGGTGTTTATGGTATGAACTTTAAGAACATGCCCGAATTGGAATGGCACTACGGGTATTACGGTATCCTCGGGGTCATGTTATTGGTATTTATTCTGTTGGTCGTCTATTTTAAGCGAAAGGACTGGCTCTGAGAAATCTTAAAATTTCTTAACAAGAGTTAAAATTGTTAAATCACTGGTAAATAGTATTATATATTTTATATTCTATAGTGTAAGTTTAATCATTAGAAGGGAGGAACCTTCTTGTAAAACCCTATAGATATATTATGAATTATTTGAAAAATAAAGATGAAGATTTAGTAATTGTCAGTGTTTCCTTAAATGAGTTGTTGGCTGAATATCATCTCTATTATCAAAAATTGAGAAACTTTCACTGGAATATTCACGGACGCAATTTCTTCGAACTGCATGATAAATTTGAAGAATTGTATGCGGACGCCCGGACTAAAATTGATGAAATTGCCGAGCGGGTCCTTACCTTGGGCTACCGCCCTATGAGTAATTTAAGCGACTATCTGGAAATTGCGACCCTCGGGGAGTCCAAATCCAATCTCCCGGACACTGAAATGGTAAGAGATATCCTGCAGGCGCATCAGGTGCTTATTCAAAAGATGTACGAAACCACAGAGAAGGCGGAAAAGGCCGGAGATGAAGGGACGATAGACTTAATAGGGGCGTATATACGGGAATTGGAAAAAACGAGTTGGATGCTCGCGGCATGGAACCGTTCAGATTCCGAATTTTTAAAGGAGCCTGTTCTCGCATAAACCCAGTAAATTATAAGATAAAAGAACGCCTTCGGGCGTTTTTTTATTCAAACAAATCAGAGGACAGATACCGATCCCCCCGGTCACAAACAATGGAGACAATTGTCCCTGCTGTAAGTTCTTCCGCAAGTTTCAGGGCTGCGGCTGTGGCGCCTCCGCTGCTCATCCCCGCGAATATTCCTTCATCTGCAGCCAGGGCTCTGGCGGTTACCTTCGCCTCGGCAGCACTCACTTCAATAATACGGTCGACTTTTGAGGGGTCGAATATCTTAGGTAAATAGGCTTTGGGCCATTTGCGAATACCGGGTATTGAGGAATCCCCATCGGGTTGCACACCAATTATTGAGATGTCAGGGTTTTTCCCTTTCAAAAAAGAAGAGGTGCCCATAATGGTTCCCGTAGTGCCCATAGAGGAGACAAAATGAGTGACCTTCCCCTGGGTGTCGTTCCAGATTTCAGGACCTGTACTTTTGTAATGGGCCTTCCAGTTATCGGGGTTGGAGAATTGATCCAGCATGACGAAGCCTTCCCGGTTTACTCGTTGCTCTGCCATATCCCTGGCGCCTTCAATGCCTTCTTCCGCCGAGGTCAGGGTGACGGTAGCACCATAGGCCCGCATGGTCTGAACCCGCTCACGTGTGGCATTTTCTGGCATTATGAGTTCTATTTCTATATCATACAGACGCGCGATCATAGCCAATGCAATTCCGGTATTCCCGCTGGTCGCTTCAACCAGCCTTGTCCCGGTTGTGATGCGCCCTGATTCGAGGGCGGAACGAATCATGTTCAGGGCGGCTCGGTCCTTCACGCTCCCTCCCGGGTTTTGTCCTTCCAACTTAAATAGAAGGGTTACGCCGGGCTTCACAAGTAATTTTCTGGATGCTACTAAAGGAGTGTTTCCCACCAGGTCAATCAAATCAAAGGACATCTTCTTCCGTTTTAATGTGAATTTCTGGTTTGTGGTACACTTTTGAATTGGGCGCTACCGATTCCGTGACCCAGGCATTTCCCCCAATTACAGAATTTGCACCAATAACCGTCTTTCCTCCCAGAATGGTTGCATTGGCGTAAATGGTAACATTGTCTTCAATGGTTGGGTGCCTTTTGGTCTTCTGGAGTTCTTTAGCCACGTAAAGCGCTCCCAGGGTAACGCCCTGGTAGATTTTTACGTTATTCTTGATGATAGCAGTCTCTCCAATGACGACCCCGGTCGCATGGTCTATAAAAAAGGAAGCCCCAATTTGAGCCCCTGGGTTGATGTCGACCCCGGTTTGTCTGTGGGCGTATTCGGTCATCAATCTGGGCAATAAGGGCAAACCGTACCGGTAAAACGGGTGGGCCAGCCGGTAAATGGCCGTGGCATAAAATCCGGGATAGGCCAGGTAAATTTCCCTGCGTGAATTCGAAGCGGGATCACATTCTGCAATAGCCGTTGCATCGAGTTTCAACATCCTGAGTATTTCAGGCAACTCTGCCATATAGGTTTTCCACAGATCCCTGCAGGGAGGCTTGGCCTCCCATCCGCACAACAGGAGAATCTCCTCAAATTCATCCTCAAGTATTTCAATTTGGCCATTGACAGGGGTTTCACAATCGAAAAGGGTTAGAAAAAGGCGATCTGTAAAGGATTCCATCAGGCGCTTCAGTCGGAACCGCAATGGATTTTCGGATTTACAGGCTTTGATTTCTGTGATAATTTCATCTAACTTCATAACCGGTGTTGCTTACCTTTCAAAGGTATTTAATAATCTGAGTGGAGGTGTTGAAAAACAGTTAACTTTAGTGTTATATAGCTGCGAAATAGCGTAGTTTAGGGAAGACCTGTATAAATGTCATTGAAATGGAAGTACCTGCGATCAGTTCAGAAACTCTTGGATTTTTAAAAGGATTGAGAGCGAATAACAACAAGGAATGGTTCGAGTCACATAGAAAAGACTACGACGCGGCCCGGGCAGAGGTTATGGATTTCAGCGATGCCCTGAAGGCGGATTTACAGGGACATGATGCCATCGAGAGGACGAAGTTATTCCGAATCCACAGGGATCTGCGGTTTTCAAAGGATAAAACTCCGTATAAGCCTCATTTTGCACTTTCTTTTTCAAGGCTGGGTGCTGAACGGCGTGGCGGCTATTATTTGCGAATTCGACCCGGAGAATCTTTTATGGCTTGTGGTTTCTGGGATCCCAACAAGGAGGATTTACTCAGAATCAGAAAAGAACTCGAACAAGACGCAGAAGTTTTTTAGAAAGTCATTACGGAGCCCGGGTTTCAGTCGGTTTGGGGGACACTGCAGGGGGATGCTGTAAAAACAGCGCCGACAGGATTCGATCGGGAACACCCAAATATTGAATGGATCCGAAAAAAGCAATTTATTTTTACCCGGAGTTTTTCCGATACACAGGTGCAAAACAAGCGATTTTTAAACACGGTAGCGGAATCATACGTGGCGATCAGGCCTTTTTTCGACCTGATGAGCGAAATTCTTACCACTAACCTGGATGGGGAGTCAGTATTGGACTGAGGCCGGGTGCAGTAATTGTAACTGATCCTTCAATCGCTCGATGACCATTTGCATCATTCGCTTGTTCAGGGATGAAGAACTTTGAATATAGCGTTCGTATTCCTCCACCGTAAACTGACCGATTAGCATGCCTTTAAGTGAATTGCGGAACTTAATATCCTTTTGAATCGCATTCTCAATATACCTGAATTGTTTTTCCTGGGCTATTTCAAAAAAATGCCCTTTATGCTTTATGACATAATTTCGGAATGCCGCCAATAAAAGGTCATTCTGGAATTTGATGACGGGCCTCAGGGTAGTGTTCTGAAAAGATTCATCGCTTGAAGAATCTGTAGTCACCCTGATTTTTGGGGATAAATCTGGTCTGATTTGGACCAAATCCTGGGAGCGGGAACTCATATCGGATTCGTTTTTTTAAAATTACCCAAAAGGAAAGGGGCGGGGATTGGAAGGGGCAGAAGTTGTCAACGGGTTTATAAACAGGCCTACAAGCGCTGCCTCAAATCACCTGCCCACGGAATTACACACGGTGATTTGACCGTGTTTCGCAAACGGAATTATGTCTGCCCCTGAACGCTTAAAAAATTATTTTCAATAAGATAAGGGTTGCCAGAACTAAGAATTTGACTAGAATATGCATCGTACTCCTGTTAAAGGGTCTATCTAAATTTACCGGAAAGGAATTATTGTACTGTCTTATTTAGGAAAAGTTTATTGTATGCTTAACAATTTTTAGGATATGAAAAAAGGAGGCTTCAACTTTGTTTTTCAGTGCTTTGGGTATTTTTTGGTCGTACCTTTATCCTTAAAACACGCTCTATGCGCTTTCATACCAGAAAATGGGTCAAGCCTGAAGATCTGAACGCCAATGGCAGATTGTTTGGCGGTCGTTTACTCTCATGGATAACGGAAGAGGCAGCGCTGTACAGTATCATTCAGCTCGAAGATCAGAACTGTATCCTGAAGTATATGTCGGAGATCAACTTTATGAATCCCGCCGTTCAGGGGGCCATTGTAGAGATTGGGATAGAAGTAGTTTCCTTTGGAGAGAGCTCTATAACACTTAAATGCGAAGCCCGCAATAAACTGACTCGTGAAGCCATAGCTACAGTGGATCAGCTTATTTTTCTAGTCCTCGATGAGAATGGCAAACCCAAAGCGCACGGGAAAACCAAAATAGAGTATGTAAAGGATCGGTTAGAGTCGACGAATTAGTCCGCCGGCCATCCGGCTGCCACGGCCTGCACTTCATCGAGAACCCGAAGTAAATTTCCACCCCAGAGCTTGGCGATATCCGTTTCAGAATAGCCCCTTCGAACGAGTTCCAGAGTGACGTTAAACGTTTCGGAGGCATCTGACCATCCCTCAATGCCGCCCCCTCCGTCAAAATCCGAACTAATACCCACGTGGTCAATGCCGATAAGCTCTACCATATAATCGATGTGGTCTATAAAATCGGAAACATCTACCCTCTTTAGTTTCTATACTTCCTATGTTACTGTTCGACAACTGAGTTTGTTCGACAGTAGGGGGATTACCCTAGGAAGTATATGTAAGAACTAAATTCTCAAGTTAAATTTTTTCACATTTATT
>CAKZOC010000028.1 GCA_937136025.1 uncultured Bacteroidota bacterium
CCGATATTTGTTTCCTATTTTACGGTCATCCCAACAAAAGATGACCTGGGGCAGTATTTTACAGATTTTCAGGAAAAACTGCATTCAGAACTCCCGAGTCAACTCTGGGTTCTGGGCAGGCAAACAGAACATGCCAAGGGCACGGACTTACCAGAAAGTATTTCGCTCTACCACTCTATCGAACAATTGATGAATCAACTTTGAACCCGGATCAGAACGTCGCCAGGACTATGCGTAAAAAGATTGCAATCATCGGATCGGGCTTCGCGGGCCTTTCGGCCTCCTGTTATCTGGCCCAGGCGGGGTATGAGGTAACCGTATATGAAAAAAACGAGCAACTGGGAGGGAGAGCCTCTCAACTCATTCGGGATGGATTCACCTTCGATATGGGTCCAAGCTGGTACTGGATGCCCGATATATTTGAAAAATTCTTTCAGGATTTTGGAAAAAGGAGCTCAGAGTACTATCAACTGGAGAAGCTAAGCCCTGCCTATCAGATCTATTTCGAAGATGACGTGGTGACCATTGGAGATTCAATGGACCAGATTTGTACCGAATTCGAACGTATCGAAGCGGGCAGCTCTAAACCTCTGAAAAAATTTATAGCCAAGGCCGCAGATAATTACGACATCGCCATCAACAAAATGGTCTACAAGCCGGGTAAGTCCCCGCTGGAATTGGTTTCTGCGGAAACCATTATGCGGGTTGGGCAGTTTTTCAGTACCATCAGTAGGGATGTTCGCAAGGACTTTAAGAATCCTAAACTGATTTCTATTCTGGAGTTTCCGGTGCTATTCCTGGGGGCCAAACCCTCCAAAACGCCTTCCTTTTACAGTTTTATGAACTACGCCGATTTTGGGCTGGGAACCTGGCACCCCAAAGGAGGTATGTACGAGGTAGTCAAAGCCATGACACAGCTGGCCGAGTCCCTTGGGGTATCCTTCCAAACCGGGGCTGCGGTTGAAGAAATTATACTGGCGGATGGCTCTGCCAAAGGTATAAAGGTCAATGGAGAGGCGGTTTTAGCAGATATAGTGCTCAGTGGGGCAGATTACCACCATACCGAATCACTTCTGCCCCATTCAGACCGGCAATACACCGAAAGTTACTGGAATTCCCGCACCTTCGCCCCTTCTTCCCTTTTATTTTATGTGGGATTTGATAAGAAAATCGAGGGGGTTCGCCATCACAACCTTTTCTTCGATACAGATTTCGACCGGCATGCCCGTGCCATCTACGATGATCCTGTATGGCCTGAAGACCCTCTGTTTTACGCGAATTTCCCATCGGTCACAGACCCCGGTATGGCTCCCGAAGGAAAGGAAGCCGGCTTTTTCCTGATGCCACTTGCCCCGGGAATCGAAGACACCCAGGCCCAGCGGGATGCGTATTTTGAGGTGCTTCTGGACCGACTTGAAAAAAGAACCGGCCAATCTGTACGAAATAGTATTATCTTTAAGGAGGATTTTTGTGTGAACGATTTTGTAAATCGCTACAATTCCTATAAAGGAAATGCCTATGGCATGGCCAATACGCTATTACAAACCGCCTTTCTAAGGCCAGGTTTGGAAAGTAAAAAAGTTAAAAACCTATTTTTCACTGGGCAATTAACCGTTCCCGGGCCGGGTGTCCCCCCCTCCCTGATTTCCGGTAAATTGGTCTCTGAGCTAATCGCGAAAATAAACGCTGCCTGAGCATGAAAGCCCTTTTTGATTCGGTCTCTTATTCCTGTAGCCAACTGGTAACCAACCGATACAGTACGTCGTTTTCCCTGGCGACTAAAATGCTGTCTGATAGTATCCGCCAGGACATCTACAACATATACGGCTTTGTCAGGTTTGCCGACGAAATTGTCGATTCCTTCCACGAGTACGACAAACAAAAGCTCCTCGATGATTTTGAAGAAGACCTCGAGTATTCCCTGACACATGGAATCAGCCTGAATCCCATTCTCAATGCCTTTCAGCATACGTATCACAAATATGCCATCCCGCATCACCTGGTGGCTTCTTTTATGAAAAGTATGCGGATGGACCTCCACAAAAAAGAGTACAAAACGGAGGCCGAATACCGCGAATACATTTACGGTTCCGCGGATGTTGTAGGGCTGATGTGCCTCTGCGTTTTTGTCAATGGAGATCAGGAACGTTACGAGGATCTTAAGGAATCGGCCATGGCCCTGGGATCCGCTTTTCAAAAAGTTAATTTCCTCCGGGATCTTAAAGCTGATTTCGACGGTTTGGAGCGGACGTATTTTCCCAATACCAATCTCCTGGAGCTCGACGA
The DNA here is from genome assembly GCA_937136025.1 of uncultured Bacteroidota bacterium. Taxonomy (GTDB): domain Bacteria; phylum Bacteroidota; class Bacteroidia; order Flavobacteriales; family Flavobacteriaceae; genus Robiginitalea. Next base: position 2,287 of record CAKZOC010000028.1, read on the forward strand.
AGTCTCGAAAGCGCAGATCGTCGCTGAGATTGAAGCCGATTTTGCCAAAGGCTACCAGGGAATCCTCAAACTTCCCGGAGAATCGAAGTTTGGGGTATATATGGCCTATCGGTATTACTCCAAATTACTGAACAAACTACGAAAATTACCCTCTCTGGAAATTAAAAACTCAAGGGTTCGGGTACCGAATTATCAAAAAGTTGGCCTTCTGGCCCGCTCATATGTCAGATATCGTTTAAATTTGGTATAAGTTATGCAAGTACTGTACTGGATCGCACTGTTTATCGGAACCTTTTGCTTTATGGAGGTTACGGCGTGGTTCACCCACAAATATATCATGCACGGTTTCCTGTGGACCCTTCACAAGGATCATCACCACAAGGATCACGATTCCTGGTTTGAGAGAAATGACGCCTTTTTTATTTTTTATGCAGTGGTCAGTATGTCATTGCTGATGACCGCGGCAAATACTTCTTTCTGGCAGGGATACCCGATTGGCTTTGGTATTCTGGCCTATGGAATGGCGTACTTTATGGTCCATGACATCTTTATCCACCAGCGATTTAAGCTTTTCCGAAATGCGAACAACTGGTACGCCCGCGGCATAAGGCGTGCCCACAAAATCCACCATAAGCACCTCGGAAAAGAGGATGGTGAGTGTTTTGGAATGCTCTTCGTCCCTTTTAAATACTTCAAGAAATAAAACCCAATGGCGAGAGCTTGTGTTGTAGGGTCTGGGATTGCAGGCCTTGCGTCAGCTATTCGGCTGCGGGAAAAAGGGTATGATGTTTCGGTTTTCGAAGCCAACGCGTATCCGGGCGGCAAAATGCATGCTGAAATTTATGAAGGATATCGCTTTGATCTCGGTCCTTCCCTCTTTACCCTGCCCCATCTGGTGGATGAGCTCTTCGAATTGTGCGGAGTGAACCCGAAAGACCATCTGCCTTATCTTCAAAAGGAGGTGCTCTGTAATTATTTCTGGGAAGATGGTACGCGTTTTTCTGCCCCGGCAGACACCGGGCGTTTTATTCGGGAAGCCGCGCAGACTTTTGGGGAACCCCAAAAAAATATACGGGACTATCTGTTGAAAAATCAAAAGAAATACGAGCTTACCGCTCCCCTCTTCTTAGAAAAATCGCTTCACAGGTTTCAAACCTATACCTCCGGACAAACCCTGAAGGCTTTACTCTCGGCAGGAGGGTTGGGTATCTTTACCAGTCTGAATGGATTAAATCAGGCTTCTTTTTCAAATCCAAAGCTGGTGCAGCTTTTCAATCGCTACGCTACCTACAACGGCTCAAATCCTTATAAAACCCCGGGTATCATGTCTATGATCCCGCACCTGGAGATGGGCATGGGCACCTACTACCCAAAAGGCGGGATGCATCGTATCCCCATGAGCCTGTATGAACTCGCCTGTTCCCGTGGGGTTGCGTTTACCTTCAATACGCCTGTGTCGCGTATCCTGACCAGTAATGGCAAAGCGACGGGTATTCGGGTTGATGAAAAGGAAATCCCGGCCGATGTGGTGGTATCCAATATGGACATTTATCCCACCTATCGCAAAATGCTGCCGGATCATAAGGCTCCCGAACGCACCCTCTCTCAGGAACGCTCCAGTTCGGCCCTTATCTTTTACTGGGGAATGAACAGGGTATTTCCGGACCTGGATTTGCATAACATCTTCTTCAGTGCGGACTATCCGGGCGAATTCACAAAGATATTTCAGGACAAAACACTTTCAGAAGACCCGACGGTCTATATCAATGTTACGGCTAAGGAAAGCCCTGAAGATGCCCCCCCGGGAGGCGAAAACTGGTTTGTCATGATCAATGCGCCCGGAGATTACGGACAGGACTGGGATGTATTGGTCAACCAGGCGCGCAGCGCCATCCTCCGAAAATTAAGTCGTATCCTCGACCTTCCCCTCGAAGATTATATCACCGTTGAACAGGTGCTGACCCCCAAAGGTATCGCGGCCCGAACCAGCTCTTACAGAGGGGCTTTATATGGGGCCGCCAGTAATAATCGCTTCGCGGCCTTTCTGCGGCATCCCAATTTCAGCAATCGCATCAAAAACCTCTACTTTGCCGGAGGTTCGGTACATCCGGGAGGCGGAATTCCGCTCGCCCTGCTTTCCGCAAAAATTGTAAGCAATTCGGTACCTGCCCCATGAGCCACTCCAAAAACACACTGGAATCCCGGAAAACACCCATAGGCATCTTCCTGATCTGGCTGTTGCACCTGAGCGGGCTCATCGGCATTTTATCCGGTCAGGCAGACTGGTTTGTACCCAAAACGCCTTTGAATCTGATGCTTATGGCCCTTTTGTTCATCTGGATCTTTCCCCTGGACACGATCCGCAAAACAGCCCTTTTTGCCTTTATCTGTGTCGCCGGGATTTCCGCTGAATGGATCGGGGTACATACGGGATGGCTCTTTGGCACTTACCAGTACGGGGAAAATCTGGGTCCGAAACTCGATGGCATTCCCTATCTGATTGGGGTAAACTGGGCCTTACTCAGTTTTTGCAGTGGTTGTGTGAGCCGCAACCTGCCGGTCCCGGCTGGGGCACGTATCCTTGTGGGAGCCCTGTTATTGATTGGCCTGGATTTTTTTATGGAAGGTGTGGCGCCTGTGCTGGATTTCTGGACCTTCGAGGGAGGCATGCCCACCCTCTGGAATTACATTTGCTGGTTTGTCCTGGCCGTTCTTTTTCTATGGGGTTATGAAAAGCTGGGCATTAAAGGAAACAAACAGTTCTCACTGCACCTGCTCGGCGCCCAGTTTGTCTTTTTTATGAGTTTGTATCTCTTCCTTTAAGAGATTCGCGAAAGGTCTTCAGATTGGGAATATCCTTCCAGGTTCCTGTTATTTTATAAGGTTGGAAACGGGCAAAAAGCTCCTCCTTATACCATCCGAGTTCCCGTGTTTTACGAATGACTTCCTGATGGGCTTTTGTCCCGTAGGCATAAGCTTTCATGGCATCGGCATCTGTCCAAAGGCTGAAGGTCGCCATATCCACAAAAGGAGTTTCCCCAATCCCCTTGGTATATATCAGACCCCGAATACCCTGAAGCGGACGTTGGGAGGCGGGAACATTTTTCCAGAACGTGCGCAGGTATTTTTTGTGGATTGTAGCCCTTGTAATTACGGCCAGTGCACTATTCCCGGCCTCCGGTGCAGCGGTCCGCTCAAACGGATTGACCCCGTTCCAGTGACCTTTGGATTTGACAGGGCGCATATAGATGATTAATGATTCCTCCGCATTCCGCACATACCTCTGAAATTGAGGATGAACGCTGAAAAAAGCTTCTGCTGAAGCCGCGGCATCCCATACTTGTAAGACTCCGTAAACCGCCCAGTCCGGCCTTGTTGAGAATCCCTCAGCCCC
>CAKZOC010000029.1 GCA_937136025.1 uncultured Bacteroidota bacterium
AGAGTATCAATTATGAATTGGGATCCCGTTTCGCGCTTGGAAGCTTTAGTGGGGAAATTGTAGGGTTTTTTAACGATTACAGCAATTTGCTCGGGAGTGATCTGGCCGCATCCGGAGGCACGGGCACTCTGGATCAGTTCAACGCAGGAGCGGTCAACGTGGGCGGACTGGAGTTACTTCTGAATTACAATTTTCTTCCCGGTAATGCCAAATGGAATCTTCCGATCACCTTTTCCTATACGTACACAGATACGGCTTTTCAAACCGATTTCGGGAGTGAAGACGACTTGTGGGGGGAAGTGACCGCCGGAGATGAAATGCCCTATATCTCCAAACACCAATGGAACACATCCCTGAGCCTGGAACATGAACGGTATGAAATCAACGTCAATGCCCGATATACAGGGGCCTTCCGAACTCAGGCAGGAACGGGATCTATCCCGGATGGGGAAGGTGTAGCTTCAAATTTTATTCTGGATTTTGCCGGGAAATATCACGTGGGAAAACACCTGAGCCTTACGGCCAATATTATCAACCTCCTGGACGAGACGTATCTGGTATCCAGGGTACCCGCAGGGCTGCGCCCGGGCCATCCCTTTGGGGCTTTTGCCGGACTTCAGCTCCGGTATTAATTGCGATCGGACCTCAGTTGGGTCATTATAACCGAAGCCATTGCTGTTGAGCACTTTTAGATATAATTCTGAAAAAGGTCTTTCGACTTGTTGAAAGCCGCCTCAAAGGCCATCCAGTTGACCCCGGTATCGGCTTTTTCACTCGTGAAGTAGGACAAGAGCTTTTCGGTGGGCATGTTACCGGTCAGCTCATCTTTAGCCATGGGGCATCCCCCATATCCCTGAATGGCTCCATCGAATCTCCGGCATCCGGCCTTATAAGCGGCATCTACTTTTTCATGCCAGGTCCGGGGATGTGTATGCAGGTGTGCCCCGAATTCCACTTCCGGGTATCTGGGGATTAAGTTTTCAAAAAGGTGCGCTATAATCTCCGGTGTTGAACTCCCGATGGTATCCGAGAGTGAAAGAATCCGAACACCCATCCCGACTAAGCGTTCTGTCCATTCCGCTACAACATCCACATCCCATGGATCCCCGTACGGGTTTCCAAAACCCATGGAGATATACGTGACCACTTCCTGTCCGCTGCCCTGAGCCACCTCGAGAATATCCCGGAGAATATCGACGGACTGTCCTATAGTTTTATGGGTATTTCGCATCTGGAAATTTTCAGAAATAGAAAAAGGATAGCCCAAATATGCAATCTCCGAAAACTGAGAAGCCGCCTCGGCACCCCTGAGGTTGGCCACAATAGCGAGCAGTTTGCTACGGGTTTGCTCCAGGTTGAGCCCGGCCAGTACATCTGCGGTGTCGGCCATTTGGGGTATGGCCCTGGGAGAAACAAAACTGCCGAAATCTATGGTGTGAAAACCACAATTCAGCAAGGCCTGGATATACCGGGTTTTAGCTTCCGTAGGGATTGGAGTCCTGATGCCCTGCATGGCATCTCTGGGACATTCGATTATTTTAACGGTTTCTGGCATTCCCTAAATTTAAACCCTTTCAAAAGTATCACTTATTCGCGGAAGCCCGAATTGCTATTGTGTTTTCGTATCTTCCTTTTTCACATGAAACCCTTTCCAGATGAAAACGACCGTCCTTTGTTTTTTCTTATGTTGTCTCACAGCGGGTCAATCCCAAATTGTCGACCTTTACGAGATGGCGGAATCCAGTGAAAAACAAGGCGCACTGCGTCATGTCGTCCTTTTTAAGTTTAAATCGGACACTCCCCGGCATACCCTTCGTAAAATTGAGAAGGCCTTTTATTCCCTTCCCGAAAAGATTCCTGAAATCAAGGATTTGGAATGGGGTCTCAACAATTCACCTGAAGGGATCAACAAAGGGTTTACACATTGTTTTGTGCTCACCTTTTCTTCAGAAGAGGACCGGGCGGTTTATCTGCCCCACCCGGACCACAAGCGCTTTGGCGAGATGCTGCATCCCTGGCTGGACGATGTGCTCGTGATCGATTACTGGAGTCAAAGTCCTTGAATCAGAAGGGAAGAGATATCCTTAACCATTGTCGTTCAGGCCAAAAGCCAGGGCCCTGAATCCTGTGGATAAACTTCTTTTTGTCGATTTATTGTTGTTTAAAACCTCTTTATTGGAATACCCCGGTCGAAACAGATATCTTTTACTGAAAAATAATCCCTGATAACACCATGACAGCGAACTTAATAGTCAATTTTACCCCCACCGGGATGATTCCCACCAAGGAAATGACACCCCACGTTCCCGTTCTTGTGGATGAAATTGTGACTGACGTTAAAGAGGCCTGCGAACTTGGGATTACCATGGTGCATTTGCATGCCCGGGAACCGCAAACACAGGAGCCCACCTATAAAAAAGAAATTTACGCCGAGATCATTAGTGGTATTCGGGAGTTTGCGCCGGAACTGATCATCTGTGTTTCTTTGAGCGGGCGCAATTTTAAAGCCCTTTCCCAACGCGCGGATCCGTTGTATCTGGAAGGAAACCTGAAACCCGACATGGGCAGTCTTACTTTGAGTTCCCTGAACTTCAATCAAACCGCAAGCCTGAATGCGCCTTCCATGGTAAAGGATCTGGCGCGGACCATGAAGGAACTCGGAATCCTGCCCGAACTGGAGGCATTTGATGTGGGAATGATCAACTATGCACGCTACCTTCACAACAAGGGATTGCTCGATGCGCCCTTCTATTTCAATCTCCTGCTGGGGAATATCGCTTGTGCCCAGGCGACACTTCTTCACGCCGGGATGATGGTCAATGAATTACCAGATGCTTCATTCTGGAGCCTGGCCGGGATCGGAAATGCACAATTGAAAATGAATTCCACCGCCATTGCGATGGGAGGGGGCGTCAGAGTGGGCCTGGAAGACAACATCTGGTATGATGCCAAAAGAACAGAACTGGCCACCAATACCACACTCCTCCAGCGGATACACAACCTGGCCCATGTCAATGAAAGGGAGATTATGACTCCTGCTGAACTTCGAAAGCAACTGGGATTAAAGCCCGGTAATGGCAGCTATGGACGATAGAAAGAAAAAGGACGATACTACAAAAGAAGACAGCCGGTACTATAAACTCTATCTGATACGAGATCGCATCCGTCATGGCCTGATCCTGTTTAGTTTTCTTAATCTGTTGCTCAGATTTGGGATATCCATCAATCCGTATTGGATTGATGAGGAGGGGCTCCATCTCGCCAAAGAACCGGATATTCGGGATGATAAAAAGCGGTACCGTATCGGTCCGGTTGACAAGGCCGTGGTCCTGGAACTCTACAAAAACCTCCGTTGGAATACTGCTGAACTCAAAGAAAGGCTGGCATCAGATTATCAATCGGTAGGCCTCTTCCGTGAAGATGTATTAACGGCCTTTATGCTCATGCGCTACCAGAGTTTTGCCTTCAGGGGGAATCGCATCGCTCTGGCAGAAAATGAGGCATACCTGGAAAATATGTACACCTATGAGGATTACAGGGGGCGAAGTCTTGCCCCATACCTTCGCTATCAGGGGTATAAACTCCTGAAATCAGACGGGAAAACACGTTGCCTGAGCATTACTCAGTATTTCAATAAATCCTCACAGAAATTCAAGGCAAAACTGAATGCAGAGCATTCCGAATTGTGGTTGCATATTGGTCTTTTCAATAAAATCACATGGAATTTTTGCTTAAAAAAATACAACACTGCCCAAGGGTAGTTTCAGTTCAGATGGTCCGAAATTTCCGTGATTTTTAATACTTGAGTACACCAAAGACCGAATCTCTTGCAGAATTTGGATAAAAAGGCTCTGGAGTTTATATACTTTTAGCCCTTAACAATAACTCTAAATGAAATTATGAAAAAAGTACTCTTTATCTGTTTTGCTTTGGTCGTTGGACAACTTTCGGCCCAGGATCTCGGTGCGATGGCCTCTGATGCAGCCAGCACTTTAAAATCAGACTCCTTCATCGACCAAATCGCAGGAGACCAGGTTAAAGCTCTGGCGAATAAATTCAATTTTACCGATGCCCAGGCGGAACAAGCCAGTGCTTTTGTAAAGAAGTCGTTGAAATCCCCTAAGATTCAGAAGATTTTGGGAGAATACTCTCCAGAGCAATTGCTTTCCTCTGATGGCCTGAAAACAATTCAGAATACGCTACTCGGAAACAAAAAGTTTATGAAGAAAATGAAAGGTTTTCTGAGTCCTGACCAGTTTGGAATGATGTCCAAAGCAGCTGGCTTACTTTAACCCTCATTTCAGAATTGCAAATATAGTGGCTCCCCCCGGGCCACTTTTTTGTTTATTTCAGGGGCCGAAATGTTTTATATCAATAGTTACAGGGTCCTTACCCCTACATATGCGCTCACTCGTATTGATTATTTGATCCCCGCTTAAGAAGTAAATTATAAAGGCCTAGCGATCCATACGTTTGAGCAAGGCCTCATTGATGCGACGGACCAGGGACGGACCCTCATATACAAATCCGGTCCAGAGCTGTACCAGGCTTGCCCCGGCATCCAGTTTCTCCAGGGCATCTTCGGGACTGTGAATCCCCCCTACCCCTATAATGGGAAAGGCTCCTTTACTGTTCTCGTATAAAAAACGAATTACCTCAGTACTCCTGCGTTCCAGGGGTCTTCCACTCAGACCTCCCGTTTCCCCGCACAATTCAGGTTCAGAAACCAAACCTTCCCGGGATAGAGTAGTATTGGTGGCGATCACTCCATCGGTCCCGGTACTGCTAATGATCTCAATAATATCCTGAAGCTGGGCATCACTCAGATCCGGAGCAATCTTGAGGAGTATGGGTTTTTCCTTTGTACTGTGCGCTTTTGCATGGGCTTTCCCGGCCGTTTTAAGCGTATTTAACAATTCGGTCAGGGGCGCTTTATCCTGTAACTCCCGTAAACCCGGAGTATTGGGGGAACTCACATTTACCACAAAGTAATCTACGAGTGGGTAAAGGATCTTGAGGCAATATAAGTAGTCGGAGACTGCACGCTCGTTCGGCGTAATTTTGTTCTTCCCAATATTCCCGCCCACTAAAACACCATGAGGTACTTTCAGCCGCTCGGCCGCAAGATCCACACCCTGATTATTAAACCCCATCCGGTTGATAATGGCCTGATCTGCCTTCAGGCGAAAGAGGCGCTTTTTAGGATTCCCCTCCTGGGGTTTCGGGGTGAGTGTTCCGATTTCTATGAAGCCAAACCCCAACCCGGAGAGCTCGCGGAAGAGCCGCGCATCTTTATCAAATCCGGCGGCCAGTCCCACAGGGTTCGGAAAGGTCAGGCCGAACACTTCCCGCTCGAGTCGTTTGTCCTGTTTTCGAAAACGCTTAGTGACAAGGGGTCCCAAGCCCAGGCGATATACAAGTCCGATAGCTTTAAAAGACCAATGATGGACCTGTTCAGGATCAAAGCGGAAAAGAAGGGGGCGAATAACTTGCTTGTACATCGGGGTCAATGTTTGGCCAAAAGTACAAACTTACACTCAGGACTCCTACTCCCTAAAAGGATGATTCTATTTGTGCTCCTGCCCTTTTAACAGCGCCTCAGAAGTCGGTTCCAGCGGGTAAAGATCCAGCTCCGCACACAATTCCTCATATTTTCTGTACTGCACGGGTCGGAAAATACCGAGCAACAAACGGTCATAAAAACGTGAATTGCGAACCATCTTTTCTTTGATCTCCTCGTATTTCTGCCCCATAGCGGTCAGTTGTTCCGGAGTTTGTTGCGGGTGGGACGCCAGAAGTTCATCGAGTTCTAACTGCAAAGGAGCATTTTTCTGCTCCAGGGAATCTACCCATTTCAGCATGCGCTGCTCCTGGGCGGTATCGAATTCAAATACCTTTGCAATCTGTTGAGGGTCTGTTCCACCCAGCCCCAATGGACAATCCTGGCTCCGTACTGTGACGAAGACCCAAAAGAAAACAAACAAAAAGAAATTTCTCCGTTTCATGGGTTGAAATTACAAAAGAGATGCCTGATTTTCATACAGAAACCTATTTTTGAAGAAAAGAACTTATGAATTCCCTAAAAGAGCGTTTTCTGCGGTATGTGCAAATAAACACGGAAAGTGATCCGAATTCTGAACATTGCCCGAGTACGGAGCGCCAATGGAATCTGGCACACCTGCTCAAAAAAGAACTCCAGGAACTGGGCATGGAAGAAGTGGTCCTGGACAACAATGCCTACCTCACAGCCACACTGCCGTCAAATTCTTCAAATGATGTGCCACCGATCGGTTTTATTTCCCACTATGACACCAGCCCGGACTTTTCAGGGGAGGGAGTAAAACCGGGCGTAATCGAAGATTATGATGGGGAGGATATTGTTCTGAACCCCGAAAAATCGATTGTGCTGTCCCCTGAGTACTTCCCCGAGCTTCGGAATTACATAGGACAAACCCTGATCGTGACAGACGGAACCACACTCTTGGGAGCGGACGATAAAGCGGGTGTGGCCGAGATCATTTGCGCTATGGAATATTTAATAGCACATCCGGAAATTCCTCACGGAGAAATCCGTATTGGTTTTACCCCGGATGAAGAAATCGGGAGGGGAGCTCACCTCTTTGATGTGCCAGCCTTTAGGGCCCAATGGGCTTACACGGTGGACGGCAGTCAGATCGGGGAACTGGAATATGAAAATTTCAATGCGGCCAAGGCCAATATTCGCGCCTTTGGTAAAAGTGTCCACCCGGGGTATGCCAAAGACAAAATGGTCAATGCCCTCACCGTACTTCGGGAAGTGCTCTCAGGACTTCCTGCAGATGAAGTCCCGGAAAAAACGTCCGGCCGACAGGGCTTCTACCACGTGCATCAGATGAATGGAAGTATTGAAGAAGCCACGGCCCAATTGATTATTCGGGATCACGACAAAACACATTTCGAAAATAGAAAAGATCGTTTGCAGGCGCTTGTTGCAGAAGTTCGTGAATCGCACAGGGCTGAAATCGAAATCGAAATCGCCGATCAGTACTACAATATGAAGGAAAAAATTCTTCCTGTCTTCTCCATTGTCGCCTTAGCGGAAGAAGCGATGCAGGCTGTTGGTGTTCATCCGATCATCAAACCCATACGGGGCGGCACGGACGGGTCTCAGCTAAGTTTCATGGGCCTTCCCTGCCCCAATATATTTGCCGGAGGCCATAATTTTCACGGTAAATACGAATATATTCCTTTGCAGAGTATGGAAAAAGCGGTGGAAGTAATCGTGAAAATTTGTGAGTTAACTGCAAAAAAACCGCAGGAAACATGGCAACAAAAGAAAAGCTAGAAGCCTATTTCCAAAGCAGTGGGCCTTTTAAAGAAGGTTTAGGGAAGCTGCGCAGTATCGCACTGAAATGCGGATTGGAAGAAACCCTGAAGTGGAACGCTCCTGTTTACACCAGGGAGGGGAAAAATGTGGTGGGAATCCTATCGTTTAAAAATCATTATGGCCTTTGGTTTTTTAACGGGGTTTTCCATTCTGACCCTCTGGGTGTGTTGCAGACTGCACAAGAAGGGAAAACGAGGGCCCTGCGTCACTGGAAATTCAAAATCGATGACCCGTTGAATCCCGCGGCTGTACAAAAATACATCGAAGAGGCCATTGAAATCGAAAAGAAGGGCTTAAAAATAAAGCGGAAAAAGACTGGGAAGCGAGAAGTTCCACAAGAATTAATGGCGCTCCTTCTGGCTGATCCGATTTTGTCTGAAGCCTTCTATAACCTCCCCCCTTTTAAACAAAATGACTTTAGTGACTACATCACAACCGCCAAACAAAAAGCAACACGGGAAAGAAGGTTGCAAAAAATCATACCCATGATCTCGAAAGGGATAGGTCTGAACGACAAGTACCGGAAATAAAGGGTCTACATCAAAGCTCCATCCGGCTACCAACCATTGTGATAGTGAACCCGGGCTACTGCATTTGCTTCGGGGTCCTTAAAACTTCCCTTTTCTTTATCCCAGAAAACCTTACCCCCCATCTTATAGGCGACATTCCCCATATGACATACCCGGGCCGCGTGGTACCCGACCTCTACCGGAGCCTTGAGAATAGAGGAATTACCCGTTTTAAGGGCCTCCAGAAAATTTGAAGTATGCAGATTCAGTCCTTCATCGGAAGAAGGTTGAAGGGGTACGGCCTCCATCCGGGGTTGGTCCTCCAGCATCCGCCATCCCTCATGTCCTACTTCCGGAATGACCTCCCAGCCTCCGCGGTCCAGGACCAGGGTTCCGTTGTTCCCAATAAAGGCGATTCCGTGGTTCCTTCCGTAATTTCCACCGTCGATACCCGTAGCGTGCTCCCAAAGAAGCGTGAAATCCTTAAATTCATATATGGCCTGCAAGGTGTCCGGAGTCTCCGAAGCATCGTCCGGATAGGCGTATTTTCCCCCTGTGGCCGTTATCGAAATGGGATTCGTGTCCTTCATCCCAAAAAGTGCATAGTCTATGAGGTGGACACCCCAGTCTGTCATCAGGCCCCCGGCATAATCCCAAAACCAACGGAAATTAAAGTGGAAACGATTTGGATTAAAGGGCCTCCGGGCCGCCGGTCCCAGCCACATGGTATAATCCACCTCCTGCGGTGCCGGGGCATCCGGTAATACCGGAATCGGTTTCATCCATCCCTGATACGCCCATGTTTTTACAAGTCGGATAGGCCCCAGAGCCCCGGAATGCACAAAGGAAATTGCTTTTTCGAAATGTGGTTCGCTGCGCTGCCACTGCCCTACCTGGACCATGCGGTCCGAGTTATGCGCCGCCGTCAGCATCCGATCCGCCTCATGGATGGAATTGGCCAGCGGTTTTTCGCAATACACGTGCTTCCCTGCTTTCAGGGCATCGATAAGCTGCAGGCAATGCCAATGATCGGGTGTGCCAATGATCACTGCATCGATATCAGGAGCTTCGAGTAATTTGCGATAGTCTGTGAATCGGTTGGGTTTAGGCCGTCCTCCTGCCATTATTTCCGCCTCCCGCCTGTCGAGGACACGGGTATCCACATCGCACAGGGCAGCTACCTCAACCTCGGGATTTCTCATAAACGACGACAGGTTTGAAAAACCCATCCCATTACAACCGATCAGCCCCATGCGGATGCGATCGTTTGCCCCCACCAGCTGACCCGGTTGCGCCCAGAGCATGGGAGGAACGAACAATGCCGCCGAACCGCCCAGAAGGCCTTTCTTCAAAAAACTTCTCCTGTGATTCATATACTTTTGAGTTAGGTGCTTTAAAATAATCATTTTTGAGGATTTCGACGCGGATGCCAGGATTCCCATCTGTTTTTCAGCCCAGGCCACTAGGGGCGGAAATACCTCAAAAGCGGATGCCAGGAGCTCTAGCCCCCTTTTTTAGTCTTATATTTTAGATCAATCAAAATAATTGAACTACCTTTTAAACCAGACACGACAAAAACGCTCAATTATGAAACCCATCGTCGCTTTCCGGATCTTTTTTTTCCTGTTGCCGGTGTTCCTGCTGACAAATCTCCGGGCCCAGACCGAACGCGTCATCACTTTGGAGGTCAATACTGCGGATATTGAAAATCCGAATGTGAATGATTTCTGCCATTTTTTAGGACAGGATCCCGAGGTAAGCAATGAGGACTATACCATTGAAGCAAGCATCGGAGATGTTATTATCTGGCGAGGGGTTTCCACTTCATCCCCTGACGATCGTGTGGAGATTCGGGCGATCAACCACCAGGGAAACCGGGGGGGCAGAGATATTTTTGGTTCCAACCGGCTGGGCGGGCAGAACGGAGAAGTTCGTGGAACCATCCTGAACAGGACCGAAGATGGAACAGATTATAAATACAAAATTCAATTCAGGGTTTATGTCGATGGCAGAAGAAAATCGGGCACCTTTAATATTGATCCAAAGATAAGGGTGGTTGGCCAATAAAATGAACAGCTCCATTTCCAGCTTTTTTAAAAATTTTTTGATTCAGAGCGGTTTTATGACGCTTTGGAAATCGTCAATAGCATTCTTCAGCCTCCTGCTGCTTGGCCATCTAAGCGGCTTCGCCCAGCAATCCATTGATGTTGACAGTCTGGAACAGGTATACCTGCAAGGCAACTTTGCACCCGCCGACAGCCTGGAGCTACTCGATTTGCTTTCTGTCACCTTCCAGGATCCCCAAAAAGTAATCTACTACAGTGAAACCCTGATTCAGGTGGCTCAAAGGCAGGATTCCACTCAAAGACTGTTCCAGGGTTACCTTCAAAAAGGAAACGGTTATGCCCGGCTGGGAAATCAGGTAGACGCCCTTAACAACTATTTTGAAGCCGCAAATTATTCCGATGAAAGTGGATCTGACAGCGCGCTGGGCAGCGTATATGTGACCATTGCGGACACCTACTCCATGAACAAAAATAACGATAATGCCCGCGATTACTATCAGCAAGCCATTGCGTTGCTGCGCGAAACAGATGACTCCCTCTCCCTGTCTACCGGGTTGTCCAATGCCGGGGATTTTTATTATGGGCTGGGGCAGCTGGATTCTGCCCTGATGTATTTTGAGGAGGCGGGACCCATTTTTGAAGCGCTTGAATTTCGTATTGGGATTGGTTACTATTTGGGATCCCTTGGAATGGTCTACGGGGCTCAGGATAAACCGGAACAGGCCCTTGAAAAGTTAAATGAATGTCTGGAGATTCTGGAAGCCGAAGGAGATTACTACGGAGTGGCTGCCTTCCTGCCTTTCATTTCAGATATTTATGAGAAACAGGGGAAGTACCGTTTGGCTATTCAGTATTCCGAACGGAGTTTGGATATTGCAACGACCTACGGGCTGAAGGAACAGATCCGGGATGCCAACCTGCAACTTTCAGAATTGTATGAGCAACTCGGCGACCCGGGGAAATCCCTGAAATATTTCAGGCAATACGCCACGTACAAAGACAGCCTCAGTAATATTGGTTTAGTGCAGCAAATGGCCCGGTTGCGGACCAACTTTGAAGTCGACCAAAAACAATCGGAAGTCAATCTGCTCGAAAAGGAAGCTGAAATCAGCGAATTGAGGGAAAAGCGGCAGGATGCCGCCCTTTACGTTGCCCTGGGGATTGTCATCCTTGCATTTATGTTGGCCTATGGCCTTTTCAGACGTTATAAGTATATCCGAAGGACGCGTGATGTGATCGAAAAAGAAAAAGCGCGTTCGGATGACCTCCTAAAGAATATACTTCCAGAAGAAACGGCCGATGAGCTCAAGGAATACGGACGTGTGCAGGCAAAGAAATTTGAATCCGTCAGTGTGATGTTTGCAGATTTCGTCGGTTTTACCCATTACTCAGAGAAAATGAGTCCGGAGGACCTCGTAAAAACGGTAGATTATTATTTTTCACGTTTCGACCAGGCCGCAGAAAATCATGGGGTTGAAAAAATTAAGACCATGGGAGACTGCTATATGTGTGCAGCCGGTCTCCCGTTTCCCGAGAAAGACCACGCCATTCAGATGGTGCGTTTGGCCTGTGATATCATCGATATTGTCTCCGGGGACGGGTATTCTGAAGTTACGGGTTTTGAGATCCGGATCGGTATCCACTCCGGACCTGTAGTAGCCGGGGTGGTGGGCACCAAAAAATTCGCCTATGACATCTGGGGGGATACGGTGAATATTGCTTCCCGAATGGAATCCGGTTCACAATCGGGCAAAATCAATATTTCCGAAAGTACGTATCTGTTGATTAAAGATCATTTTGAATGTGAATTCCGGGGTATGGTGCAGGTGAAGAATAAGGGTATGATGAAAATGTATTTTGTAAAAAGACCCCTCCATGGGGATGAAGAAGTCCTTCTCAATAAGACCACTGAAACAGGAAAGTGAGATTCCTGAAGTCCCTTTCACTTTCCTTAAATCCAAAGTAAATCTCATCGACTTATTTCTGTGCACAGCCGGTGCACAAAGCCCTCAATATCGCTTGTTAACTGCCTGATCTCACCGCTTTCCATGCGAGCCTTAAGGGGGTCAAATCTCCAAAGAACTATTTGCTCCCGGGTGAAACAAAAAAA